>JBGTUK010000020.1:0-18867 GCA_041939225.1 Devosia sp.
CGATCCGGCGAGGCGTTGTCCATCGGTGGTATTGTCGCGCGCCTGGGCAAGCGACTCGAAAAGGCCCATCATTTTCGCGCCACCATCGGCATGCTTGAGGCGCCGCTGCTGGTGGTCGACGAGCATGGGGTCATTCTGGCTGCCAGCCGCGGCATGGAACGTCTGGCGCCAGGGGCGCGGGAAGGGGAAACCCTCGATGGTCTGTTCGGCGCCGGCTATCTTGAAACGGGCGGCGGTGCCCCTGAAGAAGCGCTGGTGCTGCTCGATCAGAGGCGTTTTGTGGCCCAGCGCCTGGCCCTGCCATCGGGGCGGTATGCGCTGGAATTGCAGCCGGCGGGCTATTTCATCGAGGATGACCGGTTCGATCTGATGCTTGAAGCTCTGCGTCAAGGGCGCACCGGCTTCCGGTTCGAAGACGATGCCACGGCCAGTCAGCCTGTCCTGCGGGACATCAACACCGCATTCGCCGCATTGGACGATGGCGTGGGTCAATTGCGTGCCGTTATGGAAGGCAAAACGGCTTCGGTCCATGACTTGCCTCTGGCGGACGAGGCGCAAATGGTCATCGAGCTGTTCTCGGGTCTGGACGAGCAGCAGCGTGACGAGGCCCAGGCCCGCGTGGCGCTCGAAACCCGGCTCGCTTCGGTCAAGGAATTGCTGGCCCAGTTTGAAGCACGGGCGGCCGCCACCGAAAAATCGGCGGAAACAGCGCGTGCCGCACTGGCTGCGGGTGTGGAGAAGATGGCGGTGCTCGAGGCCGAGCTGGCCGCTGCCGAAACACGCAATGAAGCGGCGCAATCCCTGGCCCGGCAGGCCGAAGAAGCAGCCGGACGCACCCGCACGCTGGTCAGCGAGATCGATCGCATGGCGCGGGAAATCGACACCATGACCGCCGGGATCGAAGATGTGTCATTCCGCACCAATCTTTTGGCCCTCAATGCGGCCGTGGAAGCGGCGCGCGCCGGGGAGAAGGGCGCAGGCTTTGCCGTGGTGGCCGATGAAGTGCGCCAACTGGCCCAGGTCACCAATCGCAGCGCCAAGGATATCCGCGTTATCGCCGACAAGGGCCGGGCGCAGGCGCGGATCGGGCTCGAAGAAGCCGGGGGCCTACAAAAAATCACCGCCCAATTGCAAGAGAATTTACGCAATCTAAGCAATGAGCCGGACACTATTCCGGCCAAAGAGGAGACGAGGGGACCCCGTTCGGTGTCTTTGGCGTCGCCAGGGCCGGTGGTCGAGATAGCCGATCAGGAGATCGCGTTCGACCAGCGCGCCGCCAGTTAAGCCGGAAGAAGTCCGGGGCAAAAAGGGTGGTTGCATGGAACAGGGGGAATATACCCTCAGCGAGCGGGAATTCGCTCGTATCAAGGCACGGGTCTATTCCGTCGCCGGTATCGCGCTCAGCGATGCGAAGCGCACGCTTGTCGTGTCCCGGCTTTCCAAGATTTTACGCGCGCTGCAATTGCCCAGCTTCGACGCCTATGTCGATTTCCTGGAACGCAGCGGGTCGGCCAAGGATGGGCAGGATTTTATCAACGCGCTGACCACCAATCTGACGCGCTTTTATCGCGAAGATCACCATTTCGACCACTTGCGGGACTATGTGGGCGCGCTGATCGCCGAGCGTCCCCGCGGCACGCGGCTGCGCATCTGGTCGGCGGGCTGCTCAACCGGGCAGGAGCCCTATACCATCGGCATGGATCTGCTGGCCGCGTTTCCCGAGCTCAAACGCTGGGACTTCAAGATCCTGGCCACGGACATCGACACGGCGGTTTTGGCTAAGGCGGCGGGCGGGGTCTATCCGGAAAGCGAACTCAATGGTCTGAGCCCGGAGCGGGCGCGTCCGTTCGAGCGCACGGCCGGCGCAATTCGCATTCCCGCCAATGTACGCGAGCTGGTTTCGTTCAAGCCGCTCAATCTGATCGGCGCCTGGCCGATGAAGGGGCCATTCGACGCCATCTTCTGCCGCAATGTGGCGATCTATTTCGACAAGCCAACTCAAGGCGAGATGTTCGGACGCTTCTGCAAGCTGCTCGCGCCTGAAGGCTATCTCTATATCGGCCACTCGGAGAACCTGGGATCAGGCGGCGAGGGCTTCCGACTGGTCGGCAAGACGATCTACCAGTCGCGTGAAAAACTGAACAAGCGAGCTGCATGATGAGCATCAAGGTTCTGGTCGTCGACGATTCGGCACTTATCCGCGAAGTTCTCGCCCGCATGCTGACGCGGGATGGCGATATCGATGTGGTGGGCACCGCTACCGACCCCATCGATGCGCGCGAGAAGATTAAGGCGCTCAATCCCGATGTGGTGACGCTCGATATCGAAATGCCCAATATGAACGGGCTGGCATTTCTTGAAAAACTGATGCGCCTGCGCCCCACCCCCGTGGTGATGGTGTCGACGCTGACCAAGAAGGGAGCGAGCGAAACCCTGCTCGCCCTCGAACTGGGTGCCGTCGATTTCGTCGCCAAGCCCAGTGCCGAATTCGCCGGCGGGCTTGATGCATTCGGTGTGGGTCTGCGCGACAAGATCCGTGCTGCGGCCAAGTCCGATGTACGCGGTCGTTCGGCCAGCCGGGCCGAGGTGCCCAAAACCGGCAAGATCCCGCTCAAGACGGCCGCTGCACCTGAAGGGGCGTTGATTGCTATCGGCGCCTCGACTGGCGGGGTGGAAGCCATTCGCGCCGTATTAGCGGAACTTCCGGCCGATTGTCCGCCGGTGGTCATTGCCCAGCACATGCCGGCCGGGTTTACCGGGCGTTTTGCGGCGCGGCTCGATGAGCTTTGTGCGCTTGAAGTGCAGGAAGCCGAGGATCGCATGGCGCTCAAGCCGGGTCACGCCTATGTGGCGCGGGGCGATTACCACCTGCGGGTGGAGCGCTCCTCGGGACAGCTCAAGTGTCGCCTTGAACAGGATGGGCTGGAAAGCGGGCATCGGCCCAGCGTCGATGTGCTGTTTGAGTCGGTGGCCAGGACGGTCGGCCCGATGGCGGTAGGCGCCATCCTGACCGGCATGGGCCGCGATGGCGCCAGGGGGCTCAAGCTCATGCGCGATGCCGGCGCCTATACGGTGGGGCAGAGCCAGGCTTCGGCGCTGGTTTATGGCATGCCGCGCGTCGCCTTCGAGGAAGGTGCGGTGGTCGAGCAGGCGCCAGTCGAGCAGATCGCGGCCAAGCTGGCCACTGCGCTGGTCAAGCTCAAAAACGCCGCGTGAACGGCCAAGCGAGAATGCCAATGGCGCAGTTGAGAGAATTGTAACGCTTGGCCCATAGAGTTTGAGTCAAGTGCGGCCCGAAGGCCGAAGGCGCGTAGAGGTAAGAATAACCATGCCAAAAGCGAGCGCTGTGAGCGTCCTGATCGTTGATGACCAGCAGTCCATGCGCGGGATTTGTAAGTACATTCTGACCCAGCTCGGGTTCAAGGATATTATCGAAGCCAAATCCGGGCGCGATGCCCTGGGCAAGCTCGAAAAGTCCAATGTCGATCTGATCATTTCCGACTGGAACATGGAAGATATCGATGGGCTGACCCTGCTCAAGGTGATCCGCAAGCACCCAAGGACACAGGCCATGCCTTTCATCATGGCGACAGGCCGCTCGGACAAGGAACAGGTCAAGGAAGCCATTTCCTTTGGCGTCAACAATTACATCATCAAGCCGTTTGATGCTTCGACCATGAAGAAGCGGATCGAGGCGGTGATCGGCGCGCTCACCTGATCGGTCGCCTTCCAGAATGTTTAAAACGCCCTCGCTCTCGCAGCGGGGGCGTTCTTCATTGAAAATCTAATTCTGACAAATGATTTCCTAATAATTGGGCGATCCGCATTTGTCCGTAAGAGATGGTTAAGCCTGTGCCGGTATCGTTTTCATGACAGCGCGTTCGCGTTGCGTGACTGCCTGCGCATGGGCCGCCCGGCCTGTTGCTGCCTAGAGGAAGCAGTCGCCGTTGGGGGGAGCAAATAGAAGTATGAAGTTCATTCCGCAGCTCAGGATTGCCCAGAAATTGCCGCTGGCCCTGGTGGGGTCGGCGCTGGTGGTGAGTGCCGGCGTGGGTATTGCGAGCTATCTGATCGGCCTGGGGACCGTTCAGGAACAGCGCGACCAGTCCATGCAGGCCTCGCTCAATACGGCCAGCGCGCTGGTCAGCGACTATTATTCCAGCGCCGAGGTCGATCTGCGGCTTTTCGTGCAGCGCTCCGATACCGTCACGGCCATGCAGAACATGACCCGTTCGCTCGACGAGTTGCGCATGGGGCTCAAGGAGCGGGCTGCCGCGCAGCTGCAAAAAGCCTATGTCACCGACAGCCCCAACCCCGAAGATCGCGCAGCGGTCGACAGCGTGGGGATCATGGGTGCGAGCTACGATCCGGTGCACAAGCGCTACCATCCCGGATTCCGCACGCTTATGCTTGAGCGGGGCTATACCGATGTGCTGATGATTTCGGCGGCTGGTGACGTCGTCTATTCGGTGGCCAAGAACACCGATTTTGCCACCAATGTCGTCAATGATGGAGATGCTGCCGCCTCAGGTCTCGGTCAGGCTTTCGCTGCGGCCAAGGATCTGGGCCCGGGCGAAGCAGCCTTTGTCGATTTCTCGACCTATGGTCCCACCGCGACGCCGGAAAGCTTCATGGCCATGCCGGTTTATAGCGGCGATGAGAGCACCGGCGTCATGGTGTTGGCGATCTCGCCCGAGGCGATGAGTACGGCCGTTTCCAGCCTTGCGGGGCTGGGGCGAAGTGGGGAAGTGGTCGTGGTCGGCCAGGATGGCCTGCTGCGCTCTGAATCCCCGCGCACCGAAGAGGCCGACGTGCTGGCCACCAGCCTCACCTCCGATGTCATCGCCGGGGCCTTTGCCGGCGAAAACGGGGAGGGTCTGAGCACCGATTATCGTGGCGCGCCAATGGTGGTGCGCGCCCAGCCGGTGAGTGTGCATGACGTCACCTGGGCGATTGCCGCGGTACAGCCCGAAGACGAGGCATTTGCTGCTGTCGTCCAGATGCGCAACATGACGCTGGCCGTGGGCGGGATCCTGCTGGCCATAGCGGCCGTCATCGGGTTTTTCTTTGCCCGCTCGATCAGCAAGCCGATTTCGCGCCTGACCGATACCATGGACGCGCTCGCCAATGGCGATCTCGAGGTCGAGGTCAAGGGCGCGCGCCGGGCCGACGAGATCGGCGCCATGGCGCGGGCCGTCGAGGTGTTCCGGGAAAACGCCCTCAAGGTCAATGAAATGACCGAAGCCGAGGCGGCACGGATCGTGGCGAGCCAGGCCGAGCGGGCCGCCATGATGCGGGATCTGCAGCGGGCCTTCGGCCAGGTGGTCGATGCGGCCATTGCCGGCGATTTTTCCCAGCGCGTGACGGCCGAGTTCCCCGATGACGAGCTCAATACGCTGGCTCGCTCGGTGAACGGACTGGTCGAGACCGTCGACCGGGGCGTCAGCGAGACCGGCTCGGTGCTTTCGGCGCTGGCCAATACCGATCTGACGCAGCGCATGAAGGGTGATTATCAGGGCTCGTTTGCGCGTCTCAAGGCCGACACCAATGCGGTGGCCGACAAGCTCACCGATATTGTGGGCCAGTTGCGCGACACCTCGCGGGCGCTCAAGACGGCCACCGGTGAAATCCTCGCGGGTGCCAATGATCTCTCGGAACGCACCACCAAGCAGGCGGCAACCATCGAGGAAACCTCGGCGGCCATGGAACAGCTTGCGGCCACCGTGCTCAGCAATGCCGAGCGCGCCAAACAGGCCTCCAGCGTTGCCACCGGGGTGACCCATACCGCCGAAGAGGGTGGGCAGGTTATGGGCCAGGCTACCGCGGCCATGGAGCGCATCACCCAGTCTTCTGCCAAGATCTCCAATATCATCGGACTGATCGACGACATCGCCTTCCAGACCAATCTGCTGGCGCTCAACGCTTCCGTGGAAGCGGCGCGCGCCGGAGAGGCTGGCAAGGGTTTTGCCGTGGTGGCCGTGGAAGTGCGGCGCCTGGCGCAGAGCGCAGCGCAGGCCTCGAGTGACGTCAAGGCGCTGATTGAGCAGAGCGCCGACGAGGTCAAGGGCGGCTCCAAGCTGGTGGCCGATGCGGCCAGTCGGCTGGAGGAAATCCTCACCTCGGCCCGCTCTTCCAGCGAATTGATGAACAATATCGCCCGTGAGAGCCGCGAACAGGCGTCCTCTATCGACGAGGTCAATACTGCGGTCCGCACCATGGACGAGATGACCCAGCATAACGCCGCCCTGGTCGAGGAAATGAATGCCTCGATCGAGCAGACCGAAGCCCAGGCGACACAGCTCGACACAATTGTCGACATTTTCGCCCTGGAGCAGAAGGGGGCCGGAGCGGCACATATTGTCTCACCGGCAGAGGCGAAAGGCGCGGTCAAAACGATTGCGCAGGGCGCACGCGGTTTGCAGGCCAAGCTCAGCACGGCCGCCAAATCTTACCTGAGCAGGGGCAATGCGGCCGTCGATACCGACTGGAGCGAATTCTAATCCGGGGTTGAAAAGGGCGCTTTCGGGCGCTCTTTTTCAGGTGCGAATAACTACCATACAAGATCAACCTATCGTTAAGCCTCAAGGGGATAGCGTGTGGCCGCCGAGGAAGAGGACCTCGGCTCCGGGTTGGGAGGGGGAAACCATGAAATTTCTGACGGGCTGGCGCCACATGCGCATGACTACAGCCATTGCTGCCTTGCTGTTGACCAGCATCATGGTGACCATCGTCGCCTATAGCGTGAGCACCTATCTCAGCCTGCGCGGGCAAGCCGTGGGGCAGGCCATCGCGCAGCAGAACGCAGACCTCAAGACGGCCGCGACAATCTTGGAAAAACGCCTGTCCGGATCGGTGCTGACCTGGTCGGAGGAGGATGGCACCATTGTCAGCTTCACCACCTATTCCATCCCCTATTTCTACGACACGGGCGCGGTGGACTCGGTCACCCAGGTGACTGGCGGCGAAACCATCGTGTTCAGCCTTGGTGAGCAAGGGCAGTTCGTCGCCAAGTCGACCAGCCTGGAGGCCGAGGCGGAAGGCGGGCGCCTGACCGATTTCGTGCTTGACCCAGCCAGCCCGGCCGCCGCCACGCTGGCATCGGGTGCCGCGTTCCATGGCGAGATGACGCTTGCAGGCACGACCTACAATGCGGCGGCCTATCCGATCCACAAGCTCGATGGCACTTTGCTTGGCGCCTTCTGGGTGGGCAAGGATGTGGCGCTGGCCGATGCGGCTGCCAATGCGGCGCTGCCGGGACTGGCGGCGATGGCCGGTGTGTTGCTCGTGGTGATGGGGCTGATCGGACTGCTGGCCTCGCGCCTCCTGACCCGGCCAATCCCCAGGCTGGCCGAAACCATGGATGCCATTGCCGCAGGCGACTACACGGTCGAAGTGCCCTTTGTCGAACGCGGCAACGAGATCGGCGCCATGGCGCGTGCCGTGGAAGTTTTTCGCGAGAACGGCCAGCGGGTCAGCCAGATGACCGAGGCCGAAGCGGCGCGGATCGTGGCCGACCAGGAAGACCGCCAGCGCATGATGGGCGAATTGCAGGACGCGTTCGGCGTGGTGGTCGATGCGGCCGCAGCCGGCGATTTCGGTCGCCGCGTCAATGTGGAATTCCCCGATCCCGAACTCAATGCGCTTTCGAGCAGTGTCAATAATCTGGTGGCGACGTTCGAGCGTGGCGTCACCGAAGTCGGCTCGGTGCTTGGCGCCCTGGCCAATACAGATCTGACCCGCCGCATGCAGGGCGAATATCAGGGCGCCCTGGCGCAGCTCAAAACCGATACCAATGCGGTGGCCGAAAAACTCAGCGATGTCGTCGGGCAGTTGCGGGCCACCTCCGGCACCCTCAAGACCGCAACCAGTGAAATCCTTTCGGGCGCCAACGACCTGTCCGAACGTACCACCAAGCAGGCGGCAACGATCGAGGAAACCTCGGCGGCCATGGAGCAATTGGCGGCGACGGTGCTCAGCAATGCCGAGCGGGCGCAGGATGCCAGCCAGCGCTCGAGCGTGGTCACCCGTACCGCCGAAGAGGGCGGGCAGGTGATGGCCGACGCAACCGAAGCAATGGAAAAGATCACCAGTTCATCAGGCAAGATCTCCAATATCATCGGCATGATCGATGACATTGCCTTCCAGACCAATTTGCTGGCGCTCAACGCGTCGGTGGAGGCGGCACGTGCCGGTGAGGCCGGCAAGGGCTTTGCCGTGGTCGCTGTGGAAGTGCGACGTCTGGCGCAATCGGCAGCACAGGCCTCGAGCGATGTGAAAGCGCTGATCGAACAGAGTGCCGACGAAGTTAAAGGCGGGTCGAGCCTGGTGGCCAATGCGGCGACCAAGCTGAATGCCATTCTCGAGGCGGCGCGCGCGTCAAACGAATTGATGCATTCCATCGCTTCGGAAAGCCGTGAACAGGCCTCGTCCATCGAGGAGGTCAATACGGCCGTGCGTACCATGGACGAGATGACCCAGCACAATGCGGCGCTGGTCGAGGAGATGAATGCGGCCATCGAGCAGACCGAGGCCCAGGCGACCCAGCTCGACCAGATTGTCGAAGTGTTCCGGGTAGAAGACCCGGCAGATGCCTCTCCCCGCACCGGTGATCGGGCGGCGGTGGCCGAGCTGCCGCCTGCGCCCAGGCCCACCTCCCGACTCAAGGCGGCCAGCCGCACCTATCTCAGCCAGGGCAATGCCGCGATCGATGCCGATTGGAACGAATTCTAGCCGCGCAGAGCCGGCACATGGCGTCAGAATGGGGTGGCTACTCTGAAAAAGTCTCCTCAACTCTGTAAAGGGAAGGACTTTATCGGGTGATTCAGGCTGCAAATTTACACTGCGGCGCCTGCAAAATGAAAATGCGCGGCGACTAAGTTACTGTAATATTTGATTAAATTTGAAGCTCCTATGCTGTCCCCAAGGTGCAACGCTTGGGGGCAAGCATGTCTGGTCTGGTTTCTCGTCTGTTTGGTCGTCTGAGTCTGAGGTTCCAGATCTCGGGTCTGGTGATGGCGGCTATCGTGGTGTCCATCTCGGTGGTGGCCATGGCGGTCTATCTCAGCTTCTCATCGACGATGATGCAGCAAGGCCGGGATCGGCAGGAAAGCAATCTCAAGACAGCGGCAACCATCTTCGCCGCAGCCACCAATAACAAGGGTGGAACGGTGGTCCACTGGGCTGAGGGCGGCGCCATGAGCCAGGTGACCGGCTGGGCGCTGCTGCCCTTCTTCGATACCGAGCTGGTCGACGGCATTGCCCGTGTCACCGGGGCCGAGGCCGCTATCTACATCACCGACAAGGATAGCGGCGTGCTGGTCAACAACACCACCACGCTAGAGAGCGCGGACGGGGAAAGCCTGAAGGGTCGCGCCATCGATCCCGAAGGTCCGGTGCTGGCGGCGTTGAGTGCGGGCGAGGGCTGGTTCGGTGAGGAAGAGCTGGCGGGGCAGCGCTATTATTCGGCCTATTTTCCGGTCAACCGGGAAGACGGGGCGCTTGCTGGGGCCCTGTTTGTCGGCGAAACAGTGGCGACCATTGAGCAATCGGTCACCGACATGATGGGGTTCCTTGCCGTGATCGCCCTCGCCACCGGGCTGGTTCTGGCCGGCATCGGCTATGTGGTGAGCCTGGTTATCATCCGCCCGATCCCGCGCATTGCCAATGCCATGGGGTCCATCGCTGAAGGGGCCTATGACACCGATGTGCCTTATCGTGAGCTGGGCAATGAAGTGGGTAGCATGGCCCGTTCGGTGGAAGTGTTCCGCGAAAACGGCCTGCGCGTCAGCGAAATGACCGAGGCTGAGGCTGCGCGTATCGTTGCGGACGAAGAAAATCGCCGCCAGATGATGGCCGAGTTGCAGGGTGCCTTTGGCGCGGTGGTCGACGCCGCCGTGGCAGGCGATTTCGGCAAGCGCGTCGCCACGCAGTTCCCCGACGAGGAGCTCAACGTGTTGGCGTCGAGTGTCAACAATCTGGTCTCCACCGTCGATCGCGGTGTCAGCGAGGTTGGCGCAGTGCTCGGGGCCCTGGCCAATACCGATCTCACTCGCCGCATGGAGGGCGACTATGAAGGCGCGCTGGCGCGGCTTAAGGACGACACCAATGCAGTGGCTGACAAGCTGAACGAAGTGGTCGGACAGTTGCGCGCCACTTCGGGCACCCTCAAGACCGCGACCAGTGAAATCCTTTCCGGCGCCAATGACCTGTCCGAGCGCACCACCAAGCAGGCGGCAACGATCGAGGAGACCTCGGCGGCCATGGAACAGCTTGCCAGCACCGTGCTCACCAATGCCGAGCGGGCGCAGGATGCCAGCCGCAGTGCGGCCCAGGTGACCCAGACCGCCGAGGATGGCGGGCAAGTTATGGTCGAGGCGAACAATGCCATGGAAAGGATCACGACCTCCTCGGGCAAGATTTCCAACATCATCGGCATGATCGACGACATTGCCTTCCAGACCAATCTGCTTGCCCTCAACGCGTCCGTGGAAGCGGCGCGGGCCGGCGAAGCGGGCAAGGGCTTTGCTGTGGTCGCCGTGGAAGTGCGGCGCCTGGCGCAGAGCGCCGCGCAGGCCTCGAGCGATGTCAAGACGCTGATCGAGCAGAGCGCGCATGAGGTCAAGGGCGGCTCGCGCCTGGTGGCCGATGCGGCAACCAAGCTTACCGCCATTCTCGAAGCGGCCCGCACCTCCAATGACCTGATGCATTCAATTGCCAATGAAAGCCGCGAACAGGCCTCGTCCATTGAGGAGGTCAACACCGCCGTGCGCACCATGGACGAAATGACTCAGCACAATGCGGCGCTGGTCGAGGAGATGAATGCGGCCATCGAGAAGACCGAAGCCCAGGCCACCCAGCTCGACTGGATCGTCGATGTGTTCCATGTCGGTGAAGCAACAGCGCCGGCGGTGACGAACAGGCCGGAAACGCCCACCGTAACGGCGCGCGTGAAGACCGCCGGGAAGGCCTATCTGGCACAGGGAAACGCCGCGCTTGAGCCGGACTGGAGCGAGTTCTAGGCGCACCCGCGCGGACACAATCAGATGTGGGCGCGGTGCGGAGGAGGGGCCCAAGACCCTGACTCCGACCCGTGCCTGCCTTCAGATCGGGCAAAAAGGGTAAAATTGCACCTTTTTTGTCCCGGAACGGCGGTCAAAATCGCTTCCGGAAAAATCCGTACAGTTTTCGGTAAACAGTTTCTCATAGCGTGTTTCGCCTGTGGCCGGTTCCGGGAGTGTTTCCAGAAGGAAGGCCGGGTCCGAACGGGGGAGAACCGCTATGAAACAAATTGCGCGCTTTTTTGGAAATGTGCGCATGACCACCACCATCATGGTTTTGGTCATGTTGTCCATCATTGGCTCGATCGCCGCGGTTTCGACCGCGATCTATTTGAACCTGCATGCGCAGTCCATGGCGGACAGCGAAGTGCAGCAGGAAACCAATCTGGGCGTGGCTGCCACAATTCTCGAGCGCCGCATTTCCGGTTCCGTGCTGACCTGGAATGAAGAAGGCGCCATCGGCTCCTTCCAGAGCTGGGCCATACCGCCCTTCTACGACACCGAAGTGATCGACTCGGTCACCCGCGTCACCAAACAGGACGCGGCCATTTATGTCACCGACTCGGCAAGCGGGGACATGGTTGCCAAGACGACCAGCCTGATGGCGGATGC
Organism: Devosia sp.; assembly: GCA_041939225.1. Taxonomy (GTDB): domain Bacteria; phylum Pseudomonadota; class Alphaproteobacteria; order Rhizobiales; family Devosiaceae; genus Devosia. The sequence goes on from JBGTUK010000020.1 coordinate 11,670, forward strand.
GGAGACCCGCGCAGTGGGTGGGGCGCTGGCGGCCGATAGCGATGCTGTCACCCGGCTCAATGCCGGGGAGATGGTGCTGGGCGCCATCGATATTGACGGGGTCGAGTATTACGCCGCCCTGCAGCCGATCCAGAAAACCAATGGCGAGGTGATGGGGGCCATCTTTGTTGGCACGCCTATGGCCCGGGTCGAGGCCGCCGCCAATTCCGTGCTCAACCTGATCGGCGTGGTTGGCGGCGCGGCGATTGTCGCGTTTGGGGCCATCGGCTTTTTCGCTTCGCGCCTGATTACCCGGCCAATCCCCAAGCTGGCGGCAACCATGGATGTGGTGGCCCAGGGCAATTACGAGGTCGATGTGCCCTATACCGATAAGGGCAATGAAGTGGGTGCCATGGCCCGCGCGGTGGAAGTGTTCCGCGAGAACGGCCTGCGCGTCAGCCAGATGACCGAGGCCGAGGCCGCGCGCATCGTGGCGGATGAAGAAAAGCGCCGGCTGATGATGACCGAGTTGCAGGCCGCGTTTGGCGAGGTGGTCGATGCCGCGGTTTCGGGCGACTTCACCAAGCGCGTGCATGCCGAATTCCCTGATGCCGAGCTCAACAGCCTTGCCGGCAGCGTCAACAATCTGGTCGAGACCTTCGATCGCAGCGTGGCCGAGGTGGGCGAGGTGCTCGGCGCCATGGCCGATACGGATCTGACCAAGCGCATGACGGGTGAGTATGAAGGGGCCTTTGCCAAGCTCAAATCCGACATCAATGCGGTGGGCGAGAAGCTGACCGAAGTGGTCATGCAATTGCGCCGGACCTCCGGTTCGCTCAAATCGGCGACCGGCGAAATCCTCTCAGGCGCCAATGATCTGTCTGAACGCACCACCAAGCAGGCCGCGACCATCGAGGAAACTTCGGCGGCCATGGAGCAGCTTGCCTCCACCGTTCTGAGCAATGCCGAACGGGCCAAGCAGGCCAGCGCCAGCGCATCCAAGGTGACCCGCACTGCTGAAGAAGGCGGGCAGGTCATGGATGCGGCCAATGAGGCCATGGAGCGCATTACCGCGTCTTCGGCCAAGATCTCCAACATCATCGGCATGATCGACGATATTGCCTTCCAGACCAATCTGCTGGCGCTCAACGCCTCGGTGGAAGCGGCACGCGCCGGAGAAGCGGGCAAGGGGTTTGCCGTCGTGGCGATCGAAGTGCGCCGCCTGGCCCAGAGCGCAGCGGAGGCCTCCTCTGAGGTCAAGGCGTTGATTGAGGCCAGTGCCAACGAGGTAAAATCCGGATCGGATCTGGTCTCCAGCGCGGCCACGCAACTGCGCGACATGCTTGGCGCGGTCAACAAAAATGCGGGGCTGATGGAGGCCATTGCCAAGGCCAGCCAGACGCAGGCGTTGGCGATCGACGAAGTCAGCGTTGCCGTTCGGACGCTGGACGAGATGACCCAGCACAATGCAGCTCTGGTCGAACAGACCAACGCGGCCATCGAACAGACCGAAGCCCAGGCCAGTGAACTCGACCGGATCGTCGCCGTGTTCAAGACCGATAATGTCGAGGACGGGATCGGTCTGGCGCCGGTCGTACGCAAGGTCGCGCGACCCGCCACCCCGCAACCAGCCCAAGCCAGGCACCCCCAGCAGGCAGCCACAGCCTATCTCAGTCGGGGCAATGCCGCCATCTCGGCGGACTGGGACGAGTTCTAACAAAGCCCACCTCGATCTGACCGCGGCCGGTGTCCTGAAATGGATTCCGGCCGTTTCCTTTTCAGGAAAAGTTTTTCAATCGGGGGATAGGGTAGCGGCCACTCGTGGCGTTTTTATTATTATATTTCCGTATTTTCGCTCTTGTTTATATTGTTATATTCGAAATGTGTAGTATATCGTGCTCCGATGTATCCGATATGGGGTAAGCACTACAGTTGAGGGTTTGATCTTGTTAACATTCCGGTCGCAACCTTGAAGTCGAGGCCACCCTTTGCGGTTGAGGTGGCGGGGGTTGAGAGGCAGGCATGGTTGAGATCTCCTTTGGCAGAAGCCATCGTGACAATGCGGCTAAGGTTGCGGCGATCTCGCGCAGCCAGGCGGTGATCGAATTCGCGCTAGATGGCACGATCATCACGGCCAATGAGAACTTCCTTGACGCAATGGGCTATGGGCTGGATGAAATCGCGGGCCGGCATCATTCCATGCTCTGCGACCAGGACTATGCCGGGAGCGCGGAATATAGAAACTTCTGGGCCGATCTGGCGGAGGGCCAGTTCAAATCGGCAGCCTTTCAGCGCTTCGCCAGGGGCGGGCGGGAAGTCTGGATCCAGGCCAGCTACAATCCGGTGTTCGACCATGCCGGCAAGCCGGTCAAGGTCATCAAGTTTGCCACCGACATTACCGTGCAGACCCAGCGCTCGGCCGATCTGGCGGCGCAGATCGCGGCCATTTCGAGGGTGCAGGCGGTGATCGCCTTTAACCTCGATGGCACCATCATCGAGGCGAACGAGAATTTTCTGGCCACCGTCGGTTACCGGCTGGACGAGATCGTGGGCCGACACCATTCCATGTTCTGTGATCCGGACTATGCGCGCAGCAGCGAATATGCGCAGTTCTGGGACCGCCTGCGGGCAGGCCAGTTCGAGGCCGCCGAATTCCAGCGCTTCGGCAAGAACGGCAAGCAAGTGTGGATCCAGGCGAGCTACAATCCGGTGCTCGACGCCGCCGGGCGGGTGGTCAAGGTGGTCAAGTTCGCTACCGATATCTCCGAGCGCAAACGGGCCGAAGGGATTATCGCCGAACTGACCTCGAGCCTGGCGCGCATGGCCAAGGGGGACCTTGGTGGTCGTATCGAGCATCAGTTCACCGGTCAGTACGAACAACTGCGTCTGGCTTTCAATTCCTCGCTGGAGCAGCTTGAAGATATTGTCTCGGGGCTGCGCCGGGCCTCGGGCCCATTGCGCACGGCCACCGCAGAAATCCTCTCGGGCGCCAATGATCTGTCCACGCGCACCACCAGGCAGGCGGCGACGATCGAGGAAACCTCGGCGGCGGTGGAGCAGTTGTCGAGTGCGGTGGCGGACAACGCCAAGCGCGCGGCGAAGGCGAGTGATAAGGCGCGCTCTGTATCGCAAAATGCCACGGAAGGCGGGGCGGTGATGAACGATGCCACCAAGGCCATGACCGCCATCGAGACGTCATCGGGCAAGATCTCCAACATTATTGGCATGATCGACGACATCGCCTTTCAGACTAACCTGCTTGCGCTCAATGCTTCGGTGGAAGCGGCCCGCGCGGGCGATGCCGGCAAGGGCTTTGCAGTGGTGGCCGTGGAAGTGCGACGGCTGGCGCAAAGCGCGGCCAGCGCCTCTTCGGACGTCAAGGCGCTGATCGAAGCTAGTGCAGGCGAGGTGCGCAGCGGAGCGCAATTGGTCAGTCGTGCCGCCGAGCAACTGCATGACATTCTCGCGGGGGCGGAGGAAAGCGCGGTGCAGATCGACGCGATTGCCACTGCCAATCGCGACCAGTCCGGCGCGCTCGAAGAAGTGGCCGTGGCCGTCCGGCAGATGGACGAGATGACCCAGCATAATGCAGCGCTGGTGGAACAAACCAATGCCGCCATCGAGCAGACCGAGGCACAGGCGGCCGAGCTCGACCGGATCGTTGCGGTGTTCCGCTCGGCTCATTCTGAAGCGCAGCCAGGACCCGCGAAGTCTCAGCCACCGCGGCTTCGAACCGTATCGCAATCAGCCGGCAATGCGGCACTGGCGACCGATTGGACGCAGTTCTAGCTTTTTTCCAGACCCGGCTGAGCCAGCCGGGCTACTGACGCAAGCTGACAGCCCTTCGGTAGAAAAGGCGCATGGCGGGCCGTCCCGCCGTTTCCAAGTTGGAGTGCGTCATGCAGATACTTGAGATTGTCACCTTTCGTCTCGCAAACACCGGTCGCCAGGCCTTTCTTGCTGCCAATGATGCTGTAAACAGCTGGGCCCGGCGGCAGCCCGGTTTTGTCAGCCGCACCTTGAGCGAAGGCGAAGACGGGCAGTGGACCGACATGGTGGTGTGGGCCAGCGACGCCGAAGCCAAGATGGCGGCGGCTGAGATGAGCCCGATTACGCAGGATCTCGACGCCATGATAATGATCGACCCCGGCAGCGTCGTCATGCGGCACAGCGCTGTTCGGCTGGCGGCCTGATTATGAACCAGGCCGAGCTTGACACCATACTGGCCCAGCAACCCGAATCCGTAAGGCAGCTGTGCCACCATGTGGTCCGGCTGCTGGAGAACGTGGCGGGTCTGGCGGGAAGCGTCAAGCTCGGCTGGCGGTCAGTCAATTTCCGGCACGACGTCGCCGGACTGGTCTGTGCCGTCTTTCCACATGAAGATCGGGTGGCGATCTATTTCGAGAATGGCAGACAGCTCGAGGATGCTGATGGCTTGCTTGAGGGCAGCCATTTGAAGAAGGGTCGTTTTTTGCGGCTTTATCCCGGCGAGCCGGTGCCCGAAACGGCAATTGTGATGCTGGTGGCCGAAGCTGTGGCGCTCAAGCTCTAGCGGCATAAGTAGATCCCGATAGGGATTTGTTAACCATGATGTTTACCCCGCAGGGGTCTGATCGGTGCTGACGAACAGCGCGGTCAACCGGGGGCAGGGATGCAGGACACTTTTGAGCAAAGGCTCGCATTTGTCGGGCTCGACAATGATGTGGAGGCCCGGCTGGCGCCGATTGCAGATCTGGTCGAACGCCATGTCGAGATCGCCCTTGAGCGCTTTTCGGCGCAGGTCGCCACGAGCCCCAGCGCAGCGCGCTTCCTTTATGGCCGCGAGCGCCTTGAGAGCAATGTTGAGGGCCTGACCGAGCATTGGCGGGCGCTGGCGGCGGGCCGGTTCGATGCCGGCTTTGCTGAAGCCGCGCGGCGCATGGGGATGCGTCACGCCCGCATCGGGCTCGAGACCCGCTGGCATGTGGGCAGTTATGCCAGCCTGGTCGATAGTTTGGTCAAAGGGGTTATTCACGATGGCATGGCGGCCGCGCTGCACTCCCGGCGGGGCGCGTTGGGGCTGTTCGGAAGGCCCGATGAGGCTGGAGTTTTGCGGGTGGCAGAGGCGATGGCCGAGGGCCTGTCGACGCTCTTGGCCGGTGTGCTGCTCGACATTGACCTCAGCCTATCGGGTTACATCGCCAAGCTGCGCGAAGACGGTCTCAACGGGGTCGAGGCACAGCGCCAACGGCTGCGCCAGGCCGTAGAGCAGGCGGGGCAGACCCTGGAACTGGCAGCCGATGGCCACAGGGATGAGGTCGCCGCCGCGTCGACAGACCCCGATCTGGCGCCGCTTTACGCGGGAGCCGAGCGGCTTGCCGACAAGGTGATTGCGCTCGTTGCCGAGCTCGAGGGGTCGCGCGCGGCCCTGCGTCAGGTCGCTGGAGATGTGGCGAGGCATGCTGCAGCGCTGACGGCCACGCGGGAGGAACAAGAGCAGAGCGGGGCGGCGCTAGCCGACACATTGGCCAAGCAGGTCCCGCTTGCCAATGAGCTTTGCGCAGCCCTTGATGATGCGATGCGCCGTGACAAGGCTTTGCAGCGCAAGGGCGCCGGGTTGCGCAAATCAGCAATGGCGATCGAGGCTGCGCACGCGGCGCAACAGGCAGATGCCGGCGCGCTGGATGGTTTTGCCGAACAGCTCGATGCCCTGCATCTGAGTGCGCAATTGCTGGCTGCTCAGGGTGAGGACGCGGCCGTGCGCGCCTTGTCTGCCGGTCTTGGTCGGCTGTCCGGCCAGTTTCGGGCGCATCGCGTGCAAGCGGCCGGCCGACAGGAGGAGTTGACCCGCAGCGTTGCCTCGCTGTGCAGCGCGCTGGAGCGCCTGAACGGCATAGCGGCCAACGAGCTACCGATCATCGCCCCGGCGGCCAGGATAGCGCGCGAGCAGCTTGCCTGTCTTGGCGATATGGCTGCGCAAGCGCATGGACTTCGCGCTGCGCTGAGTGCGGACAGGGAAAAGAGCCAGACGGCGATGGAGGGCGTGCGAAACGCCTTGCTGGCGAGCGATGCCCTCGCCGATCTTGTGGCCGCCTTCGCGCCGGAAGAAACGCCGGCGGAGGAGACCGTGACCTTTCCCGACCACGATCAGACTGCCCTGGCTGCCCATTGGCACGCGGGATAAGCGGCGTCCTCCATTGCCCTTTTGCGTGTTGGCGGGCATGAAGACGCCAGCGAAATTCAACGAGGGCATTGGCAATGGCGCGCATCGGTCTGGTGGCTCACGACGACAAGAAGGACGATCTCTGTCGCTGGGTCGAAGCGCATAAGGACAAGCTGGTCCAGCACGAGCTTTGGGGCACTGGCACCACCGGTAGCCGGATAACGTTGGCCACCGGGCTGGAAGTGCACCTGCTCAAAAGTGGTCCTTTGGGGGGCGATCAGCAGCTAGGCGCGATGATTTGCGAGGGGCGGCTGGATGTGCTGATTTTCTTTATCGATCCGCTCTCGGCGCAGCCGCATGATGTGGATGTCAAAGCGCTGACGCGCCTGGCGACGCTCTATGATGTGCCCCTGGCCAACAACAAATCCACAGCGGACGCGGTGCTGGCGGCGGTCTGAGGGGTAGCAGAAGGTTGATATTGCCGGCCCGTTGTGAGCAGATGCCGCAAAATTGCCCGGATTGAACCGGGTACACAGGCATTCAGGAAACCGGGGCTACATTCGACTTGTCCTCAGACTTGGTTATTGACGTTCGCAACGTCTCGAAACATTTCGGCGGCCTCACCGCCGTCAACAATTGCTCGCTCTCGGTCAAACGCGGCTCGATCACCGGGCTGATCGGCCCCAATGGCGCGGGCAAGTCCACATTGTTCAACATGGTTGCCGGCAATATCGTGCCCGATGAGGGGCAGGTGATCTTCGATGGCGAAGACGTCACCGGCCTGCCGCCGCACCGGCTGTTCCGCATCGGCATGCTGCGCACCTTCCAGATTGCGCATGAATTTTCGCAGATGACGGCGCTGGAAAACCTGATGATGGTGCCGGGTGACCAGCCTGGCGAGCACCTGATCGAAACCTGGCTCCGCCCGGGCCTTGTGAAGAGCCGCGAGACCGAAGTGCGCAAGAAGGCACTTGATGTCATCGACTTTCTCAAGCTCGGTCATGTGCGCGACGAGCTGGCCGGCAACCTTTCGGGCGGACAGAAAAAGCTGCTCGAACTGGGCCGCACCATGATGGT
>JBGTUK010000021.1:0-18865 GCA_041939225.1 Devosia sp.
GCCCACGCCCTGCTTGCGCACCTTGTCGATGGTCGCCAGAACGTTGGAGGTCTGCCGCACGCCCAGCGCGGAGGTGGGTTCGTCCAGAATGAGGATCTTGGCACCGAAATGCACTGCCCGCGCAATGGCGACCGTTTGGCGCTCGCCACCGGAAAGTGTACCCACAGCCTGATCCGGCGCGCGCAGATTGATCCCCATTTCCCGCATTTCGGTCATGGTAATCTCATTCATACGATCCATGTCCAGCCGCTTGAACGGCCCCACGCCTTTGGTCGGCTCCCGCCCCATGAAGAAGTTGCGGGTGACGCTCATCAGCGGGATCATCGCGAGATCCTGGAACACCGTCGCGATGCCTGCCTCCATGGCGTCACGCGGTGTCGAGAACGACATCTGTTTGCCTTCAAACAGGATTTGGCCGCTTGTGGGCTTGTGCACCCCGGACATGGTCTTGATGAAGGTGGATTTGCCCGCGCCATTGTCGCCGAGCAGGCAATGGCATTCGCCGGGCTTTACGTCGAAGCTGACCCCGGCCAAGGCAATGATATTGCCGAAATGCTTTTCGATGTTCTGCATTTCGATGATCGGGGCAACATCTGGCGCTTCGCCATGATGGAACTTGGAGTCTGCGGTCATGATCAGCGCTCCCCGGTAACGCGTTTGCGGATCGCGTTGTTAAAGAGAACAGCCACGAGCAACATGCCGCCCAGGAAGACCTGGAACCAGTCCTGGTCGAAATCGGTATAGGTCAATCCGATCACGACCATTCCGAAGATGACAGCGCCGAAGAACGCGCCGATTGCAGAACCATAGCCGCCAGTGAGCAGACAGCCGCCGATCACTGCCGCGATAATAGCCTCGAACTCCTTCATGAAGCCGCGACGGGCATCGGTCGAGCCTGCATCCATGACGGTGATGATGGCGACCAAAGCAGCGCAGCACGCCGTGACCATGAACAGGGAAATCTTCACCTTTCGCACCGGCACGCCCGCATTACTCGCAGCATTGGCGTCCCCACCGGCGGCAAATATCCAGTTGCCAACTGGGGTTCTGAGCAAGACCCATGTCGCCAACAGGGCGATCAGCACGAACCAGACGATCTCGATCGGCAATCCCGGCACTTTGGGCGCGCCATTGTTGAAGGTTTCAATGATCCCGGCATCCGCGAGTCCCTTGAAAAGTGCGCCAAACGCATCCCCTGAGAAGAATGGCGCGAGCCAGTCCCCTTCCACAGCTTCGCGCACACCGCGAAGTTGGGTGGAGCCACCGGTGGCGATCTTGAGCCCCACCAGCGACAGTCCTCGCAAAACGAACAGGAATGCCAGGGTCACGATGAAGGATGGCAGTCCAGAGCGGATCACGATGATGCCGTTGATCGATCCGACCATGGCTGAGAGCAGGAAGGTCGCCGGAATGGCGATAAGAAGCGGAAGGCCAAGCGTGACGGTGGCCGCAGCAAAAAACAGACCGGCAAAGGCGACCATCGATCCGATCGAGAGGTCGAATTCACCCCCGATCATCAGCAGCGAGGCGCCGATGGCAAGTATGCCGAGCTGGGCGGCGGGCGTCATGAAGTTGACGATCCCGGAGAAGGTGAACATCGCCGGATCCGCAGTTAGCAGGAAGAAGACCGTGACCAGGATGAATCCGGCGACGGCGCCGAGTTCCGGCCTCTTCAGGATGCGGGCGCCCAGGCCCTCGGCCTTCATGCGCTCGTCTCTTACCGCCTGTGCAGCATCTTCTGACATATGGTCCTCCCTGGAGATCTGGCGATGCTCAAGGGCCGTGACGCGGTGTGCAGCACGGCCCCGGTTTCACAACGTCCTGGCAGCGGTTAGCGGATGCCCTGCGCAGATAGCTCGACCACTTGGCCCGCCTTGTCGGCGGTGATCAGGTTCGGACCGGACGGCACGTCGCCGCCGGGCACGAGACCGTACTTGGCGTGCAGCGCCAGGAAGGTCACCGGCAGGTAGCCCTGGAGGAATTGCTGCTGATCGATGGCGAACGCGGCATCACCGTCGACGACGGACTGCAGGAAGTTGGCGGACAGATCGAAGGTACCGATGAGCACGTCGCCCGTGCGACCAACGGCATCAACCGCAGCTACCGCTGGCTCACCCACCAGGCTGGCGCCGAGACCCATCACCGTATCGATATCCGGATTGGACTCGAGGGCTGCGCGAATCTTGGCCTCGACCTCGGCCGGATCGTTGTTGGTGGGAACGACTTCAACGGTGCCACCGAAACCTTCGATGAAACCTTCGCAGCGCAAATCGAGGGCGACGTTGCCCACTTCCTGGTTGACGCAGATGGCGGTGGTGCCACCCATTTCCGCCAGCTTCTCACCGGCCGCCTTGCCGGCAGTGAATTCGTCCTGGCCGACGTGGAGCAAGGCACCGAGTTCCTTGGCGACGTCCGAACCAGAGTTCATTGAGATGACCGGGATGCCGGCCGCAACAGCGCGCTCGATGGAGGGACCAAGAGCGTCGGCATCCGGGATGGACACGACGAGCCCGTCGGGCTCCTGGTTCACCGCAGCGTCAATCAACTGGCTCATCTGCACCATGTCGAAGGTCTCAGGGGATCGGAAATCGACATTGGCGCCGGTGTCGGCCGCTGCGGCCTCCACGCCGTTCTTCACCACTGACCAAAACGGATCGTTAGCCTGGCCATGGGCAACGACGATGATTTCCTGCGCCGCAGCCGGAGCAGAGAATCCGACAGCCGCTGCAATGGCGACCGCCTTGAGCAATTTAGACATGTTACCTCCCATATGTGTTTTGTGGACTATTCCACCGCGCTCGCCTCCTCAGCGGGCGCCCTCCCGACCATTTCGCTCCTACGAAATGGAATATTTATTCTATTAATCCTCCAGATGGCTTTAGTCAACGCTGCTTTGCATCGCCTTGATTGCAACCGCCAGCGTAGTGGTCAGTGTGATCGAGGCGGTGAGCGAACGAAACCCTGCAACCTCGTCCTCACGCGCAATCAGCATTTCAGTGGCAAATTCGTTAAGCGGGCAATTGTCAAAGTCGGTAAGTCCATAGACCTTGATGCCCCGATCCGATGACTCTCTGGCCAGCCTGATGGTTTCGGGGGAGAAGGGGGCGAAAGACGCAGCAAACACAACGTCTCCCTCGAAGATGGTGCCGGACGCATTCAACATGCCAGAGGCGTAGTGCAGCGAAGACGGCACTTCGAGCTTATCGAGCAAATAGGCCATGCTCGACACCACGGCATAAGCACGGCGAAGGCCGATCAAATGAATAACGCGGGCCTGCGCCATGCCCCGAGCGATCCTATCCAGACCCTCATTGGTAACTGAGTTGGCCAGCGAGAGAAGCGACTTATGACCGGCCTCAGCGAACTCGGCGAGCAATTGTCCAGTACCAACATCTGCCTGGAACCGCAGATTGCCGAGACGATCCTGATAGTCCGGACGGAAATCGGTAACCTGCGCCTTGAACAGGCCCTGCATTTCCGAATAGCCAGAAAAACCCAATGCCTGGCAGAACCGCATATAGGCCGAGGGAGCCACGCCTGACGCCCGCGCCATCTCCGACACTGTAGAGACCGGAATGAGATGCAGATGGCGACGAGTAAACAATGCGCATTGTTTCAAACGCTTGGGCAGAATATCTGCGCCTGCGTCGAGCCGCTCAAGCACCTCGGTGACCGTCTGGGGGACCAGAGCTGAAGATTGCGGGGCGGTCATCACGTTCCTCTCTTGACAGCCAGCGTACAACCGAACATTGGATTTTGGAATAAAAATTCTGAAAGGGAGGCGGTCATGGCAATGGGGTTGGGCCTCATAGGCACTGGTTTCATGGGCAAGGCCCATGCCCTGGCGTACCGCCAGGCCGAGGCCGTATTCGGCGATTTGCCAGAGGTGCGGCTAGCCCTAATCTGTGACACGCCCGCCGACAAGGCTACGGAGATGGCTCGGCAGTTCGGTTTTTCGGGCGCAAGAGACAATTGGCGCGAGCTCGTGACCGATCCCGAGGTCGATATCGTCTCGATCACCGCGCCCAACGGGTTGCATTGCGAAATGGCACTGGCGGCGATTGCGGCTGGCAAGCACGTGCATTGCGAAAAGCCTATGGCCCTGACCCTGAGCGATGCGCAAGCGATGCAGACGGCGGCTGAACAGGCCGGCGTGCGTACGATGGTGGGGTACAACTACATCCACAACCCCGCGGTGCAACACGCGCGCCGTCTGATCGAAGCGGGCGAGATCGGCCGGCCGGTGCACTTCCGCGGCTGGGTCGACGAAGACTATCAGGCCGACCCGGAGCTGGCTTGGACCTGGCGCGCTAAGCGTGCGGATGCCGGACTTGGGGCGCTTGGCGATCTCGGATGCCATCTGGTCTCAATGTCCCATGTTCTGATGGGTCCAATCGACAGCCTGGTCGCAGATACGCAGATCATTCATGCCACCCGCCCCCTAGCCTCTGGTTCCGGCCGCGCGGCGGTGGAGAACGAGGATGCGGCCTCCGCTCTGGTTCATTACGCCAATGGGGCGCAGGGGACGCTGTGTACGTCCCGTTCCGCCTGGGGGCGAAAGAACCGCCTCGATTGGGAAGTTCATGGCACCAAGGGCATGATCACCTTTTCCCAGGAGCGGATGAACGAATTGCGGCTCTACCGTAATCAGGGCGCTCCGGGTTTGCAGGGCTTTTCGACCATTCTGACAGGTCCCGCACACGAGCCCTATGGCGCGTTCTGCCCGGCACCTGGCCATCAATTGGGCTTTGGCGACCTCAAGACCATCGAAGTCGCCCGGTTCCTGCGCAGCATTGCGGCAAATGAGCCCTGCTTTCCAAACTTCACTGACGCGCTCGCCTTCGAGCGTGTCATACATGCAATTGACCTGTCGGCACGTGAAGGCCGTCGCGTCCATCTCAATGAGGAACTCGATACATGAAGACCGCCCTTTTTGGCGCAGGGCGCATCGGCCGTGTGCATGCTGCCTCTATCAAGACAGACCCGCGCTCGGAGCTGGTCGCGGTAACTGACGTGGTTAGCGAAGCTGCCGCCGCCTTGGCCCGCGAGCACGGTGTCGAGACGCGCGCTCCCGAGGACATCCTGGCCGACAAGAACATCGACGCCATTCTCATCGCCTCCTCCACCAACACCCATGCCGAACTGATCGAAAGGGGTGTTGCGGCCGGCAAGGCCATCTTCTGCGAGAAACCGATTGATCTGTCGCTGAGCCGTGCACTCGAGCTGTCGAAACGCATCGCCGGACATGCCCGACCCATGATGATGGGCTTCAACCGCCGCTTCGACCCGAACTTTGCCGCCGTCAAGGCAGCCTTTACCGCCGGAGAAGTCGGCAAAGGAGAAATGCTGGCCGTTACGTCCTATGATCCGGCACCGCCGCCGGTGAGCTATATCAAGGTGTCGGGCGGGCTATACCGCGACATGATGATCCATGACTTCGACATGTGTTCATTCATGTTTGGCATGCCCAAAACCGTCACCGCACACGGTTCGTGTCTGGTAGATCCCGAAATCGGTGCCGCCGGCGACATCGATACCGCTGTCGTCGTGCTGAGCTATGCCGACGGCCGCATCGCCACCATCCGCAATTCCCGCCGTGCACCCTATGGCTATGACCAGCGGGTCGAGCTGCTTGGCTCGGAGGGTACACTGGCTGCCGAGAACGAGATCGAGAACACGGTTGTAAAATCTACATCTGCGGGTGTGGTGTCGGCCAAGCCGGTCTATTTCTTCCTCGAGCGCTACATGCGGGCCTATTCGATTGAATGGTCGGCCTTTGTCGATGCGGTTGTCGAGGGCAAGCCGGTGCCCGCCAGCATCCAGGATGGGGTCAACGCCTTGGCACTGGCCGAGGCCGCAAATCTGTCATTTGCCGAAAAGCGCACGGTCGAACTGGCCGAAGTGCTGCCGGGAGCCTGACCATGGCCTTCACCCTTGCCGCCTGTGCGGAAATGCTGTGGCGCGACAAGCCGATTGAATGGCGCTGCGCGCGCCTCCACGAAATGGAGTTTCAGGTGGGTCTCTGGAACTGGCCCGCCCACGACATCGACAAACTCATCGCCTCGGGCGCACGCTTTTCGATATTGAATGGCTACCTAGAAGGGCGGCTTGCCGATGACACTGGAGCCGACATGTTGCTGGCTTCGGCGCGGGAAGCGGCTTTGGTAGGGAAGCGCCTGGGTGTTGCCAGGCTCAACCTGCATGGCACCGGACTTGGCGATGGGGGCCGTCCCAGTATTGCCGAAGTGGCTACGCCGCTTAAGTGGGTCAAGGCGCTGGACACTCTCAACCGCATCTGCGATCTGGCTGAAGAGCTCGACGTAGTTTTCACACTCGAAAACCTGAACCTGCCCGTTGATCATGCGGGAGTGCCCTTCGCCCGCGCCGAGGAGACGCTCGCTCTGGTCTCGGCTGTCAATCGGCCACGCTTGCGGCTCAACCTGGATCTCTATCATGCCCAAATCGGCGAGGGTAACTTAATCGAACTGTGCCAGGCGTGCCTGCCCTGGATCGGCGAGATTCAGGTGGCTGACGTTCCCGGCCGCTGCGAGCCGGGTACCGGAGAAATCAACTATGGTGGCGTAGCCAAGGCGCTCAAGGCGATGGGATATGACGGCCCCGTGGGTTTGGAAGCCTTTGCGTCGGCCGATCCCGAAAAGGCCCTTGAGGCCTTCAGGCGGGCCTTCACTGTTTAGCGCCACCTGGATTGGGATCTGTAAGGCCGGTCGGCTCCGTGTTGCCCAGCGCCGAGGAGATGGTCGCTCTGGCCGAGGCTTCAATGTCTATGTCGACCACATGCAGCCCCACCTGCTGCAATAGCCCCTGCGGCCCACGCCGGCCCTGTCGGCGACAAGCACACCAGACGATATCAAACGCATCGCCGCCATGCCCGGCTGCATCATCGAAGCCTCGATCATGCCGTTTGAGCGCTACCGCACCACCATGACCGATGCGGACCTCGAGCGCTATGCGGCGGTGGTCGCCGCCGTCGACGTGCCGGTAATCGTTCCCAGCCAACTCGAATTGTCTCTTACTGGAAAATGCGGTCGCCGACCCACCCTAGACGGTTCGTGCTTGCGTCGTTCGAGCGTGAATAGCTGCTGAAACCGCGCGATAGGCCGCAAAAGCCCAGATCGCAACAGTGGCGATGCCAAAAGCGGCGGCCACGGGCCGGCTGAAGAAACCAAGCAAATTCCCATCGGCGATCATCATTGAAGTGGTGAAGTTGGTTTCCACAAGCGGACCGAGCACGATGCCCAGGATAATGGGAGCAATCGCGATCATGCGCGCCTCCAGCACATAAGCGATGACACCGGCGCCCAGCATCATCGTCACGCCAAACATGGAGTTGTTGATCGAATAGGAGCCAACGATGCAGAACAGAAGGATAGCAGCGTTGAGCAGCGCACGCGGCACCTCGAAAATGTAGCGCGCGGTCCTAGCAGCCACCCAGCCTAGCGGCAGCATCAAAACGTTGGCAATGGCGAAGACGATCATCACCGCGTAGAAGTTCTCGGGTCGCAGCGTCATCAACGTAGGGCCGGGATCGAGCCCTTTCATGACCAGCACACCCACTGCGATGGCGGTCACGGCGTCACCGGGAATGCCGAAGACCATGGCGGGAATCCAGGATGCGCTGAGCGCTGAATTGTTCGTGGCCCCTGCTTCAACCAGTCCCTCGGGATGACCCGTGCCGAACCTTTCGGGCGTCTTGGATGTGCGCTTGGCCAATGAATAAGTGATCCATGCGGCAAGGTCGCCGCCGACGCCGGGCAGTGCCCCCAACAGCGAGCCGATGAGCGAGCCGCGCATCTGGTTCTTGCGGTACTTCCAGATGGCACCCAACGCGCCCTCGAAAGGGTTCTTGACTGACATTTGCGGCACGGCAGCCATGGCCCGGCGCCCCGATCGCATCACTTCGGACACGGCAAACATGCCGATCATCACCGGAATGAAGCTGATACCACCCATGAGCTCAAGAACGCCAAAGGTAAATCGCGGCGTCGCGGTGAGCGGATCCATGCCCACCTGCGAGATGAACAGCCCCAGAAGCAGCGCGAGCGCCCCCTTGACCAAGCCGCCCGACGAGATGAGCGCGGCGCAGCTCAATCCCAGCACGGCCAGCCAGAAATACTCAAAGCTGGAAAAGCCAAGCGCGGCCTTTGCCAACATGGGCGCGGCAAACAGCAGGAACATGAAGCCGAAAAGGCCACCCAACACTGAGCCCATGACGCCGATGCCAATGGCGAGGCCAGCCTGACCGTTTTGCGCCAGCCGATAGGAATCCTCGACATACGCGGCCGAGGCCGGCGTGCCAGGGATGCGTAACAGCGTTCCGGGCAGATCGCCGGCCGTGATGGCCATGGCGGTACATGAAATGATCGCGGCGATTGCCGGGATGGGGTCCATGTAAAAGGTGATGGGCACCAGAAGCGCGGTTGCCATGGTAGCCGTCAGGCCGGGGATAGCACCGACAAACAGGCCAAACACGGCGGCGAGAAAGATAGTGAGCAGCGTTTCGACGTTGAAGACGAGACCGGCGGCGAGAACAAATGCTTCCATGGTCTTTTATCCCAGAATACCGCTGGGCAGCGGCACGCGCATCAGCTCGGTGAAGGTGAAATAGATGAGCGCGGTGGCGACGGGGCTGAAGATAAGCGCCTTCATCCAGTTGCCGCCGCTCATGCGCACGATGATGGCTGCAAAGACGGTGCCGGCAACCAGGAACCCGAGATAGGGCATGACCACAATCACTGCGATCAGTGCGGCAAGCACGCCGGCGGCGAACCACGTGACGAGCGGTGGGGCGTCATCTTCGGGCAGGTTGCGTTCCAACCACCCCTGCACGGTCAGCGTTGCGCCCATGATGGCCATGCCGCCTCCTACTATGGAGGGAAACAGCCCCGGACCGACGTTCATGCCGGGCAGAGTGTTCATGTTCAGCGCTTGCTGCAATATGGCGGCACCGGCCAGGGCAAAGATGATGCCCAGCGCGCTGTCCATCGGGATTACCTGCTTCACGCGTGTCTCCTGACTGCACCGTTCAATCGGCAGCTGACGCGGCCCTTTTGATACTCGCGTCAGCTAAAGGATCAGGACGCCGGTCGTCGATGACGAGAACGGCGCCCTGTGGAGTGGGGCGGCCGGCATGCGCCGGCCACCGTCAAACGTTTGGCTTACTCGGCGAGTCCGACAGCCTGCAGGGCCTTGCCGATGGATTCATCGGCGTCCTTCATGAAGGCCTCAAAGCCTGCTGCATCGCGATAGTCGATGCCGAAGTTGCGCTGCGCCATGAAGTCGACGAACTCCTGGGAGTTCACGACCGTGTCCAGGGCCTCCACCAGGCGCGCCTTGACGTCATCGGGCAGGCCTTTGGGAGCGGCGATACCGCGCCAAGCGTATGCGGCCCATTTGTTGCCCAGAGCTTCTTCAGCGGTGGGAACGTCGGGGGCAGCTGCAACGCGCTCATTGGCGGCCACGATCAGCGGCTTGACTTCGCCGGCTTCAACCATGGGGCGAGCATCGGGCATGGTGGTTGCGACCACTTCGATTGCACCAGAGGCGAGAAGCTGCAGGCTAGGTGCGGCACCTTCAGAGGGTACCCACGGCGCCGTTGCCGGGTCGATGTCGTTGGTCACCAGCACACCGGCCCAGCCAAGGTGTGCCATACCGCCAAGGTTGGCGCCCGATGCCTTCACAGCGCCCGGATTGGCACGCACCTTGTCGAGCAGCTCGTCGATGCTGGGACCGTCCGCCCGGACGAAGATGGCTTCAGGATCGGCATTGAACAGAGCGATAGCTTCATAGTCTTCGTAGTTGAGCGGCGAAACACCGGTCCAGTGGTACATGGACAGCTCGGTGGTGATGACGCCCAAAGTGTATCCGTCAGGCTGTGCGTAAGCGATCTCGGTGTGACCCACTATGCCGCCACCGCCGGTGCGGTTGATCACGTTGATCGGCTGACCCAGCTCTTTTTCGAGCAGGGTGGCAATGATGCGACCCGTCGCATCGGTGCCACCGCCGGCCCCCCAAGGCACGATCAGGTTGATGGCCTGCTCAGGATACTGAGCAGCGGCGGGCGCAACTGCCATAACCGAGAGCGCGAAGGCGCCGATAAGCTTCTTAAGGTGGTTCATTTCTTTCCTCCCAGATTAATCGGTCTCCCGACATACGGAACACTATCTGCCGTATTGCAGGCTTGCATACCATATACCGGAACTATGATGTCAACTGCAAACCCGCTCAAACGGCCATTTTTGGCCTGAATGTACATTTTCATTGACATATCGGCATCACCCCTCCTATCAAACTGAGGAATGATGTTCCACATTGTGGAATTTCAGGAATGGCCGGCACACGCCGCCGGCAACTGGGTAAACTAAGGGACGGGCTCGCCATGGTGGCGACCGTCCACGCTGTGGAGGAATTCGATGAGCAACCCTATCGCGCAAAAGCTGCGCAACACGCTGACCGGCATCCTGCCGCCGCTGTCCATGCCTTTTGATGAACATGGCAACCTCGCCAAGGGCGCCCTCAAGGCGCAAGTCGACTTCATGATCGATTCGGGCGTGAACGGAATCGTCGTCGGCGGTTCGACTGGCGAAGGCCACACCCTGTCCTCGACCGAATTCACCGAGGCCATGATCGAGGCGCACGACGCTAATGCCGGTCGTGTGCAGTTTGTCGTCGGCCTCATTGTTCAGTCGACTCGTGAAGCCATTGATCGCGTGAAGGCTCTGGGCGACATTAAGATCGACGCGCTGCAGGTCACCCCGGTCCACTATCTGTTCAAGCCTGGCCGCGAAGCCACGATCGAGCACTTCCGTGCCATCTGGGAAGAGACCCAGGTGCCGATTCTGATCTACAATGTGATCCCTTGGAACTACCTTTCTATCGACGACATGCTGGCCATCATGGAGGCCGTGCCCGGCGTTGTGGGCATGAAGCAGTCCTCGGGCGATGTGAAGTCGGTGTCCGATCTCGTGCTGCGCGCCAAGCCGGAAAACCTCGTGCTGACCGGCATTGACGCCCTGCTCTATCCCAGCTTCGCGCTGGGCGCCCATGGCGCAATCAGCGCCCTGACCTGCGCCGTACCCGGTGTCACCGTAAAACTTTTTGACGCGGTTGAAGCCGGCGATCACCAGACCGCCAAGGACATCCATTTCCGCCTGAATGCGCTCTGGAATTCTCTGCGCCACGACAACCTTCCGGCCTGCGTGAAGTACATTCAGCACCGTCAGGGTCTGCCCATGTTCCATCCGCGCGCTCCGATGGAGCGCGTGACCGACGAGCAGAAGGCCGCGATCGATGCCGTGCTCGGTCCGGTTCTGGAGCTGACTTCGGTCCGCGCCAGTTCGGCTGCCTGATTGCGCAATGGCGGGCCAGCATGCGGCTGGCCCGCCCACTCCGACGACGCCTCGAGGGAACACATGAAAAAGCTGATCAACGACCCGGCAAACTACGTCGAGGAAATGCTCGACGGCCTGTGCCTGGCTCATCCCGGCCTGACCCGGGTGGGTGACGACAAACGCGCCATTGCGCGTACGCAAGGCATGCGCAAGGGCAAAGTGGGCGTCGTATCCGGCGGTGGCTCGGGGCATCTGCCCTTGTTCACCGGCTATGTAGGCGAAGGCCTTCTCGATGCCTGCGCAATCGGAAATGTATTTGAAGGTCCCACCATCAATTCCTGCCAGGACGCCATCGCAGCGGCAAATGGCGGTGCAGGCGTCTTGTGCCTGTTCGGCAATTATGGCGGTGACAAGATGAATTTCGAAATGGCTAGCGAATTTGCCGCCATGGACGACGTGCAGACACGCACCGTGCTCGGCACCGACGACATTGCCAGCGCCAAACCCGAAGAGGCTGAGAAACGCCGCGGGGTTGCCGGACTGATCTTCGCCTACAAGACGGCTGGCGCAATGGCCGCTACTGGCGCCGACCTCGAAACGGTCGCCGCCATCGCGCAAAAGACCGTCGATCGCACGCGCACCATCGGCGTAGCGACGTCGTCGTGCCAGATTCCCGGCGCTGCCGGCCCCAATTTCGAGATCGGTGATGATGAAATCGAAATGGGCATGGGCATTCACGGCGAGCCTGGCATCTGGCGCAAGCAAATGCGCCCTGCCGATGAATTGGTCGATGAAATGATCGATATGCTGCTCGCTGAGTGTCCCGACGACACGAGACGTGTGTCCATTCTGGTCAACTCGCTCGGGTCCACGCCCTTCGAGGAGCTGTTCATCCTTTACCGGCGCGCAGCTGAAAAACTCGACTCTGCCGGACTGACCATCGTGCGCCCGCTCATTGGCCCGTATGTGACATCCATGGAAATGGGCGGTGCTTCGATCAGCCTGTGCTTCCTCGATGAGGAAATCGAGAACCTGCTCGGTGCACCGGCTGACTGCCCCTTCTGGACGGTGGGCTAAGGGATGACGATTACTCTGAACACGCTGAGCACGGCGATTGCCCGCGCCCACGCGGCCATGGGCACGCTGACCGATGAGTTGAACGCCGCCGATGCCAAGCTGGGCGATGGCGACACCGGCAACATGCTGGCGCGTCTGATTGCCACCTTCGACAGTGTCGATGTGGCCGGCGCCCCGGATCTGGGTGCCGGTTTTCTGGCCCTTGCGAAGGCGGGCGCTGCATCCACTGGGTCCAGTCTGGGAACGCTTGTCATCACCGCGATGATGACAGCGAGCAAGGCGACCGCCGGAAAGAATGAAATCGCCTGGCGTGAACTGGCTCCGATCATCGCCGCTATTCGCGATTCCGCGATGGCACGCGGCAAGGCAGAATTGGGCGCCAAGACCATTGTCGACGGTCTCGACGCTCTTGCTAAAGGTGTTGAGGGCAACACCACCGCCGCCGAAACCGCTGTCGCTGCGCAGCAGGCGATGGACGCGGTTCTCGACGCGTTTCGTGACCGTCCTTCCGCGATGGGGCGCGCGCGGATGTTCGCGGAAAAGAGCGTGGGGCTGGACGACCCCGGCATGCTCGCACTGGCCGAAATTGTACGTGCTGTCGCCTGCGTCGATCAGCATGGCAACAGCTCCACTGCTTGAGGGCGTCGGCGAAGTGAATTATGAAAAACCCGCTTGAACCTTGACCCAATGGCATCAAGCGCAGCTGAGAGAAGTACTCTGTGACCGACACTGATCAAGCCGAGGCCCCAGCCAAGCGCTCCAGAAGCGATGAGAGCCTTAAGTCGTTGACCAAGGTGTCTCGCGTCCTCGACTGCTTTGATACTTCGCACCGCGCGCTGACGCTGGCCGAGATCTGCGCAAAGACGGGCTTTCCGCGCTCCACTACGCATCGACTTCTGGCGGCCATGCGCGAAGTCGGGTTCGTCGAGCAGGACCGGGAGCGCGATTCCTATCGGCTCGGACTGCGCCTGTTTGAACTTGGCAACACGGTTCTGGCCAATCTTGAACTCAACCGCGAGGGGCATTCCATCGTTGATGCGCTGCACCGGCTGACAAACCACGCCGTGCATCTGGCTGTGTTCGACGGGCACCGGGCGGTGGTGATCCAGCGCACTGAAGCCGAACCCATGCTGTCCAACACCATGGTAGAGAACTCCCCAGTCCATTGCACCAGCGTTGGCAAGGCGATCCTCGCTTATCAACCCGTAGAGATAGTGGATCGCGTCATTGACGCCGGTCTGCAGCGCTATACCGAATCCACGATCACCGACCCTGAAGCGCTGCGTTCTGAATTGACCAAGACGCGCGAGCGAGGCTTTGCCATCGACGAGGGCGAACATCAGCCCGGCCTGCGCTGCGTCGGCGCGCCCATTCGCAATCAGGCCGGCCACGTTTTCGCCGGCATCAGCGTCAGCGCACCGGCCTGGCAATTGCCGCTCACGGAGGTAGACAAACTCAATCAGGTCGTCATCTACCACGCCAATCTGATTTCCCAGCGGCTGGGATACGTGCGTTCGTAAATGCATCGCCTCCCCTCCTCCGGTGGGCGTGATTGTGACGGGCGGCTGCGGGCGACGGCCCGCGATCCGTAACCTCAGACGGGTCCGCCGGTTTTCCCGACAGGCCAAATTTTTTGAAGGTCCTCGCCCGCTAGAATGCGCTGGCGGCACTGCACCTCGTTCTTGCCCAGTTCGTCGGCGGCATCCGCGATGACACCGACCAATTCATGAGGAATGACGACCACGCCGGTCACATCCGCGAAAATTACATCCCCGGGTCGGATGCGCACGCCATCGACATCAAGCTCTGTCTGATAATAGGTGGCCTCCATGCGACCGGAGACGCCAACCGGGCTCATGCCTTTGGCAAAGAGCGGATAGTCGAGCTTGCGCACCTCGGCGAGGTCACGCACCGTGCCATTGACCACGGTCGCTGCCGCGCCCTTGGTCTTGGCGCCACTCGACATCAATTCGCCCGTGCCGGACCCCTCCGCACATGAGCTGTCGACCATGAGGATGCCGCCCTTGACCACGGCATCAATCGCACCGTGATAAACGTCCTGCGGCTGGCCGACGCGGCTGCTCTTCTCATAAAGCACCGTCGAAACAGGGCCGCACACCACCTGACCAGGTGCCAGAACACCGAACTGCGAAATGCCCTTGAGATAGCCATAAGGCCCGCGGCCATCGAGCACGTCGTGGATATCGCCTGAATACCATTGCGAGAGACGCTTGATGGCAGCCCAGTCGGTGTTGTTGTAGTCGTAGGCCGCCATTTACGGTTGTCCCTTTTTTGCAGCGTCAATCGCCTGATGAAGATAGGTGGTGGAGTTATCGATGTGCTCGCGCATCAAGGTGCGGCTGCGTTCAACATCACCCTTGCGAATAGCTTCGAGAATGGTCCGGTGTTCGGCCACACCTTCAGCCTGAGTTTTGCTCGGTACCCGGCTTGTGAGCCGGATCACCTCTGTGATCAGCCCGTAGAGATTGGCGTAGACACTGGAGAGAATTTCATTGCCCAGCGACTGCACGAGGGCGAGGTGAAAATTCGCATCCGCTTCGGCGTATTGCGAAAAGTCCTTGGCAGCGGCGAGGCTCTCGATTGCCGCATCGACCTGGTCGGACAACGCACCCTCACCGCCTGCCAGCCGCCCCACCACTTCCAGCTCAAACATGCGCCGCACATCCATGAGCTGAACAAGATAGCCAGGATCTTCGGCAAAGAGCGCCTTTACCGTTGTCGCAAGCGAGCCGAGGAACTGCTCGACGTCGTCGCGCACGACTTCCGCCCGCTCGCCATGCCGGCGCCGCACCAGCCCTTTGGTTTCGAGAACCTGCAGCCCTTCACGGACCGAGCGCGTCGAAATGGAAAAGCGACGGCCAAGCTCGGCTTCGGAAGGCAGGCGCTCGCCTACCTTCAGTTCCCCGGCCAGGATTTCCGCCTCGATGGCGGCGACCACCGTGGTGTGCAGCTTTTCCCGCTCAGACGCGCTGCCGGTCACCATGCGGTAAAGCCGCCATCGACCACGACATTGGAGCCGGTCATGTATGTGGAGGCATCAGACGCGAGGAATTGGATGACGCCGTTGTACTCACCCTTTTCGGCCTGACGGCGCATCGGGACACGTTCGAGGAAGTTATCGACAAACTCCTTGTCGAAGCTGCCGGTCTTGATGCCGCCGAAGGAGATGAGATTGCAGCGGACGTTCTTTTCCGCCCAATAGGTCGCCACATAGCGGGTCAGATTGACCAGACCGGACTTTGACGCGGCATAGGATACGGCCTTAACGAAGGGTACGCCATCGCGCTCTTCGCGATAGGCATAAAGCGCCTGATTGGGCGAGACGATGCCGTAGATCGAGCCGACATTGATGATGCTGCCACGGCCCTTCTCGGCCATCTTGGCGCCAATCACCTGACTGCACAGCATGACGCCGGTCAGGTTGACATCAATAATCTCGTCCCAGAATTTTTGCGGGTAGACCTCAAAAGGCGCGTTCTGTTCCGCACCAGCATCAGGCTTGGAGTCGATGCCGGCGTTGTTCACCAACACTTCGGGCACACCCCAGTCGGCAATAACCTGGTCGGTCGCGACTTCTAGCTCGGCCTTCTTCGTGACACTGGCTTCGTAAACGCGAACACTTTCGCCAAGCCCGGGAAAAAGCTCGTCAAACTGCTCCGCACTGACCGGACGCCGACTGAAAACCGCCACTTTCGCGCCGGCCTTGGCCAGCGAGGTGGTAAATTCTCGGCCCAACTGCCCCAGACCTCCGGTGAGGATCACCACTTTTCCAGCCACGCTGAACATATCCGACATGAAACTCTCCCACTTATGTCATAAGTCATATGTCATAAGTTGGCTATGTCAATCAAGTCCAGTGGGCGAATGGGCATATCCGCCAAGTCGGCGGCTAAATGACTCGGACTTTGGCAAGGGCCGGGCTTGGCGGAATTTTCGAGGTGCAATGACACTTCGCGAACGTTTCAATTGCTCGGACGCCCAGCGAGGCCTTCGGCGAACAACTTGGAACGCCAGCTCGATAAACTGCGCTCAGCTCGCCCGTCGGCTATGTCACTTCATTTTCCGGACCCTGCCAGCGCACACGCTAGCCAGGATATTGGCACGCCGATCATAGGAACAGCGAACTGCCGCCCAAGCCAGTCCTAGCTGTCTTCCCGCAAGCGGCCTGCAGGCCTGCTCGACATGGCAGACCAGGTGGTGGCGGCGCCTGTCGCGGTCGTGATCACGATGACGCCGGCTGCCAATAGAGCTAATTGCAGCGGCTGGAAGACAAAGCCGATATCGAGCAGATAGGTCGAAGCCGCCCATGCGCCGGACAAGGCGATGATGCCCGAGGGAAGCGCAGCGGCCGCGCCCAACAAGGCGTACTCCATGAGAAAGGTCATGATGACGAAGCCGCGTCGTGCCCCAAGTACCTTCATGACCACCGCATCGGCCTCCCTCTGCTGACGGCCAACGCTCAGAGCACCGGCCAATACCAGCACGCCAGCAAATACAGCGGTACTGCTGACCAGCGCTATGGCACTGACCAAGCCGTCGAAGACGGCCTGCACCCGTGCCAAGGCGTCGCCCACCTGCACGAAGGTCAGTGTCGGCAGTGCCTTGATCAATTGGGCTTCCACTGCCGCCGCTGCGCCGGGCGCGGCCTCGATGGTCCCGAAATAGGATTGCGGCGCGGACTCAATCAGGCCGGGCGAGACGATCACGCGGAAATTGAAATCCGGGCTACGCCAGTCAACCATCCGGAAGCTGGAAATGCTCAATTCAAGTGGTCGCCCGGCAATCGAGAGGGTGATCGAGTCACCCAAATCAAGGTCGAGTGCGTCCCGCATTTCTGTGCTGAGAGACACGAGCGGGTCGCCGTTATAGTTGTCTGGCCACCATGCGCCTTCGTCGATCACCGTCCCTGCCGGCTCAGCAGCCGACCAGGTGAGCGCCGTATCGCCCCGAAACATGTCCGCAACGTCGCGTGCCACTGCGTCGCTCGATGGCGCCAGATTTCCGTTCAATTCGGATATGACGCCGCGCAACATGGGAATGACCGTCAGTGTCTGGACCTCGGACATCTGTGCGACGACAGTCTCCAGTGTTGCCAGCGTGTCCCGATCCATATCCATCAGCACGAAATCGGGCGCTTCGGCGCTGACTTCAGTGGCGATCTGGTTGTTGATATTGGACTGGGTGGTCACGATGAGCAGCAGCAGTGACAGGCCCATACCCATCGAGACCATGACGGTCGTGGTAGGAGCGCCGGGCCGGATGATCGCCGAAACCGCCTGTCGCCATATGCGACGACGCGGAGCCGGCGCCTTGGCAAGCAAGTGCCGCAATAGGCTCGCGGCGAGGCGAAGCAGCGCAAAAGCGAACAGCGAACCAAGGAAGTAGATGGCCACCAGCCGTGGATCGTTGGCGATGAGCAGGGTCAGGCCGAAAAGCAGGGCGAGGCCCGCAAGCAGCGGCAGGAGAACATCGGGCTTGGTCATAATACGCCAGCCAAGGCCCGCCAGGACGCCGCTCGTCCCCGCGCGGAACAGCAATGCGGGCCGCACCGCGCGGGCCTGCAGTAAAGGCACCCAGGAAAAGAGCAGCGCCGTGACCATGCCGATCCCGCCGGCGACCAGCATGGCGCGCAGGTCGAGCGCCGGTGGCAGGCTGATGCCGATGAGGTCGGAGAGCAGAGGGAGCAATGCGAGCGTTGCTGCGGCAACGATCAGAAGGCCGATTGCGATGGCCACAAGGGAGAGCAGAGAAATTTGTACCATGAAGTGAAACAGGATCCGGCTCCCCTTGGCGCCAAGAGATCGCATTGTGGCGATGGCCGCCTGTCTTTCGCCGACATAGGCAGCCGTGGCACTGGCCGCTCCCAAGCCGCCCACGACCATGGAAGAAAGCGCCACCAGCAGCATGAAATTGCCGAACACGTCGATAAACCGCGCTATCGTAGCCGTGGCCTGGCGGGGCGATCGGATCCGCCAATCTCCGTCCGGGAAGGCGGCTTCCAGCGCACTCCGCGCAGCATCGAAATCGCCATCGGCGAGCAAGACCTTATAGCGGAACTGACTGAGAACCCCTTCCTCGCGCAAGCCCGCGGGCGCCAAGGCGTCGCTGGCAATAAGGGCGGGCGCACCGAGCTGGAAACCAGCGGTGGCCTGATCGGGCAGCTCCTGGATAATGCCGCGCAATTCGACATCGAGCGTGCCGATGCGGATAATCTCCGCAATGTTTGCATCGAGGCGCAATGCTGCCTGTGGCGAGAGCAGCAAGCCAAATCGGCCATCGCGTTCAGCCAGAAGCTCTGCAAGATCTCCAGGCTGGGCGCCTTGGGTCAAAGTGACGTCCCCCACCAGTGGATAGGCATCCGTCACCGCGCGCAGCGAGAGAAAGGCACTCTTGTCATTCGCCAACGCCTGGGAGTTGAG
>JBGTUK010000022.1:0-18770 GCA_041939225.1 Devosia sp.
GCTTGGAGATTACCGACAAACCCATCGGGCGCCCCTGCCCGAACCCGCAAGGCGCTTGCGTCGGCACCGGTCAATGCTGCCGCGTAGCTGACCGTGGCCGCGGCCGGAACCGAGCCGGACAGACTGACCGCCCCATCGACAGCGCGCGTGGCGGAGAAGGTGTAGGTCGGATCAATGGCGGGCGCATCCGCCAGCGTTTCCTGCGTGTCTGACGCAACGGGCTCCTTGGCAGCCGTGGGTTCGGGCTCAGGTTCAGTGGCTGGCTCTTCAGTCGCCGCCTCAATGATTTCGGGCTCACCCGACTCGACAGTTGGGATCTGCGGCTCAAGCAAGGCTATGGACCATCGGGGCGATGCGGTTCCCAGAACCGCGTCGGCATCGGCCAGAACATCGGCGGTGAGACCGACGCCGTTCGCTGTCCAGCCTGTTCCATCAAAGGCGACTTCGCCATCGGACAACAGGGCCAGCAGATCGAGCGCCTGCAGCACATCGCTCGAAAACGACTCTGGCGCATCCGGGCGGATGGTGGTGTTGTCCGTCACTGCATCGCCACCCCGCACGGCCAGAAAACGCTGCAGCGACTCGGCCGGGACGGCCCCATTGAAGGCAATGCTGCCATCGGACGCCTTGCGGGCCGACCAGAGATAGGGCGCATCGTTAACGGGTTCGGGCGCATTGATCGCCGCATCCTCACCGATGTTGAGCACCGAAGCCAGTTCAAGACTGGCGTTGCGAGCGTCCGCCGTCGCCGCTTCTCCGGTGAGTGTCCACCCCGCGCCGTCGAAGGCTGCCCTGCCCTCTTGCAAAGCGAGCAGTGCATCGACCGCGGCTCGGGCTTCGGCGGCGAAGTTATCGGGCGCGCCCAGGGCGACGCGGCTGGTATCGGCAACGCGGGTGCCGACGTGAACCTTGAGGTAGGCGGGCAGAGAAGCTGCGGGTACATTGCCGGCAAACAAGAAGCTGCCATCGGGCAAGCGCTCGGCGGACCACACGTAGGGATCTGCAATCGCCGGTTCTGGCTGCGGATTCGTCAGGGCCAGGGTCCAACCGGACTGGGCGAGGCCACGAACGGCAAACTCTGCTTCAATAGAGCTGTTGTCGATCGCTGAGGCCGGCTCGCCCTCGACCGACCAGGCTGTGCCATCGAAACGCACAACACCGTTTCGCAACCATGGCAGGAATTGCATTGCCTGCTCGGCTGAGGCGACGAAGTTGGGTGTTTCTCCCGAGGCAAAGCTGGCGTTGGAACGGGCATTGGAACCTGCCAGTGCCAGCAGTTCCGTTTCTACCTGCGGGTTTGGCAACAGGCCCTCAAGAGTAACGGCCCCGCTGGCATCGCGACGCGCTGCGAAGCTGTAGTTGGCCGCCGGAGGGGCTTGGAAAGCCATATCGCCCAATTCAAGCCCCTGGGGCAGGCCCTCATCGAACAGAGTTTGAACGGCCCGGTAGTCGGTCGGCGTCTGGGCGAGCCCGGAGAGCGAAACACGAGTGCCCGCCAAGGCAAAGCGACCTTCAGACAGATGCGAGAGCAATTCGAGGCCGAAATCCACCGCGCGGTGGTAGGCCTCCGGCGCGCCGCCCCCGAACTTAAGGAACGACACATCTCCGCCGTCCACCTCGGCAAATCGTGCGCGCGTGGCTTCATCGGGCACGTAGCCATCGAAGACCAGTACATTGGAGGGCTGGCGATTGATGCTGATCCAGTAGTCCCCAATGCGCGGCGGCTGCAGTTCCACAATGGAATTCGGGCCCGAGAGAGCCTCGGTCACGGCCTGCGCCACTTCAATGGTGGGGGGCACACCAGTGAGGTGGCTCACCCCATCGATGATCCGGGCTTCGCCCCGATCAAGACGCGCCAGCTGTTCGACCAGAAGCTTGGCCTGTTCGGCAAAGCCGTCGGGTGCGCCGGAGCCCAGGGATAGGCCGGTAGCAATCGGCACCCCTGAGACATCGGCGAGGCGCAAGCGATCCACCAGCACCTGCTCCGGCACGTGGCCGGAAATGGCAATGCGCTCGCCGTCATATGCAGCGCGCCAGATATAGGGGGTCACCCGCACCGGCTCGACAACAATTTTGCCGCTACCAATGCCGTCTGGAAGTTCGGCAAGCGCCATCTGCAAATGGCCAAGCGCCCGCTCGGAGCTGGCACGACCGATGGCGTTGAGCGTAAGGCCCGACAACTCGAAATGTCCGGAATCGACATACGCTGCCTGCGCGAGGGCAAACTCTACCCCCTGGCGCCATTTCTGCTCGTCCGGCTGGCCTGACCTGATCTGCAAATCGACTGCGGTCAGCCCCGGCATCGACATCAGCGACTGACGCAACTCCTCATTAGGCACGCTGCCAAAGAGGCTTACAGCGCCATCTCCAACCGCCAAATTAATGCGGTAAGGAGCCGCGAGAGGCGCGATGGTGACGGTTTGGTCGATACGGCCGACACCCGTCAGGGCAGCGAGCCGCGAGATGGCGAGATCCCGTTCGGTGTCGGAGGACGTTGTGCCCGATAGCGAAAGCTGTCGCCCGGAGATCGAGACATGCGCCCAGTTCGAACCGGAGGCATCGAGCGCCGCCCTGCTTTCAGCTGCCAGATTGTCCACCATCTCCGGTGTTGCCATGGCCAGGGCCGCAATCGTGCCACCCAGCACTGTAACAACACCCGGCGCCACCCATTTGAGGAGGTCCCTGATCATCCCGAATCCATTGGAAAACCGCAATTTTCAAAAGGTTAGATGATTTGCAGACAGGGACAAAGGAAAAAGGAAACTTAGCCTGCCAATGTGGACCACCGGCAATCACAGGCGGCCCTCAAAAACCAAACAAACCCGCATTGGCAGGATTGGTGCAAAGAACAACTGCCTGGCTATTCACCTAGACCAAAACAAAGAAAGGCCCGGCAGAGCCGGGCCTTTCCGAATTCAGCAGTAATCCAAGGATTACTTGAATTCCTTAGCAGCCTTGAAGGTGACCTTGTAGGCACCGTTCTGGTGAGCTTCGCCCTTGACCGAGGAGGTGAAACCACCACCCGGAGCCCAAGCGAGTTCGGCAGCACCGTAGAAGTCGGTGGTTGAGTCGGTCACGTTGCCGTAGACGCCAACTTCACCGGTGACCTTGACGGTCTCGGAGACAGCAGCAACGAGCTGAGCAGCGACCTGGTAGCCATCGTCACCACCGTTGGCGGCGTCGAAGTACTTACCACCCAGGTTGACCGACACGCCTTCGGTGACGTTCGCGCCGATGGAGCCACCGAAGCCCCATTCAGTGGTCATGCTGGTAGCACCAACGGCTTCACCCGAAAGAGCGATGGTGAACATGTCGAAGGTGGCCTGACCTGCCAGCATTGCATGCCATGCAGACTGGTTCAGCACAGTGTCGGTGTTGCCAGCAAAGGCGCCACGGATCTTGAACTGGTCGAAAGTGCCGGTGAAGCCGGCGTGCACAGCGTAAGCCTCGATGGTACCGTCGAGGACACCGCCAGCAAGACCGGTGATGTGTGCGGTGATGCCTTCGCCGGCATATTCCAGAACACCAACGGCGGTGCCGGCAGCATTTGAGACCGAGTCATCGAGGTTTTCCAGACCGGCCTTGACGGTGACGCCATCAGCCACAGCCGAGACAACCTGGATCACAGCACCACCGGTATCGAGATCACCCATGGCAAAGCCACCGGCCAGGTCAATATCCCACTTCACGCCCTTGTCGGCCCAGTCGGAACCGAAGAGACCGAGGAAGTTGAACGGCTCGTCGTCGCCGAAGTTGGCGATCGAACCCTTCTTACCAGCCATGATGGTGGTGGTGTCGCCGACCGACACGAAAGCGGTGTCAAGCAGGACAGCGTACGGGTTGGCAGCAGCGGTAACGACCTCGTTCACGGCTACGGACTGCGGATCGCCGTCAACGTCGAGCTTGATGGTGACCGAAGCAGGACCAAAGTCGCTTGAAGCGGTGCCAACGAACTGCAGCCATGCATCAACGTCCGACTTCCAGTCCAGGTTCACGCCCGGGGCAGTCTGATCAGCCAGAAGGGTGTTGCGGTTGCTAACGATACCGCCGCCGGCAACGTGCCAGTCAGCTTCATAGTCACCCCACTGGAATTCATAGGTGACGCCGCCGGTGATCTGCAGGCAATTGTCAGCCGACGAGATGGTCAGGCCGGAGATGCCGAGCGAGTCACAGACGTCGAGCGAGGTGAGGACACCCAGATCAGCAGCGAAGCCAGCGGTCGAAAGACCAGCGGCAGCAACAGAACCGAGGATAAGGCTCTTGAGTTTCATTAATTGACCTCCAAAGTCAGTCATTTTTGGTGCCGGTTACCCAGCGGTTTGTCGAAACGCGACCACACAATTCGTGGTGCTGTGTGTTGCCGTCGCGTTGCGACCGACAAACGATCCCATGCATGGATTCGCAAGACCCACTCTACGCATGCAAAAAGCTGACGCAATCGCGGCAAGGCGGTTTTGGGGATGTCACAATGTGGTTGCAGAGGAGTTGTTGCAGATTCAGCACACACTTGGAAACGACCTGTTAATTGAGCTGAACAAAGCGTTAAAATCATAAGGTTTGTGCGGCTTTGCCGAGATGGGCGGGGTACACGCAAATGCGTTGAACAGAAAATATGGCGGCTTGCCCCATCTGTGGCGGAGTCGTGAAAGCGTTGGGAGTAGAGCATGTCGGTCGATAGAGTCGCGCTGGTCACCGGGGGGACATCAGGAATCGGTTTGGGGGTGGCACGGGGTCTCGCCCAGGACGGTTGGAGTGTCGTGATCTGCGGGCGGCGGGCGGAACTGGTCGAGGCGAACAGTGCAGAGTACGGGTTCGACGGCCATGTCTGCGACGTTACCCAACCGAATTCGGTTGATGAGATGTTCTCCGGCATTGCTGCCCGCCATGGGCGCCTTGATCTAATATTCAACAATGCAGGCCGATTTGCGCCAGCGGCCAATTTCGGCGACCTGGATGTGGCGACCTGGCGCGAGATGATCGACACCAATCTCAATGGCGCGTTCTATGTGGCGCAAGGCGCGTTCCGGATGATGCGCGACCAGAACCCGCAGGGCGGGCGCATTATCAATAACGGGTCGATCTCGGCCTATGTGCCCCGACCACATGCAGCATCCTATACGACAAGCAAGCACGCCATTACCGGGTTGACCAAATCCATCTCGCTCGATGGCCGGCCCTATAATATCGCCTGCGGGCAAATCGACATCGGCAATGCGGCGACCGACATGACGAGCAATATGAGCGCCGGATCCCTGCAGGCCAATGGTACCATGGCGCCAGAGCCCACCTTTGATGTAGCCCATGTGATCGAGGCGGTGCGCTATATGGCGGGCCTGCCGCTTGCGGCTAATGTGCAGTTCATGACCGTGATGGCGACGACCATGCCCTATATCGGGCGGGGCTAGCAGCCAGCACGACAAAGACTGGTCTGGCAGGCCGAATCCGCTCAGCCCTGCCAGACCTTTGTTCCGCCGATCCAGGTAGACTTGACTTGGCGATCATCTGAAAGGTGTACGAAGCTGGCTTCGGCCGATGAGCGTAAATGGCCCAGACGATCGTCGGCGCCGATCGCGCGGGCAGGATAGAGCGCCGCCATGCGGTACGCTTCCTCCGGAGCCAGGCCGAGGCGGTCGATAACGAAATTGACCGCATCGATCATGTCGAGGTCGGCGCCGGCCAGTGTACCGTCGGCGAGGCGCAGCGCGCCATTGGCTCGGGTAATGGTGCGGCCGTTGAGCTCGATGGTCTTGAGGTCGGTACCGGTCTGCGACATGGAATCGGTGACCAGGAAGATGTGCCCTGGCCCGTGCTTGGCGCGCAATGCGGTACCCATTGAGGCGGCATGCACGTGAATGCCGTCGGCGATCAGGCCGGCATGAACAGCCGTGCTGTCCAGCACCGCACCGACGACACCCGGCTCGCGATTGCCGAGCTGGCTCATGGCGTTGAACAAATGGGTGGCCATGCTGGCCCCGGCCCCAAAGGCCGCCATGGTCTGCTCGTAGCCAGCGTCGGAATGGCCGATGCTGACAATGGCACCGGCCGCCGCGAGCCGGGCGATCTGCTCGGGCGGCACGGTTTCGGCAGCCACGGTGCAGAGCAGGTTCGGCAGGGACTCAGCTGCCGCGCAGAGCCGCTCAAGATCTGCCTCGTCCATCGGGCGGATCAGGGATGGATCATGCGTTCCCTTGCGCGCGAGTGCCAGATGCGGCCCTTCAAGATGTAATCCGATGAATCCGGGCACGCGCTGCTCCGCTGCCGCTACGCCGGCGGCAATGGCCCGAGTGTTGATCTCGACGGTGTCGGTAATCAGCGTGGGCAGCAGCGCCGTGGTGCCGAACTGCGCATGAGCGGTGCAGATCGTGCGGATGGAATCGAGCGTCGGGGCATTGTTGAACAGAACGCCACCGCCGCCATTGACCTGCAGGTCAACAAAGCCGGGCACAATCATGCCGCCATCGAGCTCGACGCGCTCGGCATGGTCGGGGATATCGGCCTTGGCAACGATGCCGGTGACATAGCCGAATTCAATCAGCAGCGCCGCGTCCTCGGACCAGTTCTCGCCGTCAAAAATGCGCGCGCCTGAGACTGCAGACAGATCGCTCATACCGTCTCTGTCACCTTCTTGAGCGCCGGCGGCACGTCTGGATTTAGACCGCGATGGCGCGACAGCGCTTCGACAAAGCCATAAAACGAGACAATCAACGCCAGCGGATCGGTGATCGAATGGCCGGTGGCGGCGAATGGGAGCGGTTTGGCGGCCCCCGGCAAGTCGCTGGTCAGGAACGCTTTGGCACCCTGCCCGGCCAGCTTGTGGGCCATGTCGGCAACCGAGGATTCGGCGGCATCGCGCGCGGCCAATCCTAGGACCGGGTAGCCTGGTGTCACAATGGCCACGGGGCCATGCATCACTTCGGCGGCGCTATAGGACTCGGCCTGAATGTTGCAGGTTTCCTTAAATTTGAGGGCCGCCTCATTGGCGATGGCGAAACCGGGGCCGCGCCCAAGGACATAAAGGGCGCTGTGACCATCCAATGCGCCGACCATCTCCGACCAGTCGCAGGCAACGGCACGCGCAAGGCTCTCGGGCAAGGCCGCCACGGCACGGGCGAGGTCAGCGTCCTCGCTCCAGCGGGCCAGCAAGGCAAGGCCGGCAACCACCGAGGTCACAAAGGTCTTGGTTGCCGCAACGCTCTTTTCGGGGCCGGCATGCAGATCGATGGTGAAGTCGCTGGCCTCTGCCAGCGGCGAGCCAGCCGTATTGGTGATGGCGATGGTGGCGGCGCCATTGCGCTTGGCCGATTGGGCCATGCCCACAATGTCGGGACTCTTGCCGGACTGGGAAATGGCAATAGCGGCGGCCCGGTCGAGACGCAGATCCTTGCCATAGATCGAGGCGACCGAGGGGCCAACCGAGGCCACAGGCAAGCCCAACGTCAGTTCAAAGGCATATTTGAGGTAGGTAGCGGCATGATCCG
Organism: Devosia sp.; assembly: GCA_041939225.1. Lineage (GTDB taxonomy): Bacteria > Pseudomonadota > Alphaproteobacteria > Rhizobiales > Devosiaceae > Devosia. The sequence continues at coordinate 7,479 of JBGTUK010000022.1, forward strand.
AGGAGCCGCGCGCCACTGTCACCAGCAGGGCCGGATCGAGGTCTCGAAGGCGCGCAGCAGCAGCGTCCAAGGTTGGGGCGGAGGCATCAAGGAAGCCGGCCACCACCTGCGGGATCTGATCGATTTCCTGTCGCATATAGGTCTGGGTGGTCACGATCTGTGGGCTCCATTGCTGGTATCGCCAAGCCGAAGCTCGGCGACAAAATCATAGGTATCGCCCCGGTAGATGGAGCGGGTGAATTCAACGACGCGGCCAGTGCCCAGATAGGATATGCGCTCGATATGCAGGCCGGCCGAACCGACCGGCACCTGCAGCAAGTGGGCATCCTCTTCCGCAATGTTGGATGCGCGGATGCGCTGAATGGCGCGTACCGGCCGCATATTGGTTTTCTCGAGGTGCTTGTAGAGCGAATCCGCAATGCTCATCGGCTCTGGCAACACAGCCATCGAAAGACTGGCGCGCTCAATGGCCAGGGGGGTCTCGCCGGTCAGCCGCAGACGCGCAATGCGCGCCACGCGGTCGCCCGCGCTGAGACCCAGAATTATGGTTTCCTCCGGCGAGGGCACGTAAAGCCCACGCTCGAGCCATTCGGCCCGGACGGCCATGCCGCGGCGCGCCATATCCTCGGTGAAGGAGGTGAGGTGGGACAGGGATTGTTCAACGCGCTGGGTCTCTGGCGCAACGAAAGTGCCCGAGCCGTGGCGCTGCACCAGAACCCCTTCGTGCACCAGTTGTTGCACCGCCTTGCGCACGGTAACCCGGGACACATCGGCGCGCTGCGCCAGGTCCCGCTCGGACGGCAAGGCATCCCCGGGGTTGATATGTCCGCGCTTTATGGCATCTTCTATCCAACGCTTGAGCTGCAAATAGAGCGGCCCGCCGATCGGCAGCACCACCGGACCTTCGCCAAACATCGTGCCGGACTGTTCAGTCAAGCGACCTCCTTGGCCGGCCGTTGCAAGGAACCGGCGAGCCCAATGCGCCAGCATGGCGCTGCGCACATAATACCAATAAAATACCATTCACCAAGCCTATTCTGGTAAATTTGCGCCTCCATGCCCATCACGCTGTGGATATTGCGCTTTTGAACCCGGCGTATTATCCCTTGGCGACTTGATAGAGCTAAGTGGTATGTTTTTGGCATTACAGCCAGACAGGAGCAGCGGATGACAGACAGGCAGACCGAAGCCCGGCATGCGCAAGCCATCGGCCTTGAGTTACAGAGTGACGCAGAGATCCTGTCCTTGTTGGCAACGGGTCAGGCGGAGGCTGCCCAATGCGTTGTTTCCGCCATTCCCGAGATTGTCCGGGGCGCGAAACTGGCGGCGGACGCTTTGGGAAAAGGCGGGCGCCTGGTTTATGCTGCAGCCGGCAGTTCGGGCCTGATGGCGCTGGCCGACGCATTGGAACTGCCCGGCACCTATGGCATCGCTTTTGATCGGATCGTGGTGCTGCTGGCAGGCGGCATGGACGCTTTGCGCGAGATGCGTGGCGGACCTGAGGATGATGCAACGGCCGCAAGAGAAGCAGCCAAGGCGCTGGCGCTAAATGAAAATGATTGCCTGATTGCCGTTACGGCAAGCGGGCAGACCCCCTACCCGCTCGCTGCCATCCAAGTGGCTCGCGCGGCTGGGGCCAGCACGATCGGTATCGCAAATAATGCCGGCGCGCGGCTATTTGATCTTGTTGACGTCGCAGTCTGCTTGCCGACCCCTGCTGAGGTCATCGCCGGATCCACACGTATGGGTGCGGGAACAGCGCAGAAAATCGCTCTCAATATGCTTTCGACGTTGATGGCCATTCGTCTTGGGCATGTGCATGACGGCTATATGGTCAATGTGATCGCGGACAATGAGAAGCTGCGCGGCCGAGCCTGCGGCATCGTCGCGGCCATTGCCGGAGTGGATGAGGCCAAAGCGCAGTCAGCTCTTGCCGCGAGTGCGGGGGCTGTGAAGCCGGCCATTCTCATCGCTAGTGGCGCCAGCGGCCTCGCAGAGGCGGAGGCATTGCTCGCGCGACATCGCGGGCAGCTACGGCCCATCCTGACTGAGATGGGCGGCCGTTCTTAGAACCGGCTGGCGGCGCGCACAAAAAACCCCGGAGGTGGCTACACCTTCGGGGTCTTTTACCGGTCTTCGATATGTTGCAATCGCGTTCCAGTTTAACGTGAACGAGATAGGCGCGCATTGGTTCCATGTTTTTTGCATCCCGCCATTCGGGGCAAAATGGTCCGCGGCCGAAAGGTGGTTGGCGATGCAGCTCACAAGTGGTGGATGCCTTTGTGGCGACGTACGTTTCAAAGCAACGGACATACCCTATCGGGTGGGACTATGCCATTGCCATGACTGCCGAAAGCACCACGGCGCCCTGTTTCACGCCTCCGCCATCTTTCCCGAAGGCGCGGTGTTAACGACCGGCGAGACGCGCTCATACCAGGGGCGACATTTCTGCCCGCGCTGCGGTTCTTCGGTGTTTTCCGTGAGCGGGGATGAAATCGAGATCAATCTAGGCGCCCTGGACGCCATCGACCAATTCCGTCCGACGTACGAGTTGTGGACGATCCGCAGGGAATCGTGGCTGCCGCCGTTTGCAGACCTGAGACCGTATTCGCGAAACCGCGAAGGTCCGGGACGGGACGAGCGCTAGGGGAATTAGCTTATTCCGGCTCGAACGGCACTTCACCTGCCAGTTCGGCCACATGGTCGATCACTGCTGCCGCATCGGGGTGATCGCCATCAAGCATGTCTGCCACCCGCTCGAGCGCGGCGATCAGCATGATCTGCTCCCACTCCTTGAGACCTGAGAACTGCTTGTGGAACTGGGCATGCACACCGTCAGGTGCGATGGCTAGCACCTTCTGACCCTTGTCAGTCAGAGACAGAAGCACCTGGCGGCGATCCTTCTCACCGCGCCGACGCTGGATCATGCCGGATGTTTCGAGCTTCTGCAGCAAAGCCGTGGTGGTCGCCTGGGTTATACCCATGCGGCTCGCCACGTGACCAGCAGTCTTTTCCTGCTCGCCATCCAATATCTGCATGAAGATAAGCTGGGACGGCGTCAGCCCGGTTTCACGCATCAATTGTTTGGAGTTCGACTCGGTCGCGCGCAGGATTTTGCGCATCGCCGTCAGGGCCGATTTGGTCCGATCTTCCAACAACCTACTCCAGTCTCGTCCTCACCACATTATCGTCATAATCCGGGGAACCCAAGCGCCATCGCGGGGGTTTAGCATTCCTTAGCTATATCTAACCTGTTTTTACGCGACTAAGCAAAAATGGCGCACACAGAAAATATTACGACACGGAGCATTCTGCGCAAGTCGTTGATTTCATACGGCAGATCACAGTTTCCTGTCACCAGCATGACGCCGTCGGCAAATTTTATCACGCCGCTTGGGTTGAAATTTAGTTTTAACAAGCTAACTTTCGGCTCCATGATTTACGGCAACTCAGCGCTGTTCGATGCCGGTGCACTCCACCGGCAAACCGCAAGTGCCCCGCAAGCGAGCATTCGCGCCCCCATCAGCACGGATGGTTCGAAGGTGTGGAAGCTCATTGGTGCCACCAGCGCGCTCGATGACAATTCGCTCTATTGCAACCTGCTGCAGACCACTCACTTCGCTGCCACCTGCGCCATCGCGGAGCAGGGCGGCAAGGTGGTCGGCTGGCTCTCAGGCTATATCCCGCCCGAGCACCCCGACACTTACTTCGTATGGCAGGTCTGCGTTAGCGACGCTGCACGCGGCCAAGGACTTGGCCGGCGCCTGATCGGCGATGTGCTAGCTCGCCCGGTGTGCCGCGCGGTGACCACGCTGCAATGCACCATCACCCATGACAACGAGCCAAGCTGGGGCCTGTTCAAAGGGATCGCCCGCAAGCTCGACGCGCAATTGCGCCAGGTCGAACTGTTCGAAAAAGACGCCCATTTCGACGGACTGCACGACAGCGAATACGCCGTCAACATCGGTCCGTTCAGCCCCGAGAAGGTGACGGCGCTTACGAGCGCCTGATCACACACACCATTTAGTTCAATCCCTTTGATCATCCACGTCCAGGAGACGTTTCCCATGGCCACCACAGCAACAGTCACGCCTATCAACACCTTTGAGCGCGTCGAAAGCCGCGTGCGGTCCTACTCGCGCAGCTTCCCCAAGATGTTCGATCGTGCCCTTGGGTCGACCATCTACGACACCAATGGCAAGGCCTATACCGATTTTCTCGCCGGCTGCTCGACGCTCAACTATGGGCATAACGACCCGGACCTGAAATCGGCGCTGATCGAGTACATCTCCAATGACGGCATTGCGCATGGCCTGGACATGTTCACCGACGCCAAGGAACATTTCCTCTCGACCTTCGAGCGTTTGGTCCTTCGTCCGCGCGGCATGACGCATCAGTTGCAGTTCACAGGCCCGACCGGCGCCAACGCGGTGGAAGCGGCGATGAAGCTGGCCCGCAAGGTCACCGGGCGCACCAATATCATCTCCTTCACCAATGGCTTCCATGGCGTGACCATGGGCGCGCTGGCCGCAACGGGCAATGGTAAGCACCGCGGCGGCGCAGCAATGCCGCTCTCCGGTGTTACCCGCGCCGCTTATGACGGCTATCACGGCCCGGACATCAACACGGCCGACCTGCTTGAGCGCCAGTTGAGCGATCCCTCCAGCGGCATCGATGCGCCGGCGGCGATCATCGTTGAAACCGTGCAGGGCGAAGGCGGGCTCAATGCCGCGTCGCCCGAATGGCTGCGCCAGATCCAGGCGATTGCCCGGAAGCACGGTGCGCTGTTCATCATCGACGACATCCAGGCCGGGTGTGGCCGTACGGGCGGGTTCTTCTCGTTCGACGGCATGGGCCTGTCGCCCGACATCATCACCATGGCCAAGTCGCTTTCGGGCATGGGCCTGCCGCTGGCCATGACGCTGATCAAGCCGGAGCACGACATCTGGAAGCCTGCCGAGCACAACGGTACCTTCCGCGGCAACAACCATGCCTTCGTCACGGCTGCTGCGGCGCTGGAGAAGTTCTGGTCCGACGACCGCTTCATCTCGGATGTGAACGAGAAGGCCCGCTATCTCGGCGAGCGCCTGGCCGCCATTGCCGATGAACATGGCCTGACCACCAAGGGCCGCGGCATGATGGTCGGCATCGACGCCGGTTCGGGCGAAAACGCAGCTGCCATCTGCAAGGCCTGCTTCGCCAAGGGCCTGATCATCGAAACTTCGGGTAGCTTTGACGAAGTGGTCAAGGTGCTCTGCCCGCTCACCATTTCCCTCGACCAGCTGACCGCCGGCATCGACATCATGGAGACTGCCTTTGACGCGGTCCTGGGGTCCCGCCGCGCCGCGGCCGAATAAGGATTTTTAGCAATGATTGTACGCGATCTCGAATCCGCCCGGATGGGCGACCGCCTCGTCAATTCCAATGGCTGGGACAGCACGCGCCTGCTGCTGGCCGGCGACGAGATGGGGTTCAGTTTTCACATCACCCGAATTCACGAAGGCACCAGCCACGTGTTTCACTACAAGCATCACTTCGAGAGCGTTTATTGCATCTCGGGTGAGGGCTCGATCGAGGAACTGGATACAGGCGTAGTGCACCAGATTCGCCCCGGTGTGATGTACGCGCTGAACTTGAACGACAAGCATCGCCTGACCGCCAAGAGCGAGATGGTGATGGCGTGCTGCTTCAACCCGCCGGTGACCGGCAAGGAAGTGCACCGCGAAGACGGCTCCTACGCCCCAATTTCCGAAGACGCGTAAGCGTCCAGATACTTAAAAACACAAACCGAAAGGCGAGAACCATGACCCAGTCAGCTTTCGACACCGCCAATCACGATGATTACCCCACCCGCCTGCCGGCCGAAAAATGGGAGGAGCGCAAAGACCCCGTCGTCTGGGGCAACTGGACCCCGGAAGCGCCGCTGACGCGCGCGCAGACCGAGAGTTTTGAAAAGAACGGCTATCTCGTCCTCAAGGATGTCTTTACGCCGGCGGAAGTCGCCGCGCTGCAGAAGGAATCCGCCCATATGCGCTCGGGCGAGGCAAAGATTGCAGAAGACAACGTGATCACCGAGCCCGGCTCGAACGAGGTGCGCACCGTCTTCCGGCTAGATGAAGAGAACGCGCTGTTCGCGCGCCTCGCTAGCGACCGCCGCATTGCCGGCGCCGTCAGCTTCCTGCTCGATGACGAGGTTTACCTTCACCAGTCCCGCTTGAACTACAAGCCGGGCTTTACCGGCAAGGAATTCTACTGGCACTCGGACTTTGAGACCTGGCACGCCGAAGACGGCATGCCGCGCATGCGTGCCATTTCGGCCTCGATCCTGCTCACGGACAATGACGCGCTCAATGGTCCGCTGATGCTGATGCCGGGCACGCACAAGAACTTCATCGCCTGTGCCGGCGAAACCCCCGAGGACAACCACAAGACCTCGCTCAAGAAGCAGGAAATCGGTGTGCCTTCGCATGACGCGCTGACGAAAATGGCCAAGGAACACGGCATCGACTACGCTTCGGGCAAGGCCGGGACCGTGGTGCTGTTCGACTGCAACACGATGCATGGCTCGAACGGCAATATCACGCCCTTCCCGCGCTCGAACGCTTTCTTCGTCTACAATGCCTGGTCCAATCGGGTGGTGCAGCCCTTCGCTGCTAAAAACCCGCGCCCGGCATTTCTGAGTTCGCGTGATCCCAAGGGTCCGATCAGCATTGAGAGCGGCAAGATCGGCTAAGGCCGGTTCCTGAGACGCCCAACGACCAACCAGATGGCTCCGCTCCCGAAAAGGGAGCGGTTGGAGACTGCATGACGACCGAAAGCCCACGCCATACCGTTGAGAAGATCGGCGGCACCTCGATGTCCCGCACCGAGGAACTGCTCAACACCGTGCTGATTGGTAACCGTAAGGGTGCCGATCTCTACCAGCGCATCTTCGTGGTCTCGGCTTATGCCGGGATGACAGACGAGCTGCTCGAACACAAGAAATCCGGCAAGCCCGGCGTTTATGCGCTGTTTGCCAGCGCCGAGAGCGGCTGGGGCTGGGGCGATGCCCTCAGCGCCGTGGCCGATAAGATGTTTGCCCATAACGAGCGCATCTTCTCGGACGAAGGCGCCAGGCAATCAGCCAATCGCTTTGCGCGGGAGCGCGTGGAAGGCGTGCGATCGTGCCTGATTGACCTGCAGCGGCTGTGCTCTTTCGGGCATTTCCAGCTGCAGCAGCATCTGCTGACCGTGCGCGAAATGCTGGCCTCACTGGGCGAAGCGCATTCCGCGTTCAACACCGCACTGCTGCTCAACCTCCATGGTGTCCGCGCCCGGATGATCGACCTCACCGGCTGGCGCGATGAGGGGCAGTATACGCTTGATGAAGCCATTGAGCGCGCCCTGGCCGATGTCGACCTCGCCACCGAGCTGCCGATTGTCACCGGCTATGCCCAATGCAGCGAAGCGCTGATGGGCACCTACGACCGTGGCTATTCGGAGGTGACGCTGTCGCGGTTGACGGTCGTGACCAAGGCGCGCGAGGCGATCATCCACAAGGAGTTCCACCTCTCGAGCGCCGATCCGCGGCTGGTCTCGCCAGACGCCGTGCGCGTGATTGGCGAAACCAATTACGATGTGGCTGACCAACTCTCCAATATGGGCATGGAGGCGATCCACCCACGTGCGGCCAAGGGCCTTCGGCGGGCCGGTATTCCGTTGCGGGTGAAAAATGCATTTGAGCCGGAACATCCCGGCACGGTGATCCGTTCCGACCTCGATGCGCAGTCACCTCAGGTCGAGATCGTGACCGGATTGAAAAATGTCTATGCCTTCGAATTCTACGACCAGGACATGGTCGGGGTGAAGGGCTATGACGCCGAAATCCTGGAAGCCCTGAAGCGGCACAAGGTCTGGATCATCGCCAAGACCTCCAACGCCAATACCATCACTCACTACCTCAAGGGGTCGATGAAGGCGATCAAGCGGGTCGAAACCGACCTGTCCAATGCCTTCCCGACTGCGGAGATCGCCCTGCGCAAGATCGCACTGGTTTCGGCCATCGGCCGCGACCTGCGCTCGCCCAAGGTGCTCACCCAGGCCATCCGCGCCTTGTCGGATGCAGGGATCGAGCCGCTGGGCGTGCACGATCTACTGCGCAAGGTCGACTTGCAGGTCATCGTCGAGCCCGACCAGTTCGAAGCCACAATCGCGGCCCTGCACAAGGGCCTCATCGAAGACTGGGCCGCCGCGCCGCAACACAAATTGCACGCGGCAGCCTGACCCATGCCGGCTGCAGGGATGGGCAGCAGCCGGTTTAACCCGCCCGAAGAAGAAGAAATGAGGAGAACACACATGACTAAATTCGGAAAAACCGCTGTCATGGCGCTGTCCGCCATCGCCGCTTCGGCTCTCGCCTCTACCTCTGTCAGCGCCGCATCGCTGGCCGAAATCCAGGAATCGGGTTCGATCCGTATCGCGGTCGCCAATGAGATTCCCTATGGCTATATCGATCCGGTCTCGGGCGAAGCCAAGGGTGCCGGCCCAGACGTGGCCAAGCACATCGCCGAGGAACTCGGCGTGACCGATATCGAGTGGATCACCACCGACTTTTCCTCGCTCATCCCGGGCCTCCAGGCCGACCGGTTCGACATGGTTGCCGCCGAAATGGCCATCATCCCGACCCGCTGCGCTACGGTTATCTATTCGGAGCCCAACACTTCCTATGGTGAAGGCCTTCTCGTTCCGTCGGGCAATCCCAAAGAGCTGACCGGCTATGCTGACTTTGCCGACAATTCCGATCTGAAGGTCGCTATCATGGCCGGCGCGAACCAGCTCGACATGATGCAGGCTCTGGGTGTGTCGGAAGACCAGCTTGTGACCATCTCGTCCAACGCGGACGCGATCTCGACCGTTTCGACCGGTCGCGCCGACGCCTATGCCGCCACCGGTCTGACCGCCAGCGAACTGGCCGGCCAGAGCGACTCGGTGGAAGTTGCCGAAGGTTTCACGGATCCCGTGATCAACGGCACCGAACAGCGCTCCTGGGGCGGCTTTGTCTTTGCCCAGGGCAATGAAGAGCTGCGCGACGCGGTCAACGAAGTGCTCGCAGAGTACAAGCAGACCGACGAATGGCTGAATACGGTTTCGGGCTACGGCTTTACCGATGCCGACACCTCGCGCTCGTTCGATATGAGCACTGAAGAGCTCTGCACCGAGTAATTTCGGTTCATCTGATCTGCCGGCGGGCGCCCTTTGCTTGGCGCCCGCCGGTAAATTGGTTTAAGCTTCACCAGCAACAACAATAAAAGAGCTAGGTTGAGAACGCCTTCATGGATTGGACCCAATATCTCAACCCCCTGATGCTGGGGGCTTGGGTGACCATCGAGCTGACGATCTATTCAACGGTGTTCGGAGCGATCCTTGCGTTCGCCGCAGGCATCGGCAAGCTTGCCCATAACCCGCTGATCAAGGCGATTTCGATAGGCTATATCGAGATATTCCGCGGCACCTCGCTACTGGTGCAGCTCTTCTGGCTGTATTTCGCACTTCCAGTCGCCGGTCAGGCTATCGGCATCGATCTGCGCCTCCCCCCGGTCGCCGCCGGTGTCTTGGCGCTGTCGCTCAATATCGGTGCCTATGGCGCCGAAGTGGTGCGTGGGGCCATCCAGTCGGTCTCCAAGGATCAGCATGAGGCCGCCAGGGCGCTCAATTTTACGCCGCGACAGACGCTATGGCGGGTGGCGCTGCCTCAGGCCATCCCCGAAATGATGCCGCCATTCGGCAATCTCGCCATTCAGAATCTCAAGGATACCGCGCTCGTTTCGCTCATTTCCTTGTCCGACCTGGCCTTTCGCGCCGAGCAATTGCGCAATTTCACCCAGGACTCGTCGACCATCTACACCCTGGCTTTGCTGATGTATTTCGGCCTGGCGCTGGTTTTGACCGCCATGATGAAACTGCTCGAGCGGTTCGTGGGCCGCTGGCGCGCCGGAGCGAGGTAGAACGATGCTTTTTGGAATTGAATGGGACACCTCTTCGGGCTGGGCGTTTGCCGTTTCGATATTGCCCATCCTGCTAATTGGTATGTGGGTGACCATACAGGCCACCGTACTGGGCTTTTTCATCGCGCTGGTCGTAGGGCTCGTCTGGGCTGCGCTCAAAGCCGCGCCGCTCAAGATCATTTCCTGGCCCGCCGCCGTGGTCACCGAGTTTTTGCGTGACACACCGCTGTTGATCCAGCTGTTCTTTCTTTATTACGTGTTGCCCGAATTCGGCATTACCCTACCCGCTTTCATGACCGGTGCGCTGGCCCTTGGCCTGCAATATTCGGCCTACACCTCGGAAGTTTATCGCGCCGGCATCGAGGCGGTGGCCAAGGGCCAGCACGAAGCAGCGCGCGCGCTTAATCTCTCGGGCCGTCGCACATTCACCCACATCATCTTGCCCCAAGCCGTCCCGCGCATCGTGCCAGCAATGGGCAATTATCTGGTGTCGATCATGAAGGACGTGCCGCTGCTGTCGGTGGTGACGGTCCTCGAAATGCTCAACGTCGCCCGCATCATCGGCGATAGGACTTTCAACTATCTGGTTCCCCTCTCGATGGTCGGCGCAATCTATCTCATCATGACTCTGGTAGCCTCGGCCGGCGTACGCCTGCTGGACAACTGGCTGCCCAAGCAGGGGATTCCCTTGAAATGACCGACGAACCGATCATCAAATTCGACAAGGTCGTGAAGCGCTTCGGCGACTTGACCGTGCTCAACGAGCTCGATTTCGAGGTCAAGAAGGGCGAAAAGGTCTCCATCATAGGACCGTCCGGGTCGGGCAAGTCGACCGTTCTGCGCATTCTGATGACGCTCGAAGACATAAATGGCGGCGTCGTGACCGTGGGTGGCGAACCGCTGTGGCATGAAAAGGGTCCGGACGGATCTCTTGTGCCGGCGAGCGAAGCGCATCTGCGCAAGATGCGCACCCAGCTGGGCATGGTGTTCCAGCAGTTCAACCTGTTCCCGCACATGACCGTGGCCGAGAACCTGGCCTTTCCCCTCAGCGTCCGTGGCATGAGCAAGACCGACGTGAAGGAAAGGGTCAAGCGCGCGTTGTCGATGGTCCAGCTCGACGCCTTCGCCGGGCGTTATCCGGCGCAACTTTCCGGTGGCCAGCAGCAGCGCGTGGCGCTGGCCCGCGCGCTGGTCTTCGAGCCGCAACTGGTGCTGATGGACGAGCCCCTGGGAGCGCTGGACAAGCAACTTCGCGAGCACATGCAGATGGAAATCAAGCATCTGCACCAGCGCCTCGGCGTCACCGTGG
>JBGTUK010000023.1:0-18756 GCA_041939225.1 Devosia sp.
GTCTTTCGCGACCGCGACGGGCGCGACCTCGTGGCGGTGGACCGCACCCGGGCCACGATCGAGGCGGGCGAGTTCGTCTGCCTGCTCGGCCCCTCGGGCTGCGGCAAGTCCACCGCCTTGCGCATCATCGCCGGGCTGGGCGCCGCATCCACAGGGTCCATCGACTGGCCCAGTTCGCGGATCAATGCCAAGGGACTGCCCGAGGGCGATGTCGGCTTCGTGTTCCAGGAACCGACGCTGATGCCTTGGGCGAGCGTGTTCGACAACGTCTATTTGCCGCTACGCCTCAATGGCATGAGCAAATCAGGTGCCCGGCCCCGCATCATGGAGGCGCTGGCCTCAGTCGGCCTCTCCGATTTCGAGAAGTCTTATCCGCGCGAACTTTCGGGCGGCATGAAGATGCGCGTTTCAATTGCCCGTGCGCTGGTCACCAAGCCGCGCCTGCTGCTGATGGACGAACCGTTTGCCGCGCTTGACGAGATCACCCGGCAGAAACTCAATGATGACGTGCTGCGGCTCTGGCGCGAGACCGGCATCACGGTGATTTTCGTGACCCATTCGGTGTTCGAGAGCGCTTTTCTTTCCAACCGCATCGTCGTCATGCGCGCCCGTCCCGGCCAGGTCTGCGCCGATCTAGCCATTGAGACCACGGGTGAGCGTGACGCCAACTATCGCACGTCCGAAGAATATCGCGCGACCACCGACCGGGTGTCACGCGCGCTTCAGGAAGCCATTATGCTGGGAGCGCAGGGACAATGACCGACGCCGTCCAGACTGCCAATATATCCGAAGCCGGCACCGACAGCGCCGTGGCCATCGCCGTAGCGCGGACTGGCACGGTTGAAAAATTTCTGCGCATCGTCATTCCGTTCGTCATGGTGGCGCTGGCCATCGGGCTTTGGCAATTGCACATCACCGTCAATGAGGTGCCGCGCTACATCATGCCCGCCCCCGGCGACGTGATCGCAGCGCTTTATACCGACTGGGGGACGCTCTCCCCGTCCCTGCTGGTGACGCTGCGCATCACCTTCCTGGCGCTCGCCATCGCGCTGCTCGGAGGGGTTGGGCTGGCCATTATCCTGGTTCAGAGCAAGTGGATCGAGCTGGCGATCTTTCCCTTCGCCGTCATCCTGCAGGTGACGCCTATGATCGCCATCGCGCCGCTGCTCATCATCTACATGCCCGACACACAATCGGCCCTGCTGACCTGTGCCTTTGTCGTCGCCTTCTTCCCGATCCTCTCCAACATGGTGGCGGGGCTCAAGAGCGTGGATCACAACCTGCTCAACCTGTTCGAGCTCTACGGCGCCAGTCGCTGGCAAACCCTGCTCTATCTCAAGCTGCCGGCCTCCCTGCCCTATTTCGCGGCAGGCCTGCGTATTGGCGGCGGCCTGTCATTGATCGCCGCCGTAGTGGCCGAGTTTGCGGCTGGTTCTGCTGGCAAGGGCGCGGGCCTCGCCTTCCGGCTGCTCGAGTCGGGGTATCGGCTTAACTATCCGCGTCTCTACGCCGCCCTGATCCTGTTGATGGTCACAGGTGTCGCCATCTTTGCGGCCACCTCGTTGATTGCCTGGCTGCTGCTGCATCGCTGGCACGAGAGCGCCATGAAGCGGGAGAACTGAGCGTGGTCCTCACTATTCCCGCCGAGGGCCAATATGTACTGGCCGATGCCAGGGTGCCCGCCGCACTCATGGGCGAACCAGCATCTGGTGCACTGCGACGCGTCGACATGACGATTGCAAATGGCGCTATCGCTGCGATTGACCCGGCCGGTTCGGTCAGGTTGCCACAGCGGGTTGAACTGCGCGGTGACATTGTCCTCCCAGCCTTTGTTGACCTGCATACGCATCTCGACAAGGGGCACATCTGGCCACGCAAGTCCAATCCGGACGGCACCTGGATCGGTGCCTTGCGCGCCGTGCTGGAAGACCGCGAGGCGAACTGGGCATCCAATGATGTCGAGCGGCGCATGGATTTTTCGCTGCGCTGCGCCTATGCCCACGGCACCGCTGCCATCCGCACCCATCTCGATATGGCCCCGCCTCAGCATGAAGTCAGCTGGGACGTGTTTGAGGCCATGCGCGAGCGTTGGGCCGGGCGTATCGAATTGCAGGCTGCCGGCCTGATGGGGCCGGACACCATCCTCGATGACGCAGCGCTCAGGGCCATCGCGACCCGCACCAAGGCGGCCGGAGGCAGTCTAGGTGGATCAACAGCTGTGCACCCGGAAAACCCCACGATTATGCGGCGTCTGGTCGATATGGCGGGCGAACTCGGGCTCGACCTTGATCTGCATACGGATGAATCGCCAGACCCCGCCGCTAATGCGCTCGAATGCCTGGCCGATGCGGTCATTGACAGCGGCTTTACCGGCTCCGTCGTGGCCGGGCATTGCTGCTCACTGGCGGTGCAGGATGAGGACACGGCAAAGCGCGTGATCGACAAGGTCGCCCGGGCCGGTATTGCCGTGGTCTCGCTGCCCATGTGCAACATGTATCTGCAGGATCGCGAAAACACGGCCGGTGTGCGCACGCCACGTTGGCGCGGCGTGACCTTGCTCAACGAACTGAAAGCCGCTGGCGTCCCGGTGGCAATTGCCTCGGACAATACGCGCGACCCCTTCTATGCCTATGGCGATCTTGACGGTTTCGAGGTTCTCCGCGAGGGCGCGCGGATCCTGCATTTCGACCATCCACAGACAGATGCCTTTGCCTGGACGCGCGCAGCTTCGGCCGATCCGGCCGCTATCGCCCGGTTTGATTTCGCCGGTGAAATCAAAGCCGGAGCAGTCGCCGATCTGGTGCTTTTCAAGGGCCGCACCTGGACCGAGTTGATGTCGCGCCCCCAGGCCGACCGCATCGTACTCCGTGCCGGCAAGGCCATCGATACCGCCCTGCCCGACTACCGTGAACTTGACGACCTGATGGGACCACTATGAGCATTGCAGAATTCCGCGCCGAACTGGGTGATATCCCGCAGGAAGACAACCCGCGTATAGTGCAGCAACGCAGCCGCGACCACTATTGGTATTCCCCGGTCCTCAAGGCCAAGCTCGACCAGGTTACCGCAGAGGTGGTGGTGTCGCCACGCTCGATCGAAGAGGTCAAGACCGTGCTGCGGGCGGCATACAAGCACGGGGTGGCCATAACCCCTCGCGGAGCTGGCACAGGCAATTATGGCCAGGCTATGCCACTGTCCGGCGGCGCCATGCTCAATCTGATGAATATGAACAAGGTGCTCGAGATCAAGCCGGATCGCGTGCGGGCTCAGGCCGGTGCCGTGCTCGAGGCCATGGACCATGAAACAAGGGCCGCGGTGGGTGGAGAACTCCGCTTCCACCCCTCAACTTATCGAATGGCCTCGCTGGGCGGCTTCATCGCCGGTGGTTCGGGCGGGGTCGGTTCGGTCCGGTGGGGGGGATTGCGCAATTTGGGCAGCATACTGGGTCTCAAGATCGTCACCTGCGAGGCTGAGCCTCGCGAACTCGATCTCAAGGGCGAAGACATTCTCAAGGTCGCCCATGCCTACGGCACCAATGGGATTATCGTGGAAGCCGAAATGCCGCTGGCCCCCGCCTATGACTGGGTCGACATGATCGTTGGCTTCGAACATTTCATGGACGCAGCCGCGTTTGCGCAGTCCGTTGCGCTGCAGGACGGCCTATTGGTCAAGGAGGTCGCACCCTGCGCCGCCCCCATCCCGGAGGCCTATTTCAACCGGCACAAGCCCTATCTGAAGGATGGCCAGTCGGTGGTGCTGCTGATGGTGGCGCCGGTATCAGTCGACGCGATGGAACTGTTCGTCAGCCACCATAGGGGTGATCTGGTCTATCGGGGCGACCAGGTGAGCGATGAAGAAAAGCGACGCCTGCCGCCGGTCTATGAACTGGCCTGGAACCACACAACGCTGCGCGCGCTCAAGGTCGACCACAGCATCACCTATCTCCAGACACGCTATCCAAGCATCGAACATGTCAGAAAAATCTACGAGATGCTGGGCGACGAACTACCCATGCATATCGAAATCACGCGTCAGGATGGGGAGGTGACCTTTGCCGGCCTGCCGCTGGTACGCTACACGAGTGAAGAACGGCTCGAAGAGATCATCCGCATCCATGAGGACAATGGCTGCGATGTCTTTAATCCGCACCGCTATACGCTGGAGGAAGGCGGCATGAAGCGGACCGACCGGAAGCAGCTCGACTTCAAGCGCGAGGCCGACCCCAAAGGCATTCTCAATCCCGGCAAGATGGTTGCCTGGGAAAATCCGGACTTCGATTTCAATGCCGGCAAGGTATGGCTGTTCGACGGTCTCAACACCGTCCGGCAGAGCGCCTGATGCGCGTCCACGTTATCCATGCCCATCCGGTCGAGACCAGCTTCAATCGGGCTTTGTTCAAGACTACAGTAGAGAGCCTTGAACGTGCAGGCCATGAAGTCGACGCGCTCAATCTCTACGAGGAGGCGTTTTCGCCCGTTCTCAGCCGGGAAGAGCGTCTGGGCTACCACGACATCCCCGACAATCTGACCCCTTTGACAAAGCCCTATGTCGAGCGCCTCAAGGCGGCTGACGCACTGGTATTCGTGCATCCGGTCTGGAACTATGGCTACCCGGCCATTCTCAAGGGCTATTTCGATCGCATTTTCCTGCCCGGCGTATCCTTCACCATGGAAAACGGCAGTGATCGCGGCAGGCTCAAGCCGGGGTTGGGCAACATAAAGAAAGCAGCCTTCGTCACCACCTATGGCGGCGACCGTTGGCGCACATTCCTCATGGGAGACCCGCCGCGCCGCGTCGCCATGCGTTGGGGTTGGGTGACCTTCCAGACCAGGCCGAAATATCTCGCGCTCTACGACATGAACAATGTCACGCAGGAAAAGCGAGAGGCGTTTCTAGGGAAGGTGAAGGCGGAAATGGTGCGGTTCTGAACCAGGCCCCACCATCCCGACAAGCGGATCGATTTGTCAGACTCCCCTGTAGCTAAAATTACAGTCATCGCGCTTAGCGCAAATTGAGAGTTGGTCTGGCATGATTGCGCCGTGCTGGACTTGAGGACACTGAGATGGCCAAGTCATGGGTGGATTGGTTCACCGGAAAAAGTGCGGGCGATTGGGATCGACGCGCAGAATCCGCCCCGGAAATGCCAGCTCTGGGTCCAGAAGATTTTGATCCGGTCACGGGGGCAGTCCATTGGGCCAAGTTCGCCAGGATACTGGAAGCAGAGCGGCTCCAGTCTGCCGGCGCCCTGCTGGTCGTCGATCTGGATGAACGGTTAACCGAGATCGAAACCCTCGCCGAAATGAGCCGAGAAAGTGTATTGCCCTGGTTGTCCCAGTCGATCCGGCAGGCGGTTCGCGCCGATGACCTGGTGACCCATCTCTACAACTACAGATTCGCCGTTCTCTTGCGCGGCGCGGCGCAGGAAGTGGCAGGCTCAGTTGCCACGCGCATCCGGGAGTCGGTGGATGACACCCTCTTCCTGACCAATGAAGGCATCTCCCGCCTGGGCGTCGCGGTCGGCGGCGTGACCTATGATCCAGCACGCTCAACAGACAGTGACATCATCAAGGCGGCCTTCGACAATCTAGTCAATGCCGGCAAAAACGAGCCGTTCATCCTGATCTCTTGACGTGGGGCAAGGGGCCCGGCCTCTACCGTCTGGCCTGAGACACCGAACTGGCCGCGACCGCTACCAGGATCAGGCCACCGACCAGAACCTGGCGCACATAGCTGTCGACACTCATCTGGGTGAGGCCGTTGTCGAGAACCCCCAGAACCAGTACGCCAATGACGGTAGCAATAATCCTGGGTTCGCCATGACGGGACATGGTGGTGCCCAGGAACACCGCGGCAATGGCGTTGAGCATAAGCCCGCTGCCCTGGACAGGATTGGCTGAAGCGACGCGGCTGGCATACATCAGACCACCAGCCGCAGCCGCCAGGCCGGTCAAAGAAAAGGCAATCAGGCGCAGTCGCTTGACGGCGATCCCGCTCAGATGCGCCGCCTCCATATTGCCGCCAATGGCATAGAGACGCCGGCCGAATGTAGTCTGTTCCAGCAGGACCCAGATTGCCAGGACCACCACGATTGCGAGGATGGACAGATTGGGCAGGCTGACCGCCACCCCGCCCCATTCGCCCAGCGAAACCCCACCGCGGGCAAAACTGCCGAACTCCTCGGGGATAGCGCGTCCAGAAATGGTTTTGCCGCCGCTGATGACGAAGGCAAATCCGGAAAACATCGTCATGGTGGCAAGGGTCGCGATGAACGGCAATATGCCCACGAGAGATACCATCGCCCCATTGAACACCCCGCCCAAAAGCCCTGCGAGCAGGGCCACGGCGAGGGACAACCACAAGGGTTGACCGGCGGCCATCATCAAGGCGGCGACGATGCCGGCAAGGCTGGCGGTGGAGCCGACGCTGAGGTCGAAATCGCCCATCACCATCACAATGGTCATGCCTGCGGCCACCACCATGAGCATGGAAACCTGCTGGGTAATGTTGAGCCAGTTCCGAGCTGTGGGGAAAGTGCCCGGCAGCATGACAGAGAAAAAGACCAGAATGGCGACGAAACCGATCAGGGTGCCGTAGCGGCGGATGAATAGCTGCATGGTCAGGTCGTTTTCCGGCCGGCGGAGCGGCCATAGCAGAGATTGATAAGATCGTCCTCGCCCAGCCCGGCGGCCGGGATGGGCGCATCGAGCCGGCCGTCGCGCAGGGTGGCGATGCGGTCGCTCATGCCCAAAAGCTCAGGCAGGTCGGAGGAAACAAGCAGGATTGCGGTGCCTTGGGCTGCCAGATCACGCAGGATCGAATAGATGTCAAAGCGGGCGCCAATATCAACGCCCCTGGTCGGCTCTTCAAGGATGAGAAGTTTCGGAGCGCCGGCGACGGCCCGACCCAGCACCACTTTCTGCTGGTTGCCGCCGCTCAATTCGAACACAGGCTGGTCTGGACCGGCAGATTTGAGCCGCATGGTCTGCCCGGTGTCCCGGGCGAAGGCCCGTTCACGGCCGGGGGTCAGCCATACGCCACCCAGGCTCTGCCGATGCAGATGAGCCAGCGTAATGTTTTCAAAAACCGGACGACGCATGACCAGGCCCTGCGCACGCCGCTCGCGCGGCACATAGGCAACGCCCCTTGCCCAGGCGGCGGCGGGACTGCCTGGGCGATAGGGCGCGCCCCGCAAGGTCATGGAACCGGCCGTGGGGCGCATGTCACCAAAGATGGTCTTCACCAATTCGGCCTGGCCGGCACCGGAAAGGCCAGCAATGCCCAGGATCTCGCCTGCTGCGATTTTGAAATCAATGGGTCCGATGCCGGAGGCGGCAAGATCGCTGACCGAAAGGACAATCTCGGCACGCGGGGTCGACCTGGCCGGCGGATAGGCCTCTTCGACTTTGCGACCGATCATCATGGCAACCAGATCGTCATGGGTGATTTCGGCCATGCGCCCACTATCAATGGCGCGCCCGTCGCGCAGCACTGTGGCGCGATCGCACAGCGCCATAATCTCATCGAGCCGGTGCGAGACGTAAAGCACGGAACTGCCGCTGGCGCGAATTTCGCGCAGAACCCGAAACAGCCTATCGCTCTCCTCGCGGGTGAGCGCAGCCGTAGGCTCGTCCATGACATACAGGCGCGCATCGTCGAGCAATGCCGCGGAAATGCGCACCAGCATCTGATCGCCCAGGCTGAGTTGGCCAAGGCTAAGCCGTGGGTCTATGTGGTCGATGCCGAGGCGGGTGAGGGCCTTGGCCGCAGCAGCATTGAGCGCAGACCAGTCGACGAACAGGCCCGCGCGGCGGGGATAGAGTCGCCCCATGAAGATGTTTTCCGCCACAGACAGGGTGGGGACGACATTGAATTCCTGATGAATGAAGCGCAGGCCCTGGCGATAGGCGGCTTTGGTATTCTCGATGCTGACGGGGCGGCCGTCGACGGCAATCTCCGCGCTATCGGGGGCGGTAACGCCAGCCAGGATTTTTATAAGCGTGGACTTTCCGGCGCCGTTTTCGCCCATCAGCGCGTGAATCTCGCCCGGCGCGATAACCAGGTCGACACCCTTGAGGACAGGCGTGCCCGCATAGGCCTTGGTGATCGACCTGGCGGAAAGAAGAGGAGAGGAAGGGGCCGTCGCGGGCCCCTCCCCTGATATTGTCAGCACGAGGCAGTCACCTACTACTGGTCGGCGTTGGCAGCAGTGACCAGTTGGGTGGGCACATAGATCACCGATTGGCGCAAATCCTCGCCCTCAAGCACGCGGGCAACCGCGTCGGCCGTGGCAGCACCAATGCCGGCGAAGTCCTGGGCCACCGAGGCTTCGAAATTGCCACCCGCGCCAATGGCCTCGCGCGCTTGGGGGTTGGCATCGATACCGGTGATCACGATGCCCTCACCCTCGCGCCCGGCTGCTTCGATGGCCTGCAGGGCGCCCAGTGCGGGCTGATCCCAGGCCGCCCAGACAGCGGCAATGCTGCCCGGCTCCGGGTTGGCGGCCAGAATGGCTTCCATCTTGGCGCGGCTATCGGCGATACCGCCGTCGCTCACATCGGGCGTGACGCGGTCGAGCACATTGATATCGGGGTGGTTCCCAAAGACCGCATCGGCTACGACGCCACGCACTTGGACGGGCGGGAACGCGTCAAAGACGAACATCACGACATTGCCCTGACCATTGATGCGGTCCGCGACATAGGTGGCCGTCTCGGCGGCCATGGCATAGCCATTGGAGGTCACATTGGTCACAAGCAGCGGATCGGAGCCAGCATCCATTCCGAAAACGGGGATACCGGCATCGTCGGCTGCCTGCAGACCAGCGGTGACCTGGGTGGGATCGACATTGATGACAATGGCGTCGACATTCTGGATGACCACGTCCTCAATGCGGCTGATGACAGCAGCGACATCGCCTGCCGTATCGATGACATTGACGTCCCAGCCTTGTTCTTCTGCCACCTCCTGGAAGGCCTCTACGTAAAACTGGGTGCCAGGCTGCGCCATATAAGGGGTGACGATGGCGACCCTGGACTGGGCATGGACAGCGCCGGCAGACAAGGTAGCGGCAGCAAGTGCAAGGCCAGCTACGGCCGACTTCGAGATGATGTGCAAGGGGAGCCCTCCTAAGATCTTCCGTGGCAAATCACTCGCCGACGGTTGTTTTCCTTTTGCTTCAAGGCACTATATGGCGCCTATGCAGATCAGCAAAGGCTAAAGCGAGGGAGAACGCGGTGAGTTTGAAGCTGATCGGCATTGATGTGGGCACGACATCGACCAAGGCGGTCCTCATCGACGGGACGGGACGGAGCCTGGCCGAGTTCAGCCGACCGCATGGCATGGACCGCTCCGGCAATGGAAAAGCCGAACAGGACCCGTCCATCTGGATAAAGAGCGTATGGGCTGCCTTGCAGCATTTTGCCGATGTGACCGATCTCAATGGCCTGGCCGGGATCGGGCTGACGTCTCAGGTTAATACGCATGTGTTTGTCGGCCAAGACGGCGCGCCGCTGCGGCCGGCTTTGACCTGGCAGGATACGCGCGCGGCTCACGATGCGGCCCGGCTTGACCGTCAGATCACGGTGGCGCAGAAAACTCAGTGGTTCGGGGGGCCAGTGCCGATCGATGCCAGCCATGCGCTCTCCCGCATGGCCTTCATTGCCCGGACTGAACCTGAAATCTGGGACGCGACACGACATGTGCTGCTGCCCAAGGATTTCATTGCCCTGCAATTGACCGGGGAGATCGCCGGTGACCCGGTCGCCGCAATTGGGCTGGTTGATAAAGCGGGGGCCTATGTCGCCCCCCTGCTCGACCTCGTGCCCGGCGCCAGGGAAAGATTGCCGCCCTTATTCGACTTCCATCATAGCCCTGGTCGTGTTCGTGCCGGCCTGCCCTGCGCGGGCGTGCCGGTGATGATCGGCGCTATGGACGCCTGGGCCGGCATGTTCGGCTGCGGGGTCGTGGCAGAGAGCGATGTCATGTATCAATCGGGAACCAGCGAAGTGCCCGGAATCGTCTCCTCCAAGGTCGTGCCCACACAGGGTGTGGTGTTGTTTCCGCCCTATCAGGGTATCCGCATGCATGCCGCGCCCACACAATCGGGCGGCGCCTCGATCACCTGGCTGTCCAACCTGCTGGGCCGAGCGCCGGAGGATTTGTTTGGCCTCGCCGAGGCGGTGGCGCCGGCCGCCAGCGTGCCGATCTTCCTGCCCCACCTGGCTGGCGAGCGGGCGCCCATCTGGGACGCGCAGTCACGTGGGGTATTCGCACGACTCGATGCCGGCGTCGGGCCCGGAGAAATGACCGTGTCGGTGATGGAGGGCGTGGCCCATTCGGTACGGTGGGCGTTCGAGGCACTGGAACAGTCTGCTGATCTCAAACCGACCCTCGTCAATATTGGCGGCGGTGGCGCGCGGTCGGATCTCTGGTGTCAAATCCGGGCCGATGTGCTGAACGTGCCACTACGCCGGGCGGAACAGCCGGCCGCGGCGGCCTTGGGGGCGGCAATCATCGCGGGATTGGGCAGCGGTGCCTTCGGGTCGTTGGTAACAGCGGTCCGTGAGCTTGTGCGGTACGACAAGCGGTTCACGCCGGACGCAGAGCGGGCTGCGCGTTACACGGAGCGGCACGAACATTTCCGGGCGCTCTACGCGGATCTGGTAGGCTTCAACAGCCGATTTGCCTAGCGGAACTGACGGGCTCCGGAATTGGGCCCGCTGTCCAATAAGCCGGAGCTTCATGCCCCGCCGGACTAGCGGTAATATCCGGCCAAAATCGCCGCCCTCAAAGCCTCGGCCGTACTTCTCGCCGCCGTCTCCCGGGCACCACTCGATGACGCAATGTTGGTCGGTGTCAGCTTGCCGCCCTGGTACGCGGTGTCCGTGAAGCGTGTTGCTTCAAACAGGATTTTTTCGCCATCCTCGATCGTCACAGTAGCCTCGACCCGCACATCGACCGGTCGCGCCACGTCGTAGGCATTAGACATCGAACCTGGCGGCGTGCTGGTGCTGGCGGCAATGTCCAAGACCGGGTCGCTCGGCAACGCGGGCCCCGGAAACGCTACCTTGAGGCGATTGAGGATAATCTGCTCGAGATGGTCGTCGGGTGAGGCGAAGTTGAACCGGACGCTGCTCATGTCACGACCGGATGAAGGATTGCCATAGATCGGCGCAAGGCTGGTGCAGCCGGCCAGGGTCACGGCCAAGATGGCACAGGCAAGGGCAGATCCAAAGATGCGATTTTTCATGGCTCCCCTTCCCTATTGCAGCAGATTGCCAACCGGCACTGCGCCGGAGTAGCCGACGTCAAAGCCCGCCGGGGCGAGCAGGCGGAAGGTGGCCGTAGCGCGCAGATCATTGGGCGAACTATGCGAAGGCCCTGTGCGCGTGACTTCGCCCGAAATAACCAGATAGCCGTCATTATAGGTCAGGCCGCCGCCCACTTGCAGAAAGCTGTTGGCGCTCAAATCCCAATAGGCGTTGCCGCTGGCACTCCAATATTCGGCGACCGGAACGCTCGCTTCAACGCCAACTTCGTGCATGTCCTTGATGTTGCCGGTCATGGGGGTGGCCGCAGCATAGCGATAATTCAGGGCGGCGGACCATCCGTCCTGCCCGTAACTGACACCCAGACCTGCGCGCGCGATATCCAGGGTCGTCGTATCGACCTGCAGTTTGCCGCCAGCCTTCAGGGTATTGGCCAGGGCTCCATAGGCGCCGACGACAGCATAGGAAGAGGCATTTTCCAGGTCCGAACCGACGCCCACCTGCTGCGGATTGCCCAAGGCGAAGGCATTGGTGCCCGCCAGTTGGAACGACTGTCCGCCAACCAGCTCGACATAGCTGCCGTCCATCAGGCTGGCGAGGTAGCGCCCGCCCAGATTGACCCGCAACCCGGTCTCCTGCCGGTCGATGCCGGAAAAACGGTTGTAGCTGAAGAGGTTGGTGTCATCGAAGATCAGGCTCTGGGAATCTTCATTGGTGATCCCCGGCGCAATATTGGAGGCGCCGCGATAGACAATCTGACCAATCGGCTCGACCAGATGGGTCACGCCATTGCCATAGGCAGCCATGGGGTAACGGATATCGAGCGCCGCGATCGGCGTTGCGCCCAGCAGCGTCTGTGCAGCCGGGGCCGTTGCAAGGGCGCTGCCGCCATCATAGCCGGCCGCATCCAGCCGCAGGCCGAGGAACGGTGTCACCACGGCACCACCGGCAATCCACTGGTTCTGCCAGCTCGCCTGTGCCATGCCGTGCACCCGGTTGCCGGCATAGCCATAGTCGTAGGGGATGGCATTGACCGTTGTGGTGTAGTCCAGCTTGCGCGTAATGCCGAGCAATCGCGCTTCCACCTCGACCCGACCGCCCCCCGGAGGCAAGTCGAAGCTGCGCTCAACCCTTACATTGGGGAGCGCGATGCCCTGCTGGTCGCGCACCGAATCCGGGTTTTCGCCCAACATGTTGAACTGCTGAATGCGGGCGTCGATATAGGTGTCGTCGCTCAGATGGGTGGCATAGACCTCATTGACCGCCGAGCGGCGCGGATCGAGCATGTAGTCGGCAAAATAGGCGCTATCGCTGAAGAGCGAATAGGCGGCGCCAATCGTCCAATCTTCCACCGGCCTGAATTCGCCGGACGCCTGAATGGCGCCACGCCAATCTGTCTTGGCATCGGCAAAGGTGAAGGCCGTCTTGTCGAACTGGTAGAGGCCGGAGGCCTTGATGCTGAACGAGCCGCTGTCGAAGCGCTGGATCCATTCGGCGCCCATCAGGAAACCTTGGCGACTTAAAAGGGTCGGCGAGAGGATGACATTGGTGTTTCGGGTCGAATAAACCGTGAAAGGCACTTCGACCTTGACCCCGGTTTTTTCGCTGTAGCCCAGGCTGGGCTTGGGAATGGTCGCAAGGGCGTCATTGCTCAGGTCCGGCAACCAGAGAAAGGGCAGCCACGCGACAGGGACGCCCAGCAGGGCTAGGCTGGGCTGTTCCAGCGTAATGGAATTATCGTCGGCGTTCTGCACGATCCTGGCCGCGCTGATCGACCAGCCAATGCGTTGGCCGGATGGACCGACGCAATCGCCACAAGGGGCGTATTGCGCATTGGTCAGGATCGAGTTGAGCACCTGATCGAACTCGGCATCGTCGGCAGTCACACGCGAACCGTCTCGCCCGGTCAGGGTCATGCTGTCCAGCACAACGCGCTTGAGGCCTTCGGTCAGGTCAAGGCGGTCGCTTTTTGAGGTGTTGCCTGCCGGGTCGATCACCAGGACGTTGCCGATAAGCTCCATCTCCCCATCGGCCCGGCGATAGACCAGACGGTCGCCAGAGAGGGTATAGCCGCTGACGCGCAGCACCACGTCCCCTCGAGCGGTGATCTCGTTGCGCACGGAATCGAAGACGAGCTCTTCAGCCTCGACGGCGGTTGGTGCGGATGGGTCGATTGGCGCGGAAAAGAAATCGTCGGGCAACAAGCCCTGGGCGAGCGAAGGCGCAACTATCGCAGTCGGCAGCAGGACCATCGCACAGGCCAAGCCCAGAACTGCACCCTTACCGGGTCTCATCAATGAGCACCCTTCAGGTTCGATGCTTTTGAGCTTCGGGTTGCCATGACCGCACTACGCCAAACTGAACAATTCGCAACGCCGTCCCAAGCCGATACGCCCGTGGCCGACAAACTACCCACCAATCTAAAGTCGGGCAATGAAGAATGTGCAAACTCCTGGGCATTGTGACCGTTTCGCAATGCACTAGCGCGAACGCTGCGCATGTTCATTTGAGCGCCGCCGGGTCTCAACACCGTCCATTTGTCGCAAATCTGTAGCAAAATCGGCCTATGGGCGTGTTCAGATTACCAAGGACCCTTCCATGTCACCTTCTGCGCTCCCCGGCCCCGCCCCACATGAAGTCCAGGCGCATCGCGGCGCCTCCGCCATTGCTCCGGAGAACACCATCGCGGCCTTTCGCGCGGCCGCCGAGGCGGGTGCGAAATGGGTGGAGCTGGACGTGGCCCTGAGCGCGGACGGCCAGTTGATCGTCATTCACGACGATAGCGTTGACCGCACCAGCACGGGTAGCGGGTCGCTGGGCGAGCTCACGCAAAGCGAAATAGCGGCGCTCGATGCGGGGAGCTGGTTCAGCCAGGACTTTCAGGGTGAACGGATTCCGACGCTGGCAGAGACCATTGCCGCGTTGGGCGAGCTGGGCCTGAGCGCCAATGTCGAGATCAAGCAGCACAAGCACCACAAATCGCTCGACCAGCTCGTCGGGGCGGTGAAGGCGGATATCGCGAAACGCTCGGGCAGCACCGAGATCATGATTTCGAGTTTCGACCCCGAAGCACTCCGGGCGATGCACGCGCTCGAGCCCACGCTGGAAATGGCGATGCTCTGGGGCCGTCCGCCGGAAGACTGGGCCGAACAACTCGCGGCCATCCCGGCAACCACCATTCACATGCACTACAAGGCACTTTCCATCGGCATGCTCGAAGAAACGAACAAGCGCGGCATAAAGGTCAGGGCCTGGACCTGCAATGACCCGGTGCAGCTGCTGTCGTTCTGGGATGCGGGGCTCACCGGTGTCATCACCGACAATCCCAAACTCTTTCTGGGATAAACGGAAATGATGGGGCACGACACGCTCTCGGATCGGCAACGTGACATCCTGGCCCTGATCGAGGCCGATGGCGCCCAGTATATCGAGCAGTTGGCGGCGCGCTACGCAGTGACAACCCAGACCGTGCGGCGCGACATCAATGCCTTGTGCGACCTGGGCTATGCGCGACGATTCCATGGTGGTGTGGACGCGCCCGTCACCGTGCGCAACATCTCGATCAAAGCTCGATCGACACTCAACAGCGGCGCCAAGCAACGCATTGCGCGCCGTATCGCTGATCATATCGAGCCGGGCTCGACCGTGTTCATGGGTATTGGAAGCACGGTGCAGTTCGTGGCCGAAGCGCTGCGGAACCGGGATGACCTGCGCGTGGTCACCAACAATATCGATGTGGCGCTCGCCCTTTGCAATGCGCCGCAGGTTGAAGTGCATATGACCCCGGGGCTGTTGCGCCACAATGACCGGGACGTGGTGGGTTCAGACTCGCTGACTTTTTTCGAGAAGTTCTACGCCACCCATGCCGTCATTGGCGCCGGCGCGCTCGACCCCGATAAAGGCATTCTGGATTTCAGCTATGCCGAGGCCCAGACGACGACCACACTGATTGCCAATTCGCGGGTACAATACCTGGCCGCCGACATGAGCAAATGGACGCGAGACGCGTCGGTGCGCGTGGCCCCGTTCAGCCGCGTCACCCGCTTTTATACCGACCAATTGCCCGACGATGGTCTGGCGTCCGTGGCTCTTCAGGCGTCCGGGACCGATATTGTGCTCTGCGGGCAGGAAGCGGACTGAGCCGAAGCCCTGCTTTAGGCCAGCAGCCCAGCCTCGGGCCAGCACTCGGGCGCGACCCAGCGCCCGAATGCTTTCGAACAGGTCCGCAGCCTGCTCGGCATCGCCCTGCTCGATCGCGGCGATCAGTGCCTAAAACTGTCGCGCCAAGGCCGCCCGATAGTCCGCACCGCCGTGGGCACCTTCACGGGTCAAGGCCAGCGCCAGTGTGAGTTCGACAACACCGATCGCCAAGCGCAGCAATGGATCGCGGCTGGTTTCGGCCAGCACGCCATGGACCTCGAGGCAGAGCGCGGCGGCAACAACGACGGGTGCTGGATAACCGGCCACCACCAATGTCGCGGCCACCGCGCCCGCCATGGCCATCACCGCGCCGACCGCAAGGTCGACACCCTTAGTGGCGATGACACCCATCATGCCAACGGCCAGAATGGCCACCGGCGCGCCCCTGTTGAGCACATCGATCAGGCTGCCAAACAGCCGACCGTCCTGCCAAGTTATCCGAAAAAAATTGGGAAACAGCAACCAGTTAATTAGAGCACGCCGACCGGAGCCAGCAATTGGGGATTGGCGAGGCGAGACAATATGCGCCGCGTCATGCGAGTTCCTCGTCGCGGTGATTGGCGATCGCCTGCACGATGACGTCGGGATTGATATTCTCGCCGATGAGTTCGGCGACCATTTCGCGATCCCGCATCACCACGATACGGGTGGAATAGGCGACGACCTCGTCAAGTTCGGAGGAAATGACCACAAGAGCCATTCCCTCATCTCGCAGCCAATTGATCGTGCGGACAATCTCCGCATGGGCCCCGACGTCGATGCCACGGGTCGGTTCGTCCAGAATGAGAAAGGTTGGATCGGTGGCGAGCCAGCGTGACAGGATGACCTTTTGTTGGCTACCGCCCGAGAGCAGCTTGATGGGCATATCGAGCGATGCGGCGCGAATATCCATGGACTCGCCGAAACGGCCGGCAATCTCCATCTGCTCGTCGCGATTGAGCGCGCTGAACCAGCCCAGCTTGCTCTGCAGCGCGATGATGATGTTTTCGCGGACCGACAATTCACCGAAGATGCCTTCGGCCTTGCGGTTCTCGGGACAGAAGCCAGCCAGCAATGTCCGTTGGGCAGACTGGCAACGGCCCTTTGCAGGATGCTGTGTGCGGTGGCCGACCAAAAATGCAAAAATGCGGTTCCATTGTGCGCGCATTGGCTGCATTCTTGGCTCGACTTGGGGGAAATCGGAAAAATTGAAGCGAAACGCGCTAGGCGGCGCACGCGGCCGTCCACGATACGCGCGAGATCTACGAGGCAGGGAACTTCATTGATCAGCAAAGCCGCAACGCTACTGGAAGTCGCCCGGCTGGCTGGCGTATCCACCGCCACGGTCAATCGCGTGCTCAAGCAGCAGGGCTATATTTCAGACGATGCGCGCCAGAAGGTGCTCGCGGCTGTTGCTGCCACCAATTATCGCCCCAATGTGGTGGCGCGCGGATTGCGCACACAGCACACCTACACGATCGGTCTGATGCTGACGGCCATTACCGTCAATCCTCTGTTTGTGGGTGTCGCCCACGCCGTGGAAGCGGCCGCCATTGCCGCCGGCTATCGCGTGGTGATCTTCAATCATGGCGGCAGCGCCAGCCACGAGCGCCATGGTATCGAGACCTTCATTGCCCAACGTGTCGATGCGGTGCTTTTCTGCACCACGGCCAGCCCGGAAAATGCCGAGATCCTGGTGGAAGCGGGCATCCCTGCGATTGAGATCGAACGTTCACTGACCGAAACAGCCCGCTCCGTTCGGGTCGACAATTATGTCGGGGCGCGCGCGGCCGTCGACCATCTGGTGGCGCTTGGGCACCGGCGCATTGCTTTTGTCGGCGGGGATCCAACAATCTACCCACGCGATCTTGCCCGCCAACGGTCGGTCGAAGACGACCGGCTTGCTGCCTATCGCGATGGCATGGCCGCTCATGGTCTCAAACCAATGCCCGACCATGTGCGGCTCGGTACCTATTATGACCTCGATGCAGAGATTTCCGGCACGGAGGGCCAGCAGCACACCAACGCGCTCATGGCCCTGTCTGATCCGCCGACGGCGATCTTTGCCACATGCGATATTCTGGCCACCGGGGTTCTGCAATCGCTCTACCGTATGGGCAAGCGTGTGCCCCAAGACGTCTCCGTGATCGGGTTCGATGACACGATAGCGGCCTATCTGGCACCCGAGTTGACCACTGTTGCCCAGCCCATGACTGACTTGGGGCGACACGGGTTTGACATGGCCCTCGCCGCCATCGAAGGTCGCGAAGTGCCCGATGAAATCGTTCTCAAAACAAGCTTGGTGATCCGAGATTCCACAGGTCCAGCACCATAGGGTGAGACAGTTTGACACACCCGTCAGCGATGTGTTACCAGTCTCGTATGTCAACGATGACACACGCGCCGTTGGGGGCATTGCGGGAGCGCAATCGGCGGGCGCACAGGGAGGTAATTCATGCGGCATATCTTGCTAGCGGCGACAGCGCTCGCAACCACATTGGTCAGCGCGCCGGCTTTTGCGCAGACGGTGACGTTCTGGCAGTTCTCTACCAATCCAAATGACATTGCGGCCTGGGAAGGGATCATCGAGGCTTTTGAGGCCAGCCATGACGGCATCGATGTGGTCATGGAGATTGTGCCTTGGTCCGAACAGCAGCAGCGTCTGGTTACGGCACTGACCACCGGCGGCCTCCCCGATGTGTCGATGCTGGGCAATAATGTGGTGGCGCAGTTCCAGGCCATTGGTGCCTTGGCACCACTCGACGACGCATTTGCCGCCTATGACGCCGAGCATGGCACCGACGTTGCGGCCGACATCTGGCCGGGGGACAAGGGCTACTACAATCTGGGAGGTCAGTGGTGGGCTTCACCCATCGCGGTGGAAACCCGTGCTCTCTACTACCGCAAGGACCTGTTCCAGCAGGCCGGGCTGCGGATGCCCGAGCAACCGACCTGGACCCAGCTCGGCGAATTCGCCGCCAGGCTCAACCGCCCGGACCAGGGCCAGTACGGCATCTGCCTGCGCGGCAAGGCCGGCTGGGGCGAGAACATGGCGTTGATCGGCACCCTGGCCAACGCCTTCGGCGCACGCTGGTTCGACGAGCGATGGCAGCCCGAATTCAGCGGCGGCGAATGGAAGAAGGCTCTCGACTTCTATGTCTCCACCCTCAAGCGGTACGGCCCGCCCGGCGCCTCCAGCAACGGATTCAACGAGAACCTGGCGCTGTTCAACAGCGGCAAGTGCGCGATCTGGGTGGACGCCAGCGTCGCCGGTTCGTTCGTCACCGACAAGAGCCAGAGCAAGGTCGCC
>JBGTUK010000024.1:0-18669 GCA_041939225.1 Devosia sp.
AGCGAAGTGCGAGCTCTGGCCGAAAGTGGCCGCTACGACTACTTGCTCATCGAAGGCACCGGGATCGCTGAGCCGCTGCCGGTGGCCACCACGTTCGAGTTTCGCGACGAAAACGGTGTCTCGCTCTCCGACATCACAAGGCTCGACACCATGGTGACCGTGGTCGATTGCGCCAATCTGCTCAAGGACTATGCCTCCCACGATTTCCTGCGCGACCGCGGCGAGACCCTGGGACCCGACGACGAGCGATCTCTGGTCGATCTCCTGGTCGAGCAGATAGAGTTCGCCGACGTGATCGTGCTCAATAAGATCTCGATGGCCCAGGACTGGGAACGCGACGCGGCGCGCAAGATTATCAAGGCGCTCAACCCGGTTGCCAGGATCATCGAGACCGACTTCAGCAATTTGCCGCTCGACGAAGTCCTTGATACCGGCTTGTTCGATCTCGATCGGGCGCAGGAGAACCCGCTCTGGTTCAAGGAACTCTACGGCTTCAAGGACCATATCCCGGAAACACAGGAATATGGCATCCATTCCTTCGTCTATCGTGCCAGGCGGCCATTCAACCCCTTACTGCTGTCCCAGTTCATCAACAAGTCCTGGCCCGGCGTCGTGCGCTCAAAAGGCTTCTTCTGGCTTGCCACGCGTCCTGATCTGGTCGGCGAACTCAGCCAGGCCGGCGCCTTGGTCCGCACCATGCGCCGCGGCCGCTGGTGGGCCTCGGTTCCCGCCCAACACTGGCCGGAAAACGACGACTGGCGAACCGCCATGGCGCCGTATATCGACCCGGTTTGGGGAGATCGTCGTCAGGAACTGGTTTTCATCGGCATGGACCCAATGGACGAAGCGGCCATTCGCCGCGAGCTCGACGCCTGTTTGATCCTGGCCCGCCAGTTTACGCCGGACGCCTGGACCCGTTTGCCCGACCCATTTCCCAACTGGCAGGCAGCTTAGCGGCGTTGCCGTCTATACAAATCATCGCGGCCGCTGTTGCCGGCCATCGTTCTGTTCGCCTGCGATCCGGTGGTTTTCATCAAGTGCCCCATCTCCGCGACTGTGGCTGGACATGTGATTGTTAGTTGCCAAAGCAGTCTTTGTCGGCATAGTCGGCTTTCTCCCGCGCCTGCGATCATTGCAGCCAGGGATGTGGGAGTTGTCGGCTGATATGAGTGCTGCGTTCGAGTTCAACGCCTCGTCTGGTTTCCCTGTGGCGCAGGGCGATATGGAGCGCCTCATCCGCTCGCATGACTGGAGCGCCACCCCGCTGGGGTGTTCGGATACGTGGTCTCCAGAGTTGCGCTCAGCACTCTCGATATGCCTGAAGTCAACATTCCCCTGTGCCATCTATTGGGGGCAGGAGCTGCGCCTCATCTACAACGACGCGTGGGCCCCCATCCCCGCTGAACGCCACCCATGGGCACTCGGCCGTCCCGCAGCGGAGGTCTGGTCAGACATCTGGAACGTCGTCGGACCGCAATTCGAACACGTCGTTTCGACAGGTGAAGGGTTCTCTACGTTCGATGAGATGCTGCCCATGGTGAGGGACGGCATCGTCCGAGAAAGTTACTGGAACTACAGTTTCACACCCATTCTTGCCGCAGATGGCTCGGTCCTCGGCATTTTCAACCAGGGCCATGAGACCACTGAAAAGGTTCTTGCCGAGAGACGCAGCGTGTTTCTCCTGGAGCTGAGCGATCGGCTGCGGGCTTTGGATGATCCTCGCGATGTCATCAACACGTCGCAGAGCGAACTTGGTCGGTTTTTCGGCGCCAATAGGGTGGGCTATGGCGATGTTGACGAGACCGGGCGGTATTTCACGACGAATAGCAATTGGACGGACGGAACTGTGCCCTCTCAGGAGGGCACCCACGATCTGGCTGCCTTCGGAGATGACGTGTTTGCAGCGCTGCAGAACGGTTCTCCACTCGTCATTGACGACGTGAAGACCGATGCACGGACCAGCAATCCCGACGTGCTGCAGGCTTTTGAACAAATTCAAACGCGAGCGGCGATCACCGCCTCGCTGGTGAAGAACGGACGGCTGCAGGCGGCAATCTACGTTCATGCGCGGGAGCCGAGACCCTGGACCGAAGACGATCATAGGCTGGTAACCGAGGTTGCCGACCGGACATGGTCGGCTCTTGATCGTATCCGGGCAAATGCCCTTTTGGTCGCGAGCGAAGAAAAATCGCAGACCATCGTCAATTCCATCGATCAAATGATCTGGTCAACGCGTCCGGATGGATACCACGATTTCTACAATGACCGGTGGTACGAATATACTGGCGTGCCCTATGGCTCGACGGACGGTGAAGCCTGGAACGGCATGTTTCATCCGGAAGATCAGGAACGTGCTTGGAAGGTCTGGCGCCACAGCCTGGAGACGGGTGAGCCCTATCACATCGAGTACCGGCTAAGACATCGGTCCGGTCAGTATCGCTGGGTCATCGGGCGCGCCCAGTGTACTCGTGATGAAGAGGGAAACATCACTCGCTGGTACGGCACGTGTACGGACATACATGATCTGAAAGACGCCCAAGGCGCTCTTGCCGAACAGGCCCGGGTCATGGAGATCCTCAATCGCACCGGTAACGAGATTGCCTCCGAGATTGACCTGGAAAAGGTCGTCCAGACGGTAACGGATGCTGGCGTCTCCCTGACAGGCGCGGAGTTTGGCGCCTTCTTCTATAATGTCCAGGACCGGAGCGGGGACAGCTATACGCTCTATACCATCTCGGGTGTGCCGCGTGAGCACTTCTCGAAGTTCCCCATGCCGCGCAATACCCAGGTGTTCGAACCCACCTTCCGGGGCGACGGTGTGGTCCGGTCAGAAGATATTACAAAGGACCCGCGCTACGGCAAAAACGCACCCTTCAACGGCATGCCGGAAGGGCACCTGCCGGTAAAAAGCTACCTGGCAGTGCCGGTAAAGTCGCGTTCAGGCACCGTCATCGGCGGCCTGTTCTTCGGTCATTCGCAGCCCGGCATTTTTACGGATCAGAGCGAAGAGCTGCTTTTGGGCATTGCCGGACAGGCTGCCATCGCAATCGACAACGCCAATTTGTTCCGGGCCGCCCAGCACGAAATTGAAATCCGCCAGGAAAAGGAACTGGCGCTCCTCGCCAGCGAAGAATTCAGCCGCAGTGTGGTAGAATCCAGCGGCGACTGCATAAAGGTCCTTGAACTGGACGGCTCGCTCCAATTCATGAATGAAAACGGTTGTCGGCTCATGGAAGTCGATGACGTCAGTCAGATTTGCGGACATCCTTGGGCAACCTTATGGCCAGAGGAAAGCGCAGAAGAGATTGAAAAGGCTATGGTAACTGCCCGCGCCGGCGGTGTCGGACGCTTTTCGGCTTTCTGTCCCACCGCAAAGGGCACGCCCAAATGGTGGGACGTCGTCGTCACGGCGGTGCCCGGCCCAGATGGAACGCCGGTCCGTCTGGTCTCGATTTCGCGCGACGTCACCGAGCAGAAAAAAGGGGAAGAAGCGCGGCAGCTTCTCTTGCGCGAGCTGCATCACCGCGTGAAGAATCTCTTCGCCATCGCATCTGGGATGGTCAGCATGACTGCGCGCTCCTCCACAACGGTCGAGCAGATGTCGGAGGCTTTGAAAGGGAGACTGAATGCCTTGGCGCGCGCCCATGAGCTCATACGTTCCGCCATCACCAGTGACTTCGAGCAACAGGAAAATGTCTTGCTCCGTCATATGATCGAGGAGGTGATCAAGCCTCATATTGATCCAAACGGGGACCGCACGGTACAATTGGATGGACCTGACATCATGCTCGGGGTCCAGTCAGCGACCAGCATGGCGCTGATCTTTCATGAGCTGGCGACCAATGCTGCAAAGTACGGGGCTTTGTCGACGCCACAAGGAAAATTGAACATCAATTGGCTGCAAATTGGAGGGAGGGTCGAACTTAGCTGGAAGGAGCACGTTAGCGCTGGAACAGTCTCGCAGCCAACGACACAGGGTTTTGGCACTAAGCTCGCCCGAGCGAGCGCGGCAGGTCAGCTTGGCGGCTCAATTGAGTACCATTGGGAACCGGACGGGTTGCGGATCGCTATTATCGCTGATGCAAGCCAGTTGCAGTCCTGACACTTAACCTCGCACATTCAAAATCTCTGCATTCAAATGGACCAAACGCTTTCTGGACTACGGATATTGATTGTTGAGGATGAGCCGTTCATCGCCTTTGATCTCGCGGACGCCGTGGAGCACGCGGGAGGCACTGTCGTCGGCCCTGCAATGACCGTTCGTCTGGCATTGACGTACATTACTCAAGGTGACGTTGATGGCGCCATTCTTGACGTCAACTTGCCTGATGGAGATGTGGGACCGGTCATCGGCGCTTTAAAAGAGCGCGACCTCGGGATGATCATACATACTGGTGCTGGCCTCACCCCGGCACTGCTCAAGCAATTCCCCGATCTTCGCGTATTCACTAAGCCAACGCCACCCAGTCTTCTGGCACGGACGATAGCGGCCATCGTGAGTGCTACCAGGACTTCAGGCGGCAGCATGGCATAGCACCAGGGGGCACACTGCGCCCGTGGTACGCTGCGTCATGTTTGGGCGGCAGCACGAATTTCGGCTAGATCTGACAAATCCACACGACGATAGCGCGCCTGCAAAAAGCCGTAGAGGCCGAACGCCAGAAGCCCCAGCGACATGACGCCATACAGAACCCGGCCGTAGGGAAGCACGTAGAGATAATTGAGCGCCTCCTTGATGCCCCCCGCCTGATCCGGAGAGACAGTCAATGCTGCGAAAAAGAGGAAACCACTAATGATGGCGAAGACCGTTCCTCTCGCCATCAGACCGAAAGAACTGAGTGGATCCATCCAGACTTTTTGGGCCTGAGGGAGTGGCATGCGTTTGCGGTAGCCATGGGACAGGCCATACCAAAATTGTGCTCCCCCAGCGGACAGAATACCGCATGCCACAAGCGCCAATAGCAGTGGTCCGAAGGGCTGCTGCAACAGCCAGGCGGAGGCCGCCTCTTCACCCCCACCCCCGCCATTGCTCTGTCCAAGGTTAAGCGCCATGCTTGCTGCGCTGAACATCAGGACTAGGTTGGCGCCGCCACTGATCAAGTTTCCGCCCCGGACGGCATATCCTTGAAGGTCTTTTTCGCGGTTATCTGCATTCAGCAAACCCTGGGCGAACTTCCAGAGAACGTAAGCGAATAGCCCGAGTGAGATGAGACCCAACATAATTCGACCCAGCGGCAGGCCCAGCAAGCTGGACAATGCCTCCGATGACCCTTCTCCTCCACCGCCGCCCCAGAGCGCAGATGTCAAAGCCAGAGTTCCCAGCAAGATGTACACAACGCCACGCGACGCGTATCCAACCCGGGGGAGAGCTTCGAAGGAAGAGTGTGCCACGGCTGGCCTACCTTTGGTTTGAATACGTAGAATGTCGTTGGGGCTCGGTGGTTCCGCCGGTCGCGTCTTGAACCTTGGCCGGTCGCGCCGGGTCAGTTGGCCTCCTTGGCGGGTTCAGACCCGCCTCGGACCTCACCCCGCCTCTGCAGTACCGTAGCGACGATGTTGCAA
The DNA here is from genome assembly GCA_041939225.1 of Devosia sp. Taxonomy (GTDB): domain Bacteria; phylum Pseudomonadota; class Alphaproteobacteria; order Rhizobiales; family Devosiaceae; genus Devosia. The sequence goes on from JBGTUK010000024.1 coordinate 5,563, forward strand.
AGAAGCGCCCATGCGGCACCGACACACCATCCGGCTATCACGTCACTTGGAAAGTGTACGCCCATATAGACGCGGCTAAGCCCGACAAGCACAGTCAGGAATATTGCTCCGCCCAAGAAGAAGAGGCGGATCTTCCAGGTTGGCGCGATCTTGGCCAACAAGGTGCCCAGGGTGAGAAATGTCACGGCAGAAAGCATCGCGTGGCCACTGGGGAAACTTGATGTGAACTGCGTCGACATGACGTGGAGGTCTGGCCGCGGCCGGCTGTAGGTCCATTTAAGAACTGTACTGAGAATGCTCCCGCCCACGACTGATATGACGATCAGCAAGGCCTCGGACTTAAGCCTGATCAACAGGAGATAGGCGCAAACGCCAAGGACGATCAGCCCCAAAAGGGAGAAGCTGCCAAGCGCGGTGATGTCGCGAACCATCTCATGAGCCCATACCGGGCCGACGACAAGATCCACATTGTCAGGATCGCGAAACAGCATGAGAACGAAATTGTCGAAGGCCTCTAGGTCGCCTTCTCCCATTTCGTCGGCAAGCGTGAAAAATCCCAGAATTAGCCCGCTAACGATCCCGATTGCCGCCAGCAGGCGCACCTCGGCGGTGATGAATTTGTAGGCCTTTTTGAGGTGGGTGCGACGGACCAGTCTGTAAAGCATGTGCAAATCCCCTGATGGGGCCGCAACGCATTTGGGGTTGTCTACGTTGCGTGGGACGGATTCCTCTCCAATGGGAACATGAACCATGTCCGACCGGCGCTACTATGTCCTTCTAAATGAGAAATCCGGGACGGCTCATGCGTTGGGCGTGACCAGAGACGCGTTGAGCAACTTGTTCTCGTCCAACGGAATTCAAGCCACCATCGACGCAGATTGCGGGCGGAGCATGAATGCACGTGTGGCCGATGCTCTGGCGAGCGATGCGCACGTTATTGTTGCAGCGGGGGGCGATGGAACAGTTACCGCACTGGCCGGAGCCCTTGTAGGTGTAAACAAGGACTTGGCAATTCTGCCGCTTGGGACATTCAATGCGGTCGCGAAAGACCTTCACCTGCCGCTGGACCTGTCTGCGGCCGTCGCCGCGCTCGCTCACGGCAATCGTCAACGTATAGATGTTGCTGAGGTCAACGGTCGCATATTCATGCAAAAGGTCGTTATTGGCCTCATCCCCGGCCTGGCGGCAGGCCGTGAACGCATACGCGGCCACGAGTCTATTGGCGCCAAACTTGCATTTGTACGACACATATTTCGTCGCTTGGCGCGGGCCCGGCGAATGGCTGTCGTTCTTGAACCCGGCGAAGGGGCGCGTCGAATAGAGCGGGTGCAGTCCTTGGCCGTCGCTTGCGATTCCTATGATGAAGGATTGGGAAAGTTCTTTTCCCGCCAGAATCTCAACCAGGGCACACTAACACTATACCTGCTGCATCATTTTACTGCTGCAGACTTCCTGCGCTTGCTGATGGGCATGCTGATGGGGCGTTGGCGCCATGATGAAGCCCTGAGCATAGAGAGCGTCAGGGAAGTTTCTATCGACGTGAAAAAGCGCGTGATCAACGTGATGATTGACGGAGAGGTTGAGATGTTCGAAACGCCCCTCAAGTTCAGAATTTTGCCTCAGGCTCTTTCGGTCATCGTGCCGGCGCTTGAAAGTGAAGAATTGGTAGTCGCGACGGCGCCCGCATGAAGATCGTACACATTTCCGACCTTCATTTTGGTCACCACGATCCTGCCTTGGCCGAAGGGTTTGCGGATGAAATCAACGCGCAGCATGCTGACATAATCGTTGCCAGCGGTGACTTCACCCAGATTGGCACCGAGTCTGAATTCAAATTGGCGCGGGAGTTTCTCGACAAACTGGAACCTCCCGTATTTGCTGTTCCCGGCAATCACGATGTGCCAGCGGTCAATATCTTTCGACGCTTCTTTGACCCCTATGGTCTGTACAAGAAGTATATCTCGCCCGACCTTGAGCCCTTTCTGGAGATGAAGGGTGTGGCCTTACTAGGGATGCGCACGTCGCGGCGCGCGCGGCTGGAGTGGAACTGGGGCCACGGCACGATCTCACGCAGCCAGCTCGCCGAACTCAATCAACGTTTTGATCAGGGCTCGCCTGAGGCAGTTCGGGTCATTGTTGCCCATCACCCGCTACTGTTTCCGACTGAACCGATGGTTCAAAAAACCAAGCGGGTAAAAAGAGCAGACCAGGCTCTCGCGTGTTTCGCTCGGCTCGGTGTCCGTCTCGTGCTCTCCGGCCACTTCCACCTTTCCTATGTGCGCACGCACGACCACTCGGGCAGGGTACAGACAGGAGAGCCAAGCGGCGTCAGTGAATCGGCTGCGGCACCTATTCTGGTCGCTCAGGCGTCCTCCGCGATATCGACGCGGCTTCGCGGCGAATCCAATGCATACAATATCATCAACATCGACGAGAACATCTCGGTCGCTGTGCGTGAGTGGCACGACGGAGCATGGCGCACCAAGCAGGATGTGTAATCTGTCGCTACAAGCCGGCCAAAGGCAGCAGACAGCGCAGTGCATCAGTACCGCCTCTAGGTCCGTGATCTTTGATACATGCAGATCGCTAGGCCCAGGGGCAGTAGGGGAGCGCCATGTCCGACGCAGTTTGAAAACGAGCGAGGCCCCGAATAGATATCACCGCGTGTTCCGCTCACTGCCGCATTTCCCTGGCCTCTTTGAGAAGCGCTTCGAGCTCAACCCTTGTGGTTTGTTTCAGGCGCGAAAAGCCAATGCAAGACGCCCTGTCCGCCGCCAAGCCGCCTATGCCACTACTTATGACGTCCATGGCCAACCCGAGTTTCTCGGGTTGAGTGAGGCACTGCATGAAACAGGTCCTGAAGCCGCGATGTCTCACCCGAGGCCTTCCGCTTGAGATCATCCAGTCTTGCCGCGACTGCCTGCCTCAGCTTTTCAGCCTCTTTGGCAGGGTCGTTGAACGCAGAGACACCGCAAAACGAATAAGCCATCGATTTATCAATACCCCCCCATTTAATCCACCCAGGCCATACTCGGGTCTGCAGTTGAGCAATACAATGCCGCGCTGCGACGCGCCTGTTCTACTACGCTAATAATCAGTTCTTTTTCGGTGATCGCCTGGTAGGTGCCAATGATCGGCATTGCGGGAAAGTGCTTGGTCACTCTAATGGGATGCAACAGGCCGGTCTTGAGTTCACGCTTGATAGTGACGCTTGGAATAGCACCTACCCCAAACCCGTCAATCAGCAGACTGATGATTGAGTACAGTGAATTGGAACTCGTGAGCTTGCTGGCCAGCACCTGTTCGTCCTGAAAGTACGGCGCGATCATTCGATAGGGCGGTGTGTCCTTTGGAAAGGTGATAATGGGCAGGCTGGCCAGGTCATCTACGCTATAGGTACGGTCCGGATTGATGATCTTGGGCGATCCCGCCCACGTCATCTGCAGCACACAGGAGGTGAAGCTGCGGAAATTGTCGCCAATGGCCGGATCGAGCGCAAAGATCACATCGAAATCGCCCTTGTTCATACCGTCAACCAGGCTCTTTGTGCCTTCGACAGTCAGCTCGATTTTCAGCGTTGGCGCCGCTTCGTGGAGCGCTTCGACAAAGGGTGTCATCCAGGTAGAGGACACCGAGTCGATCGCCCCGATCCGCACCACCTTGGGCGCGAGACTGGCCTCGTCGCTCAGCTCATGCTTGAGTCCGTCATAGGCACTTAAGATCGACTGGAAGGCTTCCAGCGCCCGTTGTCCGCTTGGCGTCAGCGAGAAATTGCGTCCGGTGCGATGCATGAGACGACAGCCAAACTCCTCCTCCATCGCGGCAAGGCGAATGGAGATGGCCGGCTGCGTCGTATGCAGTTCTTCAGCGGCACGGCCAAAATGGCGGTGCCGCGCCAAGGCGACAAAGGTGGTCATGTCGAGGATGCGCATAGCGCTTCCTCTATCAGATTCACCCATCCCTGCGCGCCTTTTTCGCGTGCTAGGACGCAACCATGATGTGGCGTACCTGCGTGTAGTCCATCAGAGACTGCATGGAGAGATCGGAGCCATAGCCCGAATTCTTCATGCCCCCATGCGGCATTTCAGTGGCGAAAACGCCATGAGTGTTAATCCAGGTAATACCGTATTGCAGCGAATTGGCGATGTTCATCGCCTGCACGCTGTCGCGTGACCACACCGACGAAGCCAGACCGTATTCAGAGGCATTGGCCCATTCCAGCGCCGTGGCTGGCTCGTCGAATGCGGTGACGGACAGCACCGGCCCGAACACTTCCTTCTGCACGATTTCAGCCTCGATCGGCGCCGCTACCAGCGTTGGCTGGTAGTAATAGCCCGGCTGATCCGGTGTCGCGCCGCCAGCCACGATGTCGGCGCCATCGGCGCGCGCCCGCTCAACAAAGCCGGCGACCCGGTCGCGTTGCGATCCGGTGATCAAGGGGCCAAATTCAACGTCGTCGCGCTCAGGCGCACCATAGACCAGCGAGCCGATCATGCCTGAGAGCCTGTCGGTCACCTTCTGGGCTATGGACTTGTCAACAAAGATCCGGCAGGCAGCCGTGCAGTCTTGCCCAGCATTGTAGAAGCTGGCTTCGCGCAGCGTCTCCACCAGCCTGTCGATATCCGCATCGGCACACACGATCAGCGGGGCCTTGCCACCCAGTTCAAGGTGGGTGCGCTTGATGCTTTCTCCAGCGGCAGCCTTTAGGACCGCGCGCCCGGTACGCACATCGCCTGTCAGCGAGATCATGCGCACCAGTGGATGGGTAATCAGTGTCTGGCCCACTTCAGGGCCGTCACCACACACCACATTGACCACGCCGGGTGGCAGGAATTCGGCCAGGATCGACGCCAGCAACAATAGGCTCAACGGGGTGTTTTCCGATGGCTTGATCACCACGGCATTGCCGGCGGCAACGGCTGGCGCGATTTTCCAAGCGGCCATCAGCAGTGGATAATTCCACGGAGCAATCGAGGCAATCACGCCCAGCGGATCGCGGCGCATCATGCTGGTGTGTCGGCTTGAGCGGAAACCGTTCGCTGCTGTCCCCGGCACATTGCGCACCGCCGTGCCGAAGAACCGAAACACGTCGGCTACATTGGCCAGTTCGCCCGCCTGCACATAGCGCCAGGGTTTGCCGGCGTTGACCGATTCCACATCGGCCAGACTGTGCGAGCGCGCCTCAATGGCGTCAGCAATGCGCAGTAGTGCCAGACTGCGCTCCTTGGGCGTGGTGTGGCTCCATTTCGCGAAGGCTGCATGGGCGCTGGCAACAGCCGCATCGACCTGGGCGCGGTCCGCCGACGCGACTTCAGCGAGCACCTTGCCGGTCGCGGGTTCATGGCTCGCCAGCGCCGGGCCCTGCCCCTGAACGTAGTCGCCATTGATAAAAAGGCGTGTTTCAAAACTCATGATGCAAATTCCGATACAGGGGTCAGTCGGCGATCACGCGAATGCGTGCCGGATCAATGGTCAGCGCAATTTCCTGGCCATTGGCGAAGTCGAGATCATTGGCGGTCAGGGCGCGCAGCGGATGGCCCGCTAGTGTCATGACGTAGCGATTGCGCGCGCCCAGGAACACGCGGGTGCGCACCTTGGCTTTGGGGCCGGCGCCCTCTGCGCTCAGTGTCAGGTCTTCCTGTCGCAGCGCCAGGGTGGCCTTCCCACGGATGGGCTCGTTGGGGTCCAGCACCAGCATCTGACCGTCCTCAAGCTTGGCCACCGGGCCCTTCGGGCCATCGGTGATTTCGGCGGGTACCAGATTGGCCGAGCCGATGAAGTTTGAGGCAAAGCTGGTGGCGGGATGGTTGTAAATTTCGTCTGGCGTGCCCTGTTGTTCCACTCGTCCCGCATTGAGCAGGACGATCCGATCCGACAGGCTCAGCGCCTCTTCCTGATCATGGGTCACAAAGATCGTCGTCAGCCCCAGCCGCTGATGGATTTCGATCAGTTCCACCTGCATGTCTTCGCGCAGCCGAGCGTCAAGATTGCTCAATGGTTCATCGAGCAGCAGCACCTTGGGCTGGGAGACAATGGCGCGCGCCAGCGCCACACGCTGCTGCTGGCCGCCCGAGAGCTGGCGTGGCTTGCGCTCGCTCAAATGGCCCAACTGCACGGTCTCGAGCGCGGCGGCGACCTTTTCCTGCTGCTCCTCACGACTACCGATGCCGCGCATGCGCAGTGGGAACCGCACGTTCTCGCTGACGCTGAGATGCGGCAATAGCGCATAAGACTGAAACATCATTGAGATGTCGCGCTTTTCGGGTGGCAGGCTAGTGACGTCGCGGTCATCGATTTCGATGCCGCCAGCCGTGACGCTTTCCAGCCCGGCGACCATGCGCAGCAGTGTGGTCTTGCCACAGCCCGAGGAGCCCAGCAGCGAGATGAACTCACCCGAGGCGATATCGAGCGAGATGCCATGCAGCACTTGGGTCTTGGCAAAGGATTTGCGGATATCGGTCAGTCGAACATTAGCCATGGGTCAGGCGCTCGCGAAACGGGTGAGGCCCAGCATCCTGTCGATCACGAAGATCAGCACAATGGTCAAGGCAATCATGATGGTGGACACGGCGGCCACCGATGGGTCGGGCGAGAACTCCAGCTGGCTGTAGATCTGCACCGGTAGGGTCGTCAGCGTCGGCCCCCGCAGGAACAACGACAGCACTGCTTCGTCAAACGAGATATTGAAGGCAAAAAACGCCCCGGCAGCCAGGCCCGGAAAACACTGGGGCACCACCACGAACCACAGCCGCTGCAGACGGTTCGCACCCATGGTGCGTGCGGCCTCTTCGAGATAGGGGTCCGACTCCGCCAGCACCGCCAGCGTAGTACGCACCACATAGGGCAGCGCGATCGCCGTATGGCTGAGCGCCAGCGTAAGCGGCGTGACCGGTCCGAACACCGAACTCCAGAACATCAGCATGCCGATGGCGTAGATAATGGTGGGCAGCACTAGCGGCGACAGGAATACCGTGGCCAGCGTATCCGAGAACGGCAATTGCCGGCGATGAATGGCGATGGCCGCCGCGCCGCCGATGGCCGTGGCCATCAGGGTGACCAGCAAGGCAATCTGGATACTGATCCAGGCTGCGTTGAGATACGCGTTGGACGACAACACTTCCTGATACCAGCGCAAGCTCAACCCATTGGGCGGGAACGCGATGAACTGGCTTTCCGATACTGACACCCCGATCACCACGATCAGCGGCGCCAGCAGGATAAGTGCGGTCAGCGCGACGAAGACGATGCCGACAATATGCAGCCAGCCCGGAACGGCCCTAACCATGCTTGGCTCCCGTGAGTTTGATATAGGGCACCAGCACCAGCAAGATGCCGACGAACAGGATGACGGCCTGCGCCGCCGCAAAGGGCCAGTCCGGCGTCGCCGTAACGGACTTGTAAATCGAGGCGGCCAGGACCTGAATGCGGGTGCCGCCGAGCAAGTTGGGGGTAACGAACGAGCTGGCCGACAACGTAAAGCAAAGCAGCGATCCGGCAACAATACCGGGCAGCGCCAGCGGCAGTACCACTGTGCGGATCGTCTGCAGGAAGGAGCACCCCATTGTACGCGCGGCCTCTTCGAGCCTCCCGTCAATGCGGGTGAGCACGCCCAGAATGGACAATGTCATGAACGGCAGCAGCACCTGCACCATGCCGATCACGATGGCGGCCTCGGTCTGCATCAGGGCGAATGTGCGGCCCACCAGGCCCGTATCGCGCAGAATTTCGGGGACTAAGCCGCTGCGGCTGAGCAATACCATCCAGCCAAAGGTGCGCACCACCACGCTGGTCATCAGCGGCAAAATCACGATAACCACCAGCCACAACCGTAGCTTGGGACCAACCTTGGTCATGATATAGGCCAGTGGAAAACCGATCAGCGCGCAGATCACGGTGATCAGCACCGACAGTCGCACCGTGCGCCACAGAATATTGAGATAGTAAGGGTCGGACAGGAAACGCACGAAATGCGCTACAGTAAAACCTTCAGGCCCGGATATGCTCAGCAGCAACATCTGCGCAATGGGCAGGAAGAAGGCGAGCCCCAGCAGCAGAATTCCGGGCAAAGCCAGCATCAGGTTCTCTGTGCGGTCGTTCATGCGTTGCGTCTTCCTTGCTTCACGCAGCCCTAATAAGTTGGGCATCCCATCTATGTGTAGACTTCATGGCGAGCGAGTCGAACCATGAGATTGCGTCCTGTTGCTCAGGACGCCGCTGGGCCAAAGATTGCTGAAAAAGGGTGGCCTCTCAATCTCGGGGTGGAGAGGCCTGCAGTCCGGGCGGCAAGGCGTGGCGCGTCCGGACCGCTATCATGGCCTCCCTCGGGGAGGTCGGCTCTGCCCTGTTCCAACTGCACCCAGGGGCAAGTTGGAACAGAACAGGGCCCTGCAGATCAACCGCCTTAGCGAGCGATGGTTTTGTTCCACTCCTCAACCCAGGCGGCGCGATTGGCTTCGATCACGGCGGGATCAAAGCGGATCAGACCGGCAACACCTTCTTCGCCATAGGCGACGTCAGCAGCGACTTCAGCACTCAGTTCGGCCTTGGAGTTGGTGGGCGAGTAGCGCAGTGCCTCGGCAAAGCATTCCTGTGCCTCTGGCGAGATCGACATGTCGACGAACTTCAGCGCCAGATCGGTATTGGGACGGCCGGCTACGACATTGGTGGTGATGAAGCTGGCTGGTGTACCTTCAGCGCCCTGTGCGAAACCCGATGGCAGGCCGGCCTTGCGCAGCGTGAACGCATAATCCGAAGCGTAAGGGGCAATCCACGCATCATTCTGCGCGAATTCCTGCTGGATTTCGGGCGAGGTCGACACGATTAGCGCGCCCGCTTCAAGCAGCTTGGCAACCGCATCAAGGCCAGGCTGGATGTTGTTCAGATCGCCGCCTTGCGACTGATTCAGCATCAGGAAGCCGAGCATGCCATAGCCATTGGAGATGTCGGTGAGAACCAGATGTTCGCTGTACTCGGGGTTAAGCAGATCGGTCCACTTGGTCGGCGCTGGCGAGACAGCGTCAGTGTTGTAGATCAGGCCGATGGCCGCAATCGAATAGGCCGGGCCCTCACCCTTGGCCAGATTGGCCTTGGCGAAGTCATACAGGTCTGCTGCATTGGTCAGGCTTGCCGGGTCGATTGGTGCCAGCAGCCCCTCAGCTGCGCCAACGATTTCCTGGCCACCCGAAAAGTGGATCACGTCAAACTGCGGCGCATCCTTCTGGGCGCGCAACTGGGCAAAGGCATCTGCCGAGTAAGCGGTGACCACATTTACGCTCACACCGGTTTCTTCTTCGAACGGGGTGATGATGCAGGCGCGATGGGCCGTCTCATAGGCGCCACCGAACGAATTGATCGTAAAGGTGGTGTCCTGCGCGAAGGCGGTGGTGCCGAGCAGAACCGAAAGGCTCAGAGCGGTTGTACCGAGAATAGCTTTCATTGGTCGTCTCCCTTGCTGAATTGATAGCGACAGCGCCAGTACTGCGAGTGTCCGGCGCTGGAGTGGACCTCATCCCGGGTCTGTCGAGAGACGAGGTCATTGCATTGTGGCCCGAAGAGGCGACCGGTGACGCAAACAGCCGCCACCCAGTCAATTTGGGCCAGCGTCTCTACAGGCGACCCAGTTCAACGGTCTTGGCGCCTTCGATCCGGATCAGGCGGCACTGCTCCGCCACAGCATCCAGATTTTCGGTCATCTTGCCGATATAAGTGCAGGGAATCCAACCCGTGGGGCCAAAGGTGCGGCCGCCAACGCCGTAGAACATACCAATTTCCCAGAACTCGCTGGGGTCAATCTTGAAGAAGTTCTTGGGCTGATAGAACCACAGCAGTTCGCCCGGCTCGGGCAGCACTGTCTGGTTTTCCGGTGGCAGGGCGGTTGGATCGAAATTGCGGTGGGTCTCAGGTAGGCCCATCATGATTTCGGGACCCGAAAAGATGGCGTGGGTCGCATCCCACTGGATCGGCGTTTCCAGCGCGTTCCACAGGGCTTCACAGGTCTTGGGCGCGTTATCCCAATAAAGCGTGATGATACCCTGAACGTTGGCTTTGACGAATTTGAGATAGAATTTCTTGTCGGTCATGGATCGCCTAAGTTGGTTTGCGCCAATAATCAAAGGCCTTCCAGCGTCGCTGTCCAATTCCTAATCAAAATTCAGCCTATAATGAATTCTTATCGCGTTGCGCCGTCGCGCGTGATTTCGCCCAGCGCCTGCCAGAATGCCAGATCGTGCGGCCGGGTCTCTGGTCGCCACTCTGGATGCCATTGCACCGCCAGGATTTTCGCCGATCCTTCGACCGAGGAAACCGCTTCCACTACGCCATCTTCAGCACGCGCATTTACCACCAGTCCGGCGCCCAGTGTCCCAATCGTCTGGAAGTGAACGCTGTTGATGGTCAGCTTCGGCTCGCCAGTAATCGCAGCTAAGGGCGTGTCCGCCACCACGTCGATGGGGTGGCTGTGTCCAAACATCTGCTCAAGCGAGGCATCGTCGGGCGCATGATGCGGCAATTCCGGGGGCTCAGCTCCGTCCCGCTGGTCCACCAGGGTGCCGCCCAGAGCCACATTGATTTCCTGCAGTCCCCGGCAAATCCCGAACACCGGTTTGCCCGCCGCCACCGCCGCCTTGATCAGCAAGGTCGACATCGTGTCACGTCCCGGATCGTAGGGCGCGCGCCCAGTGGCGGCTCCATAATGGTTCGGCTCGATATTGGAGTTGCTGCCGGTCAGCAGAATGGCGTCGAGCCGCGCAAGCATGACGTCCGCATCGTCTCGCGTCGTGATGGCAGGGCAGATCAGTGGCACCGCATCAGCGTGCTTGGCGAGGGCATCCACATAGCGGGTTTTGACGATAAAGGCGTTTTCGCCCTCGACGGTACGGGTGCAGGAAATGACCCCAATAACGGGTTTGCGGGTGCTGGGCATAATGGGACGGGGGTTGTTGACAAAGGACCCCTTTAAAGTCGGGTTGCTCCCCTGTCGCGTCAAGCAGGACAATTGCCGAAAACGCTCTAGACATCGGCGCTGCGCAGCCCAAAATCATGCGCGCTCGCGTAGATGAGCAACGCTCACTCGCGCGGCAGGTTGTCCTCAAGCCAACGCTCGAACCGGGTCAGCATGGGGTCACCCTGACGCTGCGGTGCCGCCAGCAGATAATAGCCGCCCAGTCGCACTTTGCTGTCCAGGATTTCCACCAGCCTGCCATCGTCGATCTCGCTGCCAGCCGTTAGTCGGGTCACCAGCGCAATACCTTGGCCCGCCAGTGCAGCATCAAAGCCCAGATTGGCGTCCCACAGGCGCGGCCCGCGCAATTGCGCGCTTAGCCTAGTGCCCATCGCCTCAAACCAGTCCGTCCATTGCTGGCGGCTTTCCTCATGGATCAGCGGGGCCTGTGCCAGGGCTAAGAGATCCGCTGGTGCGCCATTGCGGGCAATCCATTCCGGACTGGCGACCGGAAACATGCGCGGCAAGATCAGTCGCCGGGCGCCAGTCGGCAGGTCCTCAAAACGGCCAAACCCGATCATGAGATCGGCCTCGTGCGCGGCAAAGTCGGGCAGGCGATCAATCGCCCGCAGACTGATCTCGACCGATCCCATTGCCGCTTCGATATCCGACAGGCGTGGCGTCAACCAGCGGGTGGCCAGTCCCGGCATGCACCAGATGCGCAGACCGGCGCGCGGCGAGGCGGGGCGCAACTCAGCCGTGGTGTTGGCAATGATCCGGAAGGCGCGGGTAACCGATGCGAACAGCGTTTCACCAGCTGCTGTCAACGCTACCCCGCGCGGCGTCGCCGTCACCAATTTCTGGCCCATCCAATGCTCGAGATTGCGCACATGGCGGCTGACCACCGTGTGGCTGACTCCAATATCGTCCGCTGCCTTACGCATGCTACCCATCCGCGCCACCGCTTCGAAGGCGCGCAGCATGATCAATGGGGGAAGTTTAAATCCGTAAGCATTCATGAGTGGAAGCTCTAATGCACCACTGTATGCAAATCAATCTGCTACGGGTGTGACGCAGCGCACGGTAACAATGGGGGACCAGATCCCGCTCTCAGAGTGCGTCCCATGTCTCACAATTCCGATCTCCGTGACCGTCACATTGCCGCCATCCCGCGCGGGCTCGCCAGTGCCTTCCCGGTCTATGCCCAGCGCGCTGAAAATTCGGAAATCTGGGACATTGACGGCAATCGCTATATCGATTTTGCGGGGGGTATCGCGGTGCTCAATACGGGTCACCGTCACCCCAAGGTGATGGCGGCGGTGCGCGATCAACTCGATCACTTCACCCACACTGCGTTCCAGATCTTGCCCTACGAACCCTATGTGGCGCTATGCGAGCGGCTCAATGGGTTGGCACCGTTCAGCGCACCAGCCAAGTCAGTGCTGTTTTCCACCGGAGCCGAGGCCGTTGAGAACGCCATCAAGATTGCCCGGGCTTCCACCGGACGGCCCGGCGTAATCGCCTTTAGCGGTGGTTTTCATGGTCGTACCACGCTGACCATGGCGCTAACTGGCAAGGTCGCCCCCTACAAGGTTAAATTCGGTGTCGCCCCACCAGCCATTTACCACTTGCCGTTCCCAGCACCGAGCCATGGCGTCAGTGTGGCTGACACGCTGCGCGCGCTCGACACATTGTTTAGGGCTGACATCGCGCCCACCGATGTGGCTGCCATCATTATCGAGCCTGTACAGGGTGAAGGGGGCTTCCTGCCTGCCCCGACCGAACTGCTGCAGGCATTGCGCCAGACCTGCGACACCCATGGCATCGTGCTGATCGCCGATGAAGTCCAGACCGGCTTTGCCCGCACTGGCAAGATGTTCGGCATCGAGCATTCTGGGGTGGAACCCGATCTGGTGACCGTCGCCAAATCTTTGGCGGGTGGGTTTCCCCTCTCGGGCGTCATCGGGCGGGCCGACATCATGGATGCCGCCGAACCCGGTGGCTTGGGCGGCACCTATGCCGGCAACCCCATGGCCTGTGCGGCCGCACTGGCTGTGCTCGATGTGATTGCCGAAGAAGGCCTGCTGGCCCGCGCCGATGCACTTGGTGCCACCATCTGTGGCGCGCTGGAAGAGCTGGCTCTTCGCAATGACGGCGTGCCCATTTCG
>JBGTUK010000025.1:0-18037 GCA_041939225.1 Devosia sp.
TCCGCCACAAGGGCGGAACCCCATTGCTAGACACCAATAATCGGTCGGAGCATCCCGTCGCATCGGGGCACGGCACGCATGGTGTATTCCGCTCCGAAAGAACTGCTTTGTCCCTACCCGATACCATTATTGCTCCCATCGCCCAGGCCCTCGCGGCCAAGGGCTATGACAGCCTCACCCCGGTACAGGCTGCCGTCATTGAAGAAGGCGCGGATGGGCGCGACCTTCTGGTTTCCGCCCAGACCGGCTCAGGCAAGACCGTTGCCTTTGGCATGGCGATCGCTCCGACCCTGCTGGGCGACGACCTCATCCTGCCCCCGCCCGGCGCCCCCCTGGCCTTGGTAATCGCCCCCACCCGCGAACTGGCCATGCAGGTCCGCCGCGAGCTCGACTGGCTCTATGCCAATATGCATGCCCAGACCGCGGCCGGTGTTGGCGGAATGGACCAGCGCACCGAGCGCCGTGCGCTTGAACGCGGCGCCCATATCGTGGTCGGCACGCCTGGTCGCCTGCGCGACCACATCACCCGCGGTGTGCTCGACACTTCGGCGCTGCGCGCTGTGGTGCTCGACGAGGCCGATGAAATGCTCGACCTCGGCTTCCGCGAAGATCTCGAATTCATCCTCGCTGCTGCGCCAGAAGACCGCCGAACCCTGCTGTTCTCGGCCACCGTGCCCAAGCAGATCGCCGAATTAGCCAAGACCTTCCAGCGCGATGCCCTGCGCATTACCGCAGCCAGTTCCGGCTCGCAACACGCCGATATTGACTACAAGCTGATGGCGGTGCCCGCTGCCGAGCGCGAAAACGCCGTCATCAACACTCTGCTCTGGTACGAAAGCACCAATACCATCGTCTTCGCCTCCACTCGCGAAGCGGTGAAACACCTGTCGGCCCGGCTGCACAATCGCGGCTTCGACGTGGTCACCTTGTCCGGCGAATTGAGCCAGGCCGAGCGCACCAGCGCGCTGCAATCCATGCGCGATGGACGGGCCCGTATCTGCGTGGCCACCGACGTTGCTGCTCGCGGCATTGACCTGCCCAATCTCGACCTGGTCATTCACGCCGACCTGCCAATGAATGCCGAAACGCTGTTGCACCGCTCTGGCCGCACCGGTCGGGCAGGGCGCAAGGGCACCTGCGTGGTCATCGCCCCGGCCCATCGCAAGCGCGTCGCGCTCTCCATCCTGCGCACCGCCAAGGTCGATGCCGAAAACATTGCCCCGCCCAGTGCCGCCGATATCGATGCCCGTTATCGCGAACACATCCTCTCGGCCGAGACGCTAAGCGCGCCGGCCAGCGAGGACGAGGCGCCGCTGGTCAGCCAATTGCTCGAGCGCCACAGCCCCGAGGCGATTGCCGCGGCCTATCTGCGCCTGCAATTGGCGGCGCGTCCGGTTCCCGAGGATGTGACGGCATTGGCGCTCAATGAATCCTGCTCGCGCGAGCCGCGCAGCCGTGAGGCCTTTGTTGGTGGCAGCTGGTTCAAGGTCAATCTGGGCCGCAAGCAGCGGGCCGAACCACGCTGGTTGCTGCCGATGATCTGCAAGGCGGGCGGAGTCACCAAATCGGCCATTGGCTCGATCCGTATCTTCGATACCGAGAGCATTTTTGAGATCGCTGCCGACAAGGTGGACAGTTTTCAGCGCGCTCTGGCGAAGAATGGAACGGGCGAAAAGGGCGTGCATATCAACACCGTCGACGGTCCGGGCGAGCGCCCCGAGCGTCCACAGTCCAAGCGCCGTCCACCCGGCCCGCCAGAAAAATACGATCCGATGAAGCCCCGGCCCGAGCGCTCCGACCGCAAGGAGCGCTATGCCAGGCCCAAGGCGGACAACGACTTCGAAGCCATGATGGAAACCCCGCGTCCGCCGCGTGAGGCGAAGCCGGCAAAGGCCGGCAAGCCATTCGCCGCCAAGGGTAAAGCGCCGAAGGACAAGGGAAAGCCGCAATGGTCGAAGCCGGTTGCGGACGGCGAGGCCCCGCCCAAGAAGAAGGCGGCCAAGGGTAAGGACCACAAGAAGAACCGCAGCGAAATCTAGCCGGTTGCAGGCTGGGCCCTAACCGCCCCAGCCGGTACTGTTTTCGGCATGCGAGGCTGAGACATTTCTGCCACGGTTCGGCGTCGCGTTGGTCGAGCCGTTCCGGCCGCAATTCGGGATGGCTCTTGTTGGCGAATGTTCATTTTGCCGAACGATGTCAGCGCTCTAGGTCAGATGTGTGAATCAGATTGGCAGGAAGCTAAATCACTCTGCCAAGCTCTTGAAACGAGCACTTCGCCCTTCCTGGCCGTCCCGCCGCACTTATGGCGAAATTGTGAATGGCCAAATCACTTCGTTTGCTTACCCTTCGACGCAAGGAAATCTGCCGAGTTTGCGTCGCCGGCCCCGCAACATGGAGACTTACAGCGTGCCTTTGCGTTGGCAGGAAGTGGCATTGCCGCTTATTACGATCACCCTTCTCATTGTCCTCAAGTACATTCCCATGACTGACCACCTGCCGCTGGCCCGGGCGGCTGGCGTGGTAGCGTTTGGCTACGCTGCCTTCCTGGCTCTCCGGTTGCTGCAGCCCGAGGAAGCCATCACTGTCGAGGGCGGCTGGGCCGAGTTGCGTCCCTCGATGGTCGAATATTTCGCCTGCTATGGCGCTGCGGCTCTGGCAGCCATCCTTCTCTTTGCCGTGATCATCATGGGCCAGGTTGCGGACCCAACGCAGTTGATCGCCACCTACCTGGCCGTAGTGCTCTTGGCGGCGGGCTCCCTGGGCATCGGCTTCGCGGGCCTGTTCACCCAGACCCGATGGGATCATCGCCATGTGACCCATCGCAACGCCATGGGCCGCGAGACCAGGCTCGACTGGGCCGATGTACGCGCCGTTCGGCCGAACTGGCGCGGCATCACCATCACCGGCACCGCCGGACGCATCACGTTCTCGCAATTTCACGCCGGCGCAGCCCAATTGGCAAAGCACGCCAGCAACCGCGCGCGTCGCAATTCCGAAACCGCGGCCAAGGCTTTCGCGACCTGATCTTGGGGGCAGGGGCGAGCCATCACCGTCGCTGATCCCTCCTATAACCACATTACGATTGTCGCGGAGCAGGGGCAGGGCTACCCTTGCAGGATGAACGCCCCCATTGCCCAGCGCACCATCCGCTCCGTCTGCCCGCATGACTGTCCCTCGGTCTGCGCGCTCGATGTCGACATACTTGCCGATGGCACCGTCGGTCGCGTCCGCGGTGCCAAGGATGATCCCTATACGGCCGGAGTGATCTGCGAGAAGGTCGCGCGCTATGCCGAGCGCATTCACCACCCCGAGCGCCTGACTCATCCCCTGCGCCGTGTCGGGCCCAAGGGGGCAGCGCAATGGCAGCGCATTTCCTGGGACGAAGCGCTCGATGAAATCGCGCAGCGCTTCCTTGCGATTGAAGCTGAGCATGGTGCCGAGGCCATCTGGCCCTATTTCTACGCCGGCACCATGGGCCATGTGCATCGTGACGGCATCGAGCGGCTGCGCGCGTTGCGCGGCTATTCGCTTCAATATGACACCATCTGCACCGGTCTCGCCTGGCCTGGCTATATCGCAGGCACGGGCCTGTTGGGCGGGGTCAACCCGGAGCAGATGGCCGAGAGCGATTGCGTCGTCATCTGGGGCACCAATGCCGTGCACACCCAGGTCAATGTGATGACCCATGCCATGAAGGCCCGCAAGACGCGCGGTGCCAAGGTGGTGGTCATCGATATCTATCACAACGCCACCATGGAACAGGCGGATATGGGCTTGGTGCTGCGCCCTGGCACCGACGGCGCGCTGGCGGTCGCCACCATGCATGTGCTGCTGCGCGATGGTCTGGCCGACCGGGACTATATGGCCCGGTTCACCGATTTCTCGCCCGAGTTCGAAGCCCATCTCGCAACCCGCACGCCGGAATGGGCGGCCGACATCACCGGCCTGTCGGTCGCGGAGATCGAGGCCTTTGCCCATCTCCTCGGCAATACGCCGCGCTCCTTCTTCCGGCTCGGCTTTGGTTTCTCGCGCCAGCGCAACGGTTCGACCGCCATGCATGCGGCACTTTGCATTCCGACCATGACAGGAGCCTGGCAGCATCGCGGCGGCGGCGCCTTCCACTCCAATTCGGGCACCTGGGCGCTCGACAAGTCGCGGCTCACCGGCAAGCACCTGCAACAGGGCGCGCCGCGTCTGCTCGACATGTCCGAGATTGGACCGATCCTGACCGGCGACGCCAAGGCGCTGCAGGGCAGAGGGCCGGTGCATGCCATGATCGTGCAGAACACCAATCCGGCCAGTGTGGCGCCTGACCAGAAATTGGTACAGCAGGGTCTGAGGCGCGAGGATCTGTTCCTTGTCGTCCATGAGCAATTCATGACCGAAACAGCCGAGCTGGCCGATATCGTGCTTCCGGCCACCATGTTCCTCGAGCACAACGACTATTACACCCGTGGCGGCCATACGCGCGTGCTCTATGGTCCAGCCGCAGTCGACGCGCCTGGCGAGGCTCGCTCCAACCATGAGGTCATCAACGCCATCGCCCGACGCCTGGGCAGCGACGATCCGATCTTCCATGCCAGCGACCGCGATGTGGTGGCTGACACTTTTGCCCGCTCCAATCTTCCGCCGCTCGAAGCAGTAGAGACGACCGGGTTCGTCGATCGCGGGCGGCCGGACGACGAAGCGCGCTTCGCCAATGGCTTTGCCTGGCCCGATGGTCGCTTCCGCTTTGCGCCGGACTGGCAGACGGTCTCAGACAAGAAGGGCTATCGCTGGGTCTGCGATCCAGCCATCATGCCGCGCTTTGCCGACCATTGGGCCATTACAGAAGCAACAGATGCGGACCACCCGTTCAAGCTCGCTACCAGCCCGGCGCGTGCGTTTCTCAACTCTTCGTTCAACCAGACGCCGGGCAGCCTCAGGCGCGAAGGCGAGCCGAGCGTCTTCATTCACACAAAAGACGCCGAGCGGCTCGGCATCGCTGATGGCACGCCGGTCGTGGTCGGCAATCAACGCGGCGCGGTGCAATTGACCGCGCGCCTGTTTGACGGGCTGTGCACTGGCGTACTGATCGCCGAAGGGTTGCATCGCAACAAAGCCCATCGCGGCGGGCAGGGGATCAACATGCTCACCAGTGCCGAACCGGCCCCGCCCTTTGGCGGCGCCCCGTTCCACGATGCGGCGGTGTGGATCAAGCTGACAGATTAGGCGCCCTTGTCAGGCGAAATACGCCGTCCAGAAGAAATACCCGGTCATCCCGATACCATAGACGATCACGCCCAGGCGGATCCACAGCGTCGGGATGAACTGCGCCAGCCGCGCCGCCGCATAGCCGCCAATGGTGACGCCCACCAGCGCGATCGAGCCGTGGTACCAGTCGATACTGTCATTAAAGGCAAACCGCGCCACCGCCACCAGCGCCACGATGGACGAGATATAGAGCTTAAGCCCGTTCATGGCATGAATGTCTGTCATCCCCGCCATGGCGAGGAAGGCCAGCAGCAGGATACCGAGGCCCGCATTGAAGAACCCGCCATAGACGCAGACAGCAGCCAGCAGGGACAGGATCAGGACGGCTCCCAGGGCTTTCATGCCGCGCCGCTCACCGCCACGAGCCCTTAGTGCGCTATTGATCTGGTTGCCGAACACGAACAGCGCGACGGCAAAGGCCATCAGCCAGGGCACCACCAGCGAAAACTGTTCATCTGACACCACCAGGAGCAGTTCGGCGCCCACATAGCCGAACAGCGCCGAGATGATGCCATAGAGCACCAGCCGGTCCTTATAGCCCGCCACGGAGCTCCAATAACCAATAGCGCCGCTGACATAGCCGGGCAGGGCCGCATAGGTGTTGGACGCATTGGCCAGCACTGGCGGTACGCCGGAAAACAGCAGTGCCGGAAAGACGATAAACGAGCCGCCACCGGCGAGCGAATTGAGCGCCCCACCCAACAGGCCGGCAACAAACAGCAAAAGCTCGGTCATCATTTCCTCAATCGTGCGACGGACGTAACTAGCGCCCAAATGGGGGCCGCGCCCAATGCAATTGTCTGATCACACCATCACCGCCGGTGATATGGCCGCTCTTGACTTGGTATCGTTCAAGGCGCATTTACCCCGACGGTTGCCGGCGCCTGCTGCTCGCGGATTACGTGATCCATGGTGAAGTCCGGCTCAATGACGATGATCCCTTCGGTTGTTTCTCCCAAGGCGCATCATGGCAATGCGGGCTCCCATGTGACTAGTCGCCTCCATTCGGAGAGCCCGAAACATGTCGTTTTCCCTCGATACCCCGTCCGCCCAAACCCTTAAAACCGAGGCCAAGGCGCTGCGCGAAACCCGCGCCCGTACTGGCCAGCCAATCACGCATAGCGCCGCCCTCGAAGAGACCGCGCGCGCCCATGGCTATCGCGACTGGAACACCGCCCGCGCCGCGTTGCCCGAGCGTGTTGCCGTACCGTTCCAGGTCGGCATGCGCGTACGAGGCTTTTATCTCGAACAGCCCTTCAAGGGCCTGCTGATTGGCGTGCAGCTTGCCCACAACATGCAGGCCTTTACGGTCACTATCCAGTTCGATGAACCGGTCAATGTCACGCCGGACTTCATGTTCACCGCCTATCGGCACCGCGTGGTGTCCACGGTAGATCTGCGCGGCATTTCGCCGGCCCTGCGCGGCAATGGCCAGCCACAGATGCGATTAATGCACGAGTAGCGCACCTACTGCGCCGGGGCGGCGGCTTCTGCCGCCTCGGTCCCTGCTTCTGCAGCGGCGCGCGCTTCCAGCTCGTCCGCCGGGACCCGCGTCCAGTCCTCTCCGCGGCAGACCACATTGAACAGCACGCAGCCATTGAGCCGTATTGTGTCCGGGCCCGTCATTTCGAGATAGCCCGCATAGGTCTTGCCGTCCTCGGGATTGTAGATCTCCCCGTCATAGGTAGAGGGCTGCTGGCCCTGCCACAGCGTGAGGATTTGCAGCCCCAGCATGGGTCGGTCCCGCAAGGCCGGATCTTCATTGCGGTAGTCGAAAAATTCTTCCGGAGCCATGGCGGCCGCGGCTTCGGCCTCCGCGCCGCTCAGCAAGCCCTCGGGCACCACGATGCGCGACAGGTGCCCACAAAATCCTTCTGGGCAAGCCATAATGGTGATCTCCGATTGCAGCGCGGTGCGCCAGACCCCCTCGATCGGCGCCTGCGCTTGCGCCAGTGCGCTTACTGTCCCGGCCAGAAGGCTCGACATCACCACAACCAGATGCGCCAGGGAACGCCGGGATCTGCTCAAAACCGTCATCTGCTTTTCGCCTCTTGTCTTTGGTCATCCAGCCGACTCGAAACCTGCCGCCGCCGCACCGCCGATTTAAGTCATGAATGCACGTGCATACCAACCGAATTGCGGCCCTGGAGTTCCCCATTCGTCCACAGGCAGCAAGTCCTTGTGGCGCCCCGGACAAAAACCACTTGCCATCCAGGGATGGGCCCGCTAGACCCGACCCCGCCGGAGAGGTGGCCGAGTGGTCGAAGGCGCACGCCTGGAAAGTGTGTAGGCGGGGAACCGTCTCAAGGGTTCGAATCCCTTTCTCTCCGCCATTCCTAAGTCATTGAAATTTCGATTATCAAATCCGGGTCGCAAGTCGGATTCTTTCACAGCTTCCTGTCCAGTTGATAGGGTGTTTGTTCCTTGCATTAGTCTGTCGCATCTATGGTTCGCCGGCGAGGTTCGGTCTTCTGGTTTCGAGAGTCGGTGCCAGTCGACCTGATCGACCGCCTTGGCAAGTCGGATACTCGACGGGCGAAAAACTATGACGACCGGCTCCAATGCCCCCTGCGCCGGGAAGACCGCTCAGCCCTGCAAACGCTGCTATCATCTGTGCCAAGCGGTAATGTGCTGGCTTGGTTAATCAAGGGGCTGGTCGCCACGTTCGGCATCCTAAAGCATGACTGGAAATAGTAGATATAGCTATGCGATAGAGCTGTTGGCGCGGTGGCGCTTTTATTCCGGGTAAGTCAGGCGAAATTGATCGAGAAGTTCTTCTGCGAGATCCGTGCGGCGTCAGATCAAGGCGCGCTTGAGGCAAAGTTTGCAGCGGCCATGAAGTCGCTGCATGTTGGGACATACAATTATGGTGCTGGTCGCATGGTGGCTGGCGAAGGTCCAACAGTAGAGCGCTTCTGGACCAATATGGATCCCGCCTGGTTGCAGCGCTATGTCGAACGCGGATATCAGCGCACCGACAGGTTGGTGACTGCTGGGCTGGTTCGCGTCACGCCGTTCTTTTTCGAGGATGTCTTCTGCACACCCCCGCTGCTGCCCGAGCAGCAGGAAATGGAAACGATGTTCCCGTTCAAGAATGGTATCGTGGTGCCAATGCACTCGCCCTTTGGGCGGTTTGGCATGGTGAGTGCTGCCACCACGCTTCCCGCTCACCTGTGGGAACAAACAAAGTTCAGCGTCATGGCCAGCATTTCGCTGGTCGCGCTTCTCGCCCACCAGCGGTCCGAGGAACTTGCTGCTCAGGAACTGGCAGCGGATGCGCCCCTGAGTGAGCGTGAACTCGAGACGCTTCGCTGGTCCGCCTATGGCAAGACGTCCGAGGAGATCGCCCTCATACTAGGGATAACCGAGCGGACCGTGCGCAAACATGTGGGTTCCGCCATGGCCAAGCTCGACGTCAAGACGCGGGTACAGGCCGTTGCCAAGGCAATCGCTGCCGGTCTGCTAAAAATCTAGGAGCCCGGCATGCGCGCCCGCGCTCGGGTGTCGCAAACGACACTTTCTGGACAGGTTTGAGCATGCTTCGATAGCGCAGGGGCTAGCTGCCCTGGAAGGTCCAACGACACGTAGCATTGGGGGGATGGTGCGGCCGGTACTTGGCGTGCTGACGACGATGGCCCTGGCGATCATGATCACGATTGTCCCGGCCCGGTCGGCAACAATCGAAGAAATGCAATTGCTGGACGCTGCGCGGTCCTGTGACAATGTAACGACGCTGGAACTGCTGAACCGCGGTGTCAGCATAGAAGCACGCAGCACCGGGGGCCATACACCGCTGATCAACGCGGCATTTGGAGAGTGCCTGGCAACAGTTCAACTGCTGTTGCAACTGGGTGCCGACCGCGATGCTGTCGACGACAGCGGATATACCGCGGCGGACCTTGCCCGCCTTTATGGCTACGAAGATATCGAATATGCACTGACAGGCACAGTCGCCTCAACACAGGACGCGGTGAGCGACGTTGGCACCGTTTCCGCCCCCACTTGCCCCTATGTAAATGACGGGGAGTGCGACGAGCCCGAAATCGGCACCGGGTTGTGTGAACCCAATACTGATGTCGACGATTGCCAGGCGATCTCTGAATTCTTTTCCAGTGGGCAGGACACCTCGGCGTGGGAAGCCGCGACCTCTGAAGCACCGAAGACCTGCGAGCAGATGTATACATCCTGCCAGAGCACCTGCGGCTATTTCACCGGGAATTTCCAGTGGGTGACTGACTACAGCTGCATGACGCAGTGCTCCATGTGCCACGAAAGCTGCGTCAATGGCCACGTGACTGCCTGCACCAACGAATTCCGGTCGTGGGGAGGGCAGTAATGAAACCGCTGTGAAGATGACCGTTGCGGCGGTGGGGGCGGCGATCGGGATTGCGAGCATGATCCAGCTTGCCAGCGGCCTCTTCGGTGGCGTCAGGCTGCCCCAATGCGAGAGCGAGGACGCAGCCCGGCTTGTCAAGCAGATCATCGACGAGAACTTTGATGTGCAACTTGATCAGCTCGATGGGGTCGAGGAGATCAGCTTCGACAACGATACACAGCAGCGCCATTGCAGCGCGCTTATCGATACCGGCGCCGAGGGAGTTTATCAGATCGCCTATTGGCTGAGCTGGCAAGACCGCGATCTTCGTATGGTCGCCGCAGAACTCAAGATAGTTGACCAGAAATCCTGACCGGAAAGCCGACACAAGCAAGGGAGGAAGGAATGTCATGGCGAGCCAGCAGATAGAAGCACTGATCGCACGATGGATGGAGGACGAGGCTTTTCGCGACCGCATGCGCAAGGCGCCGGTTCAAACCGCTCAGGAAGAGGGATTCGTTCTCGATGAAGAAGAGCAGCGGGCCTTGGCTGCGCTCGACCTCAACCAATCTGATGACGAACTGGCCGGCATGGCCAATTTCGCCTGAAGGCGGTGTTGAGCCAAGCACAGCAGGACCCGAGAAATATCGGGCGCGACCGACAAAGCCTGGACCCTGGGAGGGAGGCAAAAATGAGCCAAGCGCAGATCGAGACTATAATTGAGCGTTGGATGAACGACGCCGAGTTCCGCGAAAGAATGCGGGCCGCCCCCAAGGCGACGGTGGCGGAAGAAGGGTATGAGCTGTCGGATGAGGAATTGCAGGCTCTAGATCGGCTCGACCTTTCGGGGAGCGATGAAGACCTCGTTCGTCAGGCTAATTTCGCGGGCTAATTGCTCAAAGCGAGTGTTGCACAGCCCGCTCGGGCAGACGAAGCCCCGCGGTTCGCGGGGCTGAATGACAGGAGACCACAAAGTGAGCCAAGCGCAGATCGAGACCATAATTGAGCGTTGGATGGGCGACGCCGATTTCCGCACCAGAATGCAGACCGCGCCACAAGCGACGCTCGCGGAGGAAGGATATGAGCTGTCGGACGAGGAAATGCAGGCCCTCGACAAGCTCGACCTGACCGCTGGCGACGAAGAGCTCCTGCGCCAGGCCAGCTTTGGTGGCTAGGCACATGGGGCGGCACCGATCACCATGACCGCTGCTGCCCTTTGCGAGCGCGCTTGTGCTGACGTCGCCGAACTGGTCCACGCAGGCATGGACCAGAGCGTCACGCAGTTGAGAGATCTGCTGCAAGACCGCAACCTCGGCGAAGGGTTGAAGCCGTTGCTTGGTTGCCTGGAAGGGGCGCTGGATCAACACCTCCAGCCGGCTCGGCCGCCACATCTGCCTCTGCTCATTCCGCTTCTCGTTCATGGCGCTAATGGCGGGGATCCGGCCGATGCTGCACCCATCAGCGTCGTGTCGGGGCTTCTCTTTCTATGTTTTGACCTGTTGGATGATCTGCAGGATGGCGACCAACGCTCCTGGTGGGGTGAGGCAAGCAAGAGCTCGCTGATGCTTGCCGCTGCCGCGTTCCCATCGACGCTGCCGCAGAAATTGCTGCTTCAGGCAGCTGGCGGCGCGGAACGCGGCGTCACCTTGATCAACGCCTTGGGAGATGGGCTGCTGAACATCGCCGAAGGGCAGGCCCTGGATCTTGAAAACATCGGGGGCACCAACGTCAATCTCGACATTGTCGAGGAATCGGTTGCGGGCAAGAGCGGCGCTCAAATGGCGCTCTATGCACGTCTTGCAGCGCTGCACGCCGGCTGCGACTTGTCCCGCGCGGAACTCTGGGCAGACTGGGCGCACGGTATCGGTGTTGCCGGCCAACTGGGCTCCGACATACAGGACCTGCTCGATCCAGACTGGTCGCGGGACCTTGCGGCCGGAGCGCGAACCCTCCCAGTCGGCTTCGCGCTAAAGCACTCCAGGATAGGACGCGAAGAACTGTTGCGCTTGCTCGATCACGCCCGGACGGACCGTGCCGCGCAACTGGCTGCAAGGGACTGCATCGTCGACTCCGGAGGCTTGCTGTTCGCTGGTTTCCGCTCCCAGGTTCACCTGGCGCGCAGCGAAGAAGCTCTGAGGCAACTTCCTTGTGCGGATGCTTGGGGGAGGATGTGTGGAAGGCTTTCCGAGAGCAGAACGACCGCAGATCTCTTGCGTCCCGGAGCTGGCTGAATGTTTCAGGAAGAACGGGTCAACCTGCTCCGCGAAAGCTATCTCTTCGGCACCTTGCCGATTGCGACACTCAACATCCTCGCGGAACTGACCGTGGTGCGCGGCCACGACACGGGCGCCGTGATTTTTTCTCAAGGAGAGCCAGCAAATCTTGTGCATCTGCCGATCTGGGGGACAATCGAAGAAAGCGTGCTGGTTGAAGATGATCGCGTCCCGATTGCGCTTTTGACCTTTGCCGACGTCGCCGGTGAGGAGTGTCTGCGAACCGAAGGCGGTGGGCGATACGCCTCGACTGCTGTTGCGCTCGAAGAATGCGCCACCCTGTGCGTCCCCACGGCCGCCTTGGCCGATCCGGCCATTGCCTCTGCGCTCGCCCCCGCGCTCAAGCTGGATGAGGGCTTGCGTGAGCGCTTGTTGTTGCTCAGACGTGCGGCCCCGTTTGCTGGGGTCGGCCCCGCAGCCCTTCAGGAATTGGCGGGCAAGATTGAGCAGCGCAAGATCACAACCGGCACAGCCCTGGTAGAAGAAGGCCGCCCAGGCGACACCTGTTATCTGATCCACTCTGGAACCTTCTCGGTCCACAAGGGCCTGGTACCTGGGGCCGAACAGCCGCTCGCGATCCTTGGCCCGGGATCTCTCGTCGGAGAAGTTTCACTGCTGGCTGGGGAGCCGCGCCGTGCGACAGTGACCGCGCTGGAAGACGGTGAAGTTCTGGCCATATCGCGGTCCCAACTGGAGCATCTCGCGCGGGCGCCGGGGACCGAACATCTTCGGTCTCAGGTCGCCTTGCGCATGCGCCCGCGACAGTCGCTGAACGTGGAGTTGCACCGCAGAAAGGGTGACGATGGAGAAGCCATCGCTGTTCTCAAGCACACCGCGCTGCGCAAGTACTTCCAGCTATCCGAGTTCGGGACCTTCATATGGGAGCAATTGGATGGTTCTACACGCCTGACAACCATTATTGCCCGCGCCGTGAGCCGGTTTGGCACTTTTTCGCCCCAGGGCGTGATCAACGTCGTGCAGCAACTGCTCGCGTCGGGGTTCGCAACTCTGGGCCATGACAGCCAATCCGATAGCACCCTTGAGGGCCAGGCCGAACGCAAAGGTCGCGGTTATCTGACTTTCGATCTGCTGCGCGGCCAGGCCGCAGATGATTTCAGCGAAAGCCTCTACCGAGCTTTCGCAATAGCTACCCGACCCGTCGCGGTGATTACCGCGACCGCCTTGGGCTTCGCTGGGCTGGCGACTGGCTTGAGCACCCTCACCTGGGCGAGCATTCCAGCCGGGATGAACCTCTCATACATTGCGATTGGCATTCTGGCTCTCGCCATATCATTGGCGTTGCACGAGGCCGCTCATATCCTGGCCATGAAGGCGTTCGGCCTGTCAGTCCACGGTATCGGCATCGGGGTGTTCTGGTTCTATCCCATTGCCTATGTGGACACGTCCGACACCTGGATAGCCTCGTCGGGACAGAGGGTGATGGTGGCGCTGGCCGGTCCACTCGCCAATATTGTCTTCGGTGGCGCTGCCGCCCTCATCGCGGCCAACGCGCCTCTTGGGCCCCTCCAGCCTTTGATATGGGTCTGGTCGACCGTCAATTTCGGAACGGCGCTGTTGGCCCTGACGCCAAATGGGCAGAACGATGGCGCCCAGGCAGTTCGGAACCTGCTGGCGCTGCCGCCGGAGGTTCCCCTGAAACAGATGCTGATTGATTGCTGGAGCAGGCAGGCACGTGCTGCAGCGCATTTGCGCGGTTTGGCAGTTCTGTTCGGGCTCTCACTGCTTCATCTCATGCTCACCTCGGCCTTCTTCTACCTGGTCATTGCGGTGACCGTTGGTAGCTGGTTCTCCAGCAAACTGGGTGCTTCGGTCGCCCCTTGGATCGTCGGCGGCCTGGCGCTGGCTCTGAGCTCGGTGCTGTCCAAGGGTATAGCCAGGTCATGATGCCTTTAGCGAAGATCAGCGGCTGCGGCCGTTTGCACCTCCCCGCACCTTGCCCGCACCTGAGTTTTTCCAACCCATCCAACCTGCAACGGTCCCGTAGTCTCGGCGGCTCTAATCCCTACACCCTCTGGAGGAACAATGTTTAACGGTCGAATTGGACGATTTGTCTTCGCTCTTGCTGTCGTCGGTCTGCTGATCGCAGGTATCGCGGTCAATGTGGTGGTGGCCTTGCTGTCCGGCATCGGGGTGCCGGAGGTTTTGCTTTACACCGCTCTAGCCCTGTGGGCCGCGATTTCCCTGGTGGTCGCCATGTCGTTTACGGCGCGCAGATGGCACGATCTGGGGCGTAGCGGCTGGTGGTCCCTGCTCAGTCTGGTTCCAATCGTGAATCTGTTCTGCCTGTTCATCTTGCTGTTCTGGCCAGGGCAGTCTGCCCGGGAACGCGTTTCGCTTCGCTCGCCGGATGGACCGCACTTTGACAAGTCCTTTGACAGATCCTTCGACGACCGTGACTTCGGCTATGACCCGGATTGAGGTGACCGTCCGGTTCAAGATATCGAACCGGACATCGCGCTTGCCCGGTGTCCACTGGTCAGGCCTCACCTGTGGTGGGGCCGCTGATCGTAGGACTTCTGTGTGCTCCGCCAGTTCTAGTGCGTCCTCAACATCGACGCACAGATGCCAAACTGTGTTCTCGATTTTGGCGCGGCCCAGCAAGTTCTGTGCGGGGCGGAGATTGCCGGTCGCCTTAAGGCCCTGCTCGCCGCCACCGCTATTGGCGCCAACGATCAGAACCGTACATTCAAACTCGCAGTGGCCGCATGACTCTGAATGCCGGAGCCGAACTGGCTGCCATAGGCGAAGCTCATCGTGGCCTCATCAGTTAGGTTCATATCGATCCCGGCTTCGAGCACCAACGTATCTCGCCCATGCGGCACGCCCGCGATGGTGAACGCTTCGCCGCCAGAAGCAAAGGACAGGTGCGAGGTTGGCGCGCTGCCGAAAGCGTGCCGCCAGCCGACCGTGCCGTGCAAGGTTGCGTCCGTCTCGCCGAGCGCGACATCGGTTTCTGCGCGCAGCCCAAGGGTGGTGAAGGTCGCATCGACTACGTTGGAGGCCGCGCTCAGCGCCGCGGCGCCGCCACGTTCGGTAAAATCGTCAGTCGCAAGGCTCACATAGGCCAGCTTGGCAAATGGCTCGAACCGGGCCGCGCCACGCATAGCGCGCGCTTGAACTCGTCGCTGAAGTTGCCTTGCCCATGTCGGCCTCATTTCCTCGAAATCAGGGAAGGGGTGTCCGTACATCCAGGGTCATAAAATGGCTCATGTGGACATGGGAAGCTGAAACCTTAATGTGGCATCGATGGAAAGCCTCGGGGGGACCGATGAAGATCACGTCGATATCGGCGCGTGTCTGCAATGCAGAAATGCGGAACTGGGTATTCGTCCGAGTTGAGACCGACGAAGCCGGGCTGATCGGCTGGGGCGAGGCAACCCTGGAATTCAAAACGCAAGCTGTGATGGGCGCGATCGCCGATATTGAACCGATGCTGATCGGCCAGGACCCGCGCAACATCGAGCACTGCTACCAGATCATGACCAAACATGGTTTCTGGCGAATGGGTGTCATCGGCATGTCGGCAATCAGCGGCATTGAGCTAGCGCTCTGGGATATTCTGGGCAAGTCACTTGGTGTTCCGGTTTGGCAGCTGTTGGGCGGCAGTGTCCGCGAGCACCTGCGCACTTATACCCACCTTGGTCTGGGCGACATGCGCGCCGTTTACGAGTCCACCACATCAGACACCATCACTGACCTGGCGCGGCAGGTGACCGGCGCCGGCTACGACGCCCTCAAGATCGTCTGCATTCCCTACACTCATTATGTGTCGCCCAACGCAGACATAGACCGCGTCCGCCGCATGGTTGGTGATCTGCGTGATGCCGTTGGGCCTGAAGTTGACATCATGGTCGATTTTCACGGCCGTCCCGCTTCGGTCAACGCCGCGATGGCCTATATCGACGCCATCGCGGACGCCCGCATCATGTTCGCCGAAGAGCCGGTTCCCCCCGTAGACGTGGGCGGACTTGCCGAGATCACCAGGCGGTCCAGCGTCCCCATTGCCTCGGGGGAAAGGCTGGTCGGCCGAAGCGACTTCGAGCCGTCAATCCGGGCCCGGGCATTCAATATCGCCCAGCCGGACATTTGTCATACCGGCGGACT
The DNA here is from genome assembly GCA_041939225.1 of Devosia sp. Lineage (GTDB taxonomy): Bacteria > Pseudomonadota > Alphaproteobacteria > Rhizobiales > Devosiaceae > Devosia. Next base: position 15,967 of record JBGTUK010000025.1, read on the forward strand.
TTGGGAATCCAAAAAGATTGCCGCCATGGCCGAGACCGCGGGAATTGGGCTGGCGCCGCATAATCCGCTGGGCCCGATCGCCGGGGTGGCGGCGCTTCATCTCGGAATTTCCACGCACAACGTTATCATCCAGGAAGAAATGTCAGGCGCCGTCCCCTGGTACGGTGACGTGGTCAAATGGCCGATCGAGCGCAAACCTGGGCGTTGGGACAAGCCGACGCTGCCAGGTCTGGGCATTGAGGTGGATGAAGCCATCATCGATGCCCATCCCTTCAAGCCCGATATCCTGCATGCCCGCGGCGCCGTCCTGCCCGATGGCACGGTAGTGGACTGGTGAGCATCATGGGCGACCAATTCGGGGCTGGGCCTGGGCCGGCGCGTCATTGCCGGTCACTATCCGCAGCAGATTGCCTTGCCCTCCGCGCAACAGTAAAGCGTGCCTAGATGATATGTTGACGCTCGACAACGGCATCCAACGCTAGCATCGCGCTGTCACGTGAACTCCAGCGGACCAAAACCCGGCTAGCGAAATGCAATCGGCTGAGTGGCAGTGAGACAGCGCTGGGCTGAACGCGTCGATAGGGGCCAAGGAAGAACGAGATGACAGGCGACACAGGCGAAGCAGTTTCCGTCCCGCACGTGGCGTTCGCGGGCGTTGGCGCCCTGCTGCTGCTCGCCCTGGGGCACACCATCTCCAATCTCGTTAGAACATTGCCGGCAATAACCACAGATGTGCTGGCCGAGAGTTTTTCAGTTACACCCGGAGACGTCGCCGCAATGACTGGCGTTTTCCACCTCGCCTTTGCAGTGGGGCAGATCCCGGTGGGTGTAGCGCTCGACCGCTTCGGGATCAAGCGCGTGTTCATGGCTCTGATCAGCACCGTGGTGATTGGTTCTCTGCTGGCGGCCGTCGCGCAGAATTCGGTTGGCTTTGTGCTCAGCCAGGCGGTTCTTGGCCTTGGATGCTCGGGCATGCTGCTATGCCCGCTGACCTACGCGGCCAAGAACCTGAGCAACGTCAACTTCGCGCTATGGTCTGCCCTGGTATTGGCAGTCGGCAACAGCGGCATGCTGCTTTCGGCCAGCCCGATGGCGCTGGTGATTGAAGCGCTGGGCTGGCGTTCTGCCTTTATCGCCTCAGCGGCACTCGCGGCCACTGTTGCCCTGACAGCTTGGCTCGGGGTTCGGTCGCAGCGGGAGAATAGTCGCCTTACCAGTTCTTTGAGTTCCGAATTTCGCCAGGTGGCGCGGATCGGTTCCTCAAGGGAACTGCGAGGCGTTGTCATTCTTGCCTTTGTGTCCTTTGCGGTCGTTATCGGCGTACGTGGAATGTGGGCGGGCCCCTGGCTGATGGAGGTCAAGCAGATGAGCCGGGTCGAGGCAGGCAATATCATGCTGATCCTCACCCTGATGTTGATTTCGATGCCCATGCTGGTCAGCCTTGTGGACCGCCGAACCGGTCGCACAGGCCTGTTGCTCGTATCAGGACATCTGATCGCAGGCATGGCCCTGCTTGCCCTCCCTTTTGGAAGAGGCCTGGCTCCGCTTTATGACCTCTCGCTGCTGGTCGCTTTCGGTATTGCGATATCGGTACAACCCTTGCTTTTCGTGCTCGGTCGCCAGTCGGTAGGAAGCTCCGATGCGGGCAAGGCTCTCGCAGCCGTCAACCTGGCCTTCTTTGCTGGTGCAGCAACTATTCAGGCCCTGTCTGCGCCTGTTGTCGGGCTGACAGGGTTTTCCGGAGTGATCATGTTTCTCGGTGCACTCGCAATAGCGGGAGCCATGGCCTTTCTGCTGACGGCGCGACGACCCCAGCAGCATTGAGCTGCGCTGATCGTGGCCTGGCCCGGTCTTTTCGCGTCTGCTTGTGGCAACGCCCAATGCACCCGCTAGGCGTCTCAAGGGGGGCGCTGCTGTCCGACGGCAATAGCAAGCACAGGAACAGTCTTGTCCCATGCAGCACGAAGCGCCAGTATTTTGGCGCCGGGGCTCAAGGCCCCGACGCTTCAAGACGTGCTGCTCAGCTTAGTTCGCTTCAGCCCAGCTCTTCACGAGTTCATCATAATCGACC
>JBGTUK010000026.1:0-18000 GCA_041939225.1 Devosia sp.
CATCATCATGGTCAAGGCCGGGAAACCGGTCGACGATATGATCGAGCAGTTGCTGCCGCATCTGGAAGCGGGCGATGCCATCATCGAATGTGGCAATTCGCTGTTCACCGATACCCAGCGCCGCTTCGACTATCTCAAGCCCAAGAATATCGGCTATCTTGGCGTCGGCGTCTCCGGCGGTGAAGAGGGTGCCCGCCATGGTCCCTCAATCATGGTCGGCGGTTCCAAGGAGCAGTGGCACAACGCCGAAGCGGTGCTGACCGCCATTGCCGCAAAGTTCAACGGTGAAAGCTGCTGCGCCTATCTCGGCGAAGGCGGCGCCGGCCACTTCGTCAAGACCATCCACAACGGCATCGAATATGGCGACATGCAGATGATCGCCGAGGTCTATGGCGTGATGCGCGATGGCCTGGGCATGTCGCCGAAGGAATGCGCAGGCGTCTTCAAGGAGTGGAACAAGGGCCCGCTCAATTCCTACCTCATCGAAATCACCGGCCATGTGCTGGATGCCGTTGATGACCAGACCGGCAAGCCGCTGGTCGAATTGATCCTGGACAAGGCTGGCCAGAAGGGCACTGGCGTCTGGTCTGCCATTGCCGCCCAGCAGATGGGCGTGCCGGCCACCGCCATCGAGGGTGCCGTTGCGGCCCGCTCGATCTCGTCGCGCAAGTCCGAGCGCGTTGCTGCCGAAGGCATTTATGGCAAGCCGAACCGCGCGAAGACTGAGGTGACCCTGGCCGATCTCGAAAAGGCGTTGCTTGCTGGCAAGATCGTTTCTTACGCTCAGGGCTTTGCCGTTATCGCCAAGGCTTCGGAAGAAAATGGCTGGGCATTGCCGCTGGCGACCATCGCCAAAATCTGGCGTGCCGGTTGTATCATCCGCTCGCGCTTCCTCGATCAGATGGCGTCCGCCTATGACAAGGGCGAAGCGGTCAACCTGCTGGTCGTGCCTGACTTCGTCGAGATCATGAAGGACAGTCACCCGAGCCTGCGCAAGGTGGTGGCTGCCGCTGCCGTGGGCGAATTCCCCATGATCTGTCTTTCGGCCGCGCTGAGCTATTTCGACAGCTACCGCCAGGCACAGGGCACCGCCAATCTCATCCAGGGCCAGCGCGACTTCTTCGGCGCGCATGGTTTCGAGATCGAAGGCCGCGGCACCGACCTGCACGGCGACTGGCCGTCTACGCTCGGCAATTGAGCGTCGTTATCGCGCTGCAAAAGCCCCGCTTCGGCGGGGCTTTTCCGTATTTGTCCGCAAGAACGAACGGCGTACTCAGAGCGTGCGGAACATCACATAGCTATCTACATAACCATGCACGGGATGGTTGAAGGCCTTGGGCAACGTCCCGACGATTTCAAAGCCCAGCTTCTGCCATAGCGCTACTGCGCCGGTGTTGGTCGAAACCACGTGATTGAACTGCATGGCACGAAAGCCGCGTTCACGAGCCTGTTCGAGTGAATGCAGACACATGGTGCGGGCGACCCCCTTGCCGCGAGCTTCGGGCGCGGTCATGTATCCGCAATTGGCCACATGAGCACCGCCGCCAGCCTGATTGGCCATGAGGTAGTAGGTGCCAACGATCTGCCCGGCGATCTCGGCCGCGAAGACTTCATGGGCCGGCATCAGCCAATAGGCACGAAGGCTTTCGTCGCTCAAATTGGTGTCAATGGCATAGGTCTCGCCAGCATCCAGCACCGGTTTGACAATGCGCAGCAAGGCTGGCCAGTCGGCCTCAACGGCGGGGCGGATCGTTATTGTCATCATCGTCCTCAAGCGGCGCCACGCGCACCTGGCCCGGCGGTGGGATCTCGGGTGCGTGCGGGTGGTCGGCTATGCTCGGACGGCTTCCCAGTTCAAAGCGCCAGGCGGCAATCGCAAAGATAATCAAAGCCACTGCGACGCTGGCGCTGGCGGCGATGAAGGGTGCGCCGGGGAAATAGCCATGGGTACCGGGGGTGGTGGTGTAATAGGAGAAAATCTGTGTCGCCGCGAGCGGGCCGATGATCGTGGCGAGCGAACTGGCGGCATTAACCGCACCCTGCAATTCACCCTGGCTGTTGTCGGGCACCTGCCGGGACAGCACCCCATTGATGGAGGGTGGAGCAAGGCCGCTGATGGTGCCGACCAAAATGGCAAGATAGAGCATATATTCTTCGGTCGAAAAGGCGACCCCAGCAAAGGCTGCGATTGCCGCGAGAAGGCCGATCATGGCGACGGCCGGTTCGCCAATGCCACGCGACAACGGCCCGGCCAGCACGGCCTGACTGATGGCAAAGCCCAGACCGAACGCTCCCAGAGTGCGGCCAATGATCGAGGAGGTGAAATTGAACACCTCCACGGTGAAATAGCTGAACACTGTCGGCAGGGCCTGGGCCGAAAGCTGAAAGAAGAACAAGACGGCCAGCAGCCAGAGGACAGAAGGATATTTCTTGAGGGCCAGCACCGCGCCGAGCGGATTGGCGCGGCGGATATCGAATTTGCGGCGCGATGATTTGGGCAGGCTCTCAGGCAAGACAAACAGGCCGAACAGGAAATTGGCGAAGGCCAGGCCTGCGGCGGCAAAGAAGGGAACACGCGGGCCGAATTCACCCAGTTCGCCACCGAGCACCGGGCCGATGATGAAACCCAGCCCAAATGCGGCCCCGATCAGGCCGAAGCGGTGAGTGCGCTTATGTGGCGGGGTTATATCGGCCATATAGGCGGTGGCTGTGGCCAGTGCGGCCCCGGCAATGCCAGCAATGATGCGGCCGATGAACAGATACCAGACGAAGGGGGCGATCGACATCATTAGATAGTCGAAGGTCAGCCCCAGCAGCGAAAGCAGTAGCACCGGACGGCGCCCGAAGCGGTCGGAAAGATTGCCCAGGACCGGGGAGAAGACGAATTGCATGAAGGCGTAGGCAAACACCAGATAGCCGCCAATCACTGCGGCCTGCGCAACGCTACCGCCGGTCAAATCCTCAAGCAGTTCGGGCAGCACCGGCACGATAATCCCCACCCCGATCATGTCGATCAGGATGGTGATCAGGATACAGGCCAGGGTCAGGCGAGAGCGAGTCGCGGCTTGCATGCGGTGGGTATTACCTTTTCTTTGATCCACCGGAATGGTGCGACGCAATTGACACGGCAGAAGCCGACAAGGCAAGGCCAGAGCCGATCACGGCGTGGAACTGTCGCCAACGTCGTGAGAATAGACCCATGCCAGCCGCTTGAGATGGGCTCTTGGTCCCTGCAGCCGCATGACAATGTTCCGTGCCAGGCTGAACGGCCAGGCCATATGAAAGATGCGCCCATTCTCGGCCGAAAGTGCGGCAATGCGACGGGCGCGGGGCTGCCGGATTGCGGCATATCGGGAAAAGGCCGCATCGGCCGATTCAGTTCCCATCAACAGAGGCGCCAGTGTTGCAGCGTCCTCGATGCCCATGGCCGCGCCCTGCGCCTGGAATGGCACCATGGCGTGGGCGGCATCACCGATGATGCCGATATTCCCCTGATGCCAGATCGGGGTGTCTACGGTGTACATGGGCCAGGCGGTCCAATTCTCTGCCGCCGCGGCCAGCAGCGCTTCGACCCTTGGGCCGGGGCGCTTTGGCCGGGGTTGTGTGCCTTCTGGTGGAATGGCGCCGGGCGTGAACAGGGCCAGATTGACCTGAGCGCGGTGGGGCAACGGGTAGCAGACCAGGTGAAAGCCGCTGCCGAAAAAGACCGAAACGCGGTCCATGGCAATCTGTCCGCCGATCGAATCGGCTGGCACAAGCGTTCGCCAGGCAATGCGGTTGCGATATTGAGCCGCTGGGCCGTCCAGCACGCCAAGGCGGGTCTGGGAATGGACGCCATCTGCGCCTATGAACCCATCGGCGCGGGCATTGCGGCTTTGCCCGCTGGCTTCATCGATGGCCACCGTCACGCCGCGGGCGTGGGACCCTACGTCCCAACCGCGCACGCCGAACAGAATATCGATATTGGCGAAGCGTCGGCAGGCTTTATAAAGCAGACTGGCGAGCTCCGCCCGATGCATGACGGCATAAGGCGCGCCGAAGCGCTCGCGCATAATCGCTCCGAGTTCCATGCTGACCAATGGGTGCTGGCCGCCCTGGGCATAGACATCGAGCGCGGCGGGTTCGAGGCTGGACTTATCGATCGCGTCGTCCAGCCCAAGCCGATCAAGCACGCGGCGAGCATTGGGGCTGATTTGCAGCCCCGCGCCAAACTCCTGGATCGTCGGGCTGCGTTCGAGCACCACCACCGTCGCGCCGAACTTGGCCAGCGCGAGCGCCAGGGTCATGCCGGAAATGCCGGCGCCCGCAATGATATAGCTGCGGCCCGAACTGGGCATGAGGCTACTCAGGCGGCGTGGGCCTTGAAGATGGCCGTGGCCGGGTTGGCGAGACCTTCGCCCAATTCAGCCTTGTAGACATAGAGCGTGGAACAATAGGGACAGACAATTTCGTCGTCCTTGCCCATGTCGAGGAACACATGTGGACGATCAAACGGGGGGAGGGCGCCGACGCACTGAAATTCCTTGGATCCGATCTCGATGCTGCGCAGGCCTTCGGTATTGTGAAAATGCGGGGTCGAGCCGTGTGCCATGGTCGGGAACCTGGGGTGTGTTTGATTTGGCGCGACCATAGCCAAAGGCCTCATTCAAGAAAAGGGCAAAGGGAGCTTGATTTTGCGTCCTGAAGCCGCAACACCCGAGGGACTGAAAAGAGGATGCCTATGCCCAGCTTCACCACATCCGGCCTGTCGATCGCCTATGAGGTTGCCGGGAAGGGGCCGCCGGTCCTGCTCATCCACGGCTTTGCCTCCAGCGGCAAGGTCAATTGGGTCGATACCGGCTGGGTGGAGACGCTGATCGAAGCCGGTTATCAGGCGATCACGCTGGACAATCGTGGCCATGGCCGGTCGGACAGGCCGCATGATCCCGAGCTTTATTATCCGACGCAGATGGCCGAGGACGCCCTCGCGCTGCTCGATCATCTGGGGATCGAGAAGGCGGCGGTGCTGGGTTATTCCATGGGCGCCCGGATTTGCGCCTTCCTAGCGTTTCATCATCCCGAGCGGGTGGTTGCCGCAATCCTCGGGGGCATGGCCATGAACCTGATCAACGGGTTGAGTGACGGCAATGACATCATTGCCGGACTGCGGGCACCGGATTTGTCAGATCTGACCCATCCCACTGCCCGGCAGTTCCGCATCTTCGCCGACCATACCGGCTCGGATCGAGAAGCACTGGCCGCTTGCATGGAGACCTCACGGCAACCCATGGCGCGCGCCGATGTTCGGCGCATTGAAGTGCCGGCGCTGGTGGCAGTAGGCGAGGAGGACGAAATGGCCGGTGGTCCTGAGGCACTGGCAGCATTACTGCCGCGGGGTGAGGCACTCGTTATTCCCAGGCGCGATCATATGCGGGCAACCGGCGACAAGGTGTTCAAGGCAGCGGCGCTGGAGTTTCTGAGCAAACATTGCTCCAGCGTGCCGATTTCGTGAACCAATTGGGCACCTTTGGCTTTGAAGAGTGAAATGATGTAGCCTATATCGGCATCTATCGATGAAGCGGAGACACGCGACATGAGCGGCAATGCCAAGGTTTCCCCCCAGATCCAGGCGGTTGACCCGGTCTGGGAGGCTGTTCGTGCTGGCGCTCGCCAGGTGCTCGACAATGAGCCTTTCCTGGCCAACCTAGTTCTCTCCACCATTCTCAACCACGAAACCTTGGAAGAGGCGCTGGCGCACCGTCTGGCCACGCGTCTCGACCATGAGGATGTGTCAGCGGACATGATCCGCCAGGCCTTTGCAGAAACCCTGCGCGACCATCCCGAAATTGGTCAGGCTGCCCGGGTGGATCTGGCCGCGACGCTGGAGCGGGATCCGGCCTGCCATCGGGCCATTGAGCCGCTGCTCTATTTTAAGGGCTATCAGGCGATCCAGACCCATCGTTTTGCCCATGCGATGCTCAAATCGGGGCGACGGGATTTCGCGCTCTACCTGCAAAGCCGGTCGAGCCAGGTGTTCCAGGTCGATGTCAACCCGGCCGTGCCCATGGGCAGGGGTGTCATGCTCGATCATGGCACCGGATTGGTGATCGGCGAAACTGCCGTTGTGGGGGACAATGTTTCCATCCTGCAAAATGTCACGCTCGGCGGCACCGGCAAGGCGGATCAGGATCGTCACCCCAAGATTGGCAATGGCGTATTGATCGGCGCCGGAGCCAAGGTGTTGGGCAATATCAAGGTTGGTGATTGCAGCCGCATCGGCGCAGGCTCAGTGGTACTCAAGGAAGTGCCGCCGCTCACGACTGTGGCTGGTGTGCCAGCGAAGGTGATTGGTGAGGCCGGTTGCGCTCAGCCCGCGCTTGTGATGGATCAAATGGTGCTGGTTCACGACGGATCAAAATAGCGCCGGGGCAAGCTGCTCGGGCCGGTTGTTACCGGTAAATTGGTCCGTGTGGGGGTTGTCAGGCCTTATCGAGACACTAGATTGCCGCCTCAACGCAACCAGCAGGACATGTTCCCGTGAACCACCCCGAGATCATCAAGCTGCAGAAATTTCTGCAACGCACCTTCAACAACCGCAACATTGATGTCCGTCCGCGGCCAAAGCTGAACGATTCCGTTGAAGTGTTCATCGGCGAGGAGTCGATCGGGTTGATCCACCTCGACGATGAAGATGGCGACAAGTCCTATATGTTCTCCATGTCGATCCTGGATATCGACCTGGACGATATCGACTAGCTGTTCAACGCGCCGATCTTGCCCAGCCACTGGGCGAGCTCGGCGTCGAACTGACGCCAGGCGACAAGCGCCTCGGCGTCGAAGCTGAGGATGGCGGCCAGCCCGGTGGGCAGGTGAATGGTCCTCAGACAACGATCCGAACGGCTCGGATCGGGCGCTGCAGCGCATTTGGCAACAAATGGGGCAGGCGAGAGCGGGTCGTACCAGACCGTTTCGTCGGCATATCCATCGGCCGCGAGCAGCGGCTTACCCACCAGTCCGGGGATGCCCCCCACGGAGTCCTCGGCAAATTGGTGCAGATAGACCGCGTCCAGCAGTGCACTGCTGGCGCGCGCGCCGCCGCGTGAGATCAGCGTCACCTCGACCAGTGTAGGCTGCTGGCCGGCGATCAGCGGAAGCGCGAAGACCAGATCGACCTGGCTTACAAAGCCGGGCGTGATGGACTCGCCAAAGCGGAACCAGGCCGTGGGAATGTGTAGTTCCCGCCCGGCGACGGTCTGCGTAATCGGGTCTGCATCAAGCAGGCTCGGTAGGGGGCGCTGCGCGTTTCGAGCCGTCTGGTCAATCAGATAGGCCACGCCCACCGCCGCTAGCAGGACAATCAGAGCAATTCCGGCAAGGTTGTAGGCGAGCTGGCCCTTGTTACCTGCCGCAGCGTTCTCGTCAGTGCCTGAGGCCGCCATGGTGGAAATTAACCAGAATTCTCGCTTCGGGGTGACATCCATTAGGGGGCGCAATATGCTTAACAAAGGGTAAATATTCGCGCTGCGTAGGCAGATGGCAGGGGATGGGCATGACCAGAGAACTTTTGCTTGCGGCATTCATCATAGGTGTGGGCCTTTGCATGGCCGGGGCCGGGACGCACCTGTACCAATGGGTCACGCGCCAGCAGGCCATGCTGCGGTGGGACGGCCGGTCTTACCTGGCCTCGCTGGGCAATCTGGCGATGAGCTTTGTATGCGGCCCCTATATCCTGTTGCAGGTAGGTTGGAGCCATGAGGAGGACGGCACGATCTCGATGCCGTCCGTCCTGATCTCAGCCCTGGTGGCTTTTGGTTGGGCCTTTATCACCGGGCTCTTCTTCATGAGTCTTTACGTGGCCTTCCGCCCGTAATTTTCGGTTTGCGCTAGATACAGCGAGGCCGGCCACGCTTGCGCATGACCGGCCTGGCTCTTCAGACCCCTATCAGGGATAGGCTTGGGGCGGGGTCCGGAAACTTGTCAGTTGGCGGCAGCGACGACCAGCACCCGGTTGTCGATCATGTCGACCCATTGGCCGGCATGGGCCTGCGACTGGCGCTTGATGAACTTGTAGGGGGTGTCGCTCCAGAGTCGAATGGTGCCGGCCTGGTTGTCGAGGACGAGGTCCCCGCGATCGGTGCGGGCGATCAGCACGGCGTGGCCATTGCCATTGGCTTCCTTGACGACGGCGATCATCAGCGTCGAGGGGTGCCAGCCTGAGTTGATCAGGTCGCGGCGCTTGGCGAGCGCGAAGTCCTCGCAGTCACCATAGCCGTTCGGGTAGGTCCAGAACTCGGCGACCTTGTAGAGATCCTGGTCAGTGACCGGAATAACGTTCTGGTTGTAGTAGGCGTTGACGGAAACGAGCTGCTGCCAGTTGCGATCGTCTAGCACAGTCGCGGGCTCAACGCGGTCATAGCCGCGGCATTCAGCCGGGTTGGAGTTGCAGAACTCCAGGTGCCCGACCGGGATCGAGGTTGTGCCAGAATTGGTCTGGACATAGGCCACGTTGGTAAGGTCGAGTGCGGCGCTCGGAGCAGCCTGGGCGATAGCGAAGAGGGCGGTAAGTAGCCCTGCCAGCAGTCCCTTCTTGATCAATGTCATGGTGTCGTCTCCCTGATGGAGACCACACTAGGGACGGCCGATTGCCCCGATCCGAAAAGTGCCACGCAGTTTTTATGCGTGTTTTATCGACAGTATTAGGTATTGGTTGACCATGATGCGGCGGTGAACGCACTGGTGCGCCGGTGCCTACCGTTTGGGTCGAGCGGAACGGATTGCCTTGTTGCCAGCCCTGCCGGGCTCAGTTCATGCGCAGGTTCTGCTGCACCACGGTCAGCATTTCCTGAGCGGCCGCGAACTCTACGGCGACGCCATTCTGAAAATGGCGGACGACGCGGGCGCGCATGCGGCCCAACGTAATGGGAGTGCCCATGGCCGGGCGCACATCGAGTTCGACGGCAGCGCCCGAAAGCGAGATGTCGATGATCTTGCAGTTGTAGCGCCGACCATCATCCAGCACGACGGTTGAGTGGCGGATATCGGGGACAACGCGCTCGTGGCGGCGATCCTCGGGAAGATTGAGAATATCCTTGTTGGCCAGCCAGGTGAGCTGTGCTGCCATCTTGTCGCGTTTGCGGGACGATGCCGCAATATCCATGACAAAGCCGCCATCGACCTGAGACAGAATCGTTCCTTCGACCCGGCCCAAATGGTCGAGATAAGCGATAATCCGTTCGCCGACGATGCCGGGAACCGGAGCAATCACCACGGCGTCGCCGGGGGACATGGACAGAACCTGACACGGAAATTCACGACGGTCCGCCAGCATATAGCGGCCCAAGATCGAAACGTTGACGCGCTGAAAACGGCGGTCTCCCGCACCTGCGTGCAGACTGGCAATGGGCCGTGGAGCGGAAATGTCGTCACTGAGCATGCGTCAACCTGTTCCACGCACTGGGGAAAACCACAGCAAACTTAGCTGTGCTTGGTTAACGCTTGATGAGAATTGGGCCGCATAGGTCGCTTAAAGGCGACCAATCAGTTTCGGCCGCCGTCGATAACGGCAAGATGAGCGTAGCGGCGGGCGGTACGGCCGTAAACCGTGGTTGGCATGGCAGCGGGCTGCGCCGATGAACCATACTCGGAGTCGTTGACCACACTGGCCAGGACTTCGCTTACGGATTCCTCGGCTGGGACTTCGTCCGGCCAGATCAGCCGGAGGCCGGTGATCCGCTGTTCAAGGATCGGCTGCACACCGAGCCAGTAGGGTTCTTCGACGGCCGACATGGCGCCCAGAATGCGTGTATGGGTCGAACCATTGTGGCGCAGCGGCATGAGTATGGTCTCAAAGCTCACTTTGGTGTGCAGGGCGGTGGTGCCCTGGAATGTGACCAGGGCCACCGCGTGGTCTTCTGTGACGGCGCGGATCAGAGTGTCCATGGCGTCACTGTCGCGATCGTGCCAGAGCGCGGAGAAGGAGCGGCCCTTCAATTCACGGCAATAGCTCGTGCACAAATGCGAGCCGGCCAGGCGGAAGGAGAATCTGTCGGCGCTGTCGAGCTCGAGAATGAAGGTGTTGGCCAGCGCCTCACGAATGCGTGTCGGATCGATGTCGCGACGGTCCGGCGCGCTGCGGGAACCCCGAATCGTGTTCCAATATGTATAAAGTGTCTTGGTGCTCGGCATCTGCATCGTTCGAACCCGCAATTTGAGGCGTTGAGGCCCTCTCCGTAAGGAGTGGGCCGCGCTTCAGGAACAATCGCAAAATGCAGCGCTCGTGGCGCGCTTAAAGATTAGTTAAGGTTAACGTCTGTGCCCAAATGTGGAAAAGCGCGAGCAGGGCGGGGACCTACCGGCACCTTGGGAACTTGCCGATGAATGAACAAGAGAGAGCGCCGGTATCTCAGGGGCCTGAGGGGCGTGAGCCGGTGTTTCTGTTGCCGCTATCGATAACGGCCCTGGCGGGTATATTGCTCGCCATTCATCTGGCATCAACCCTGGTTCTTAACCCTGATGGCCAGGTGGATCTGCTGCTTTGGTTCGCGTTCCAGCCTTATCGAATCGTGGTTGCGAGCGTTGATTGGAGTATCGCGATTCCATTGATCTGGACGCCCTTCACACATGCGCTCCTGCATGCCGGTTGGGAGCATCTGCTGATCAATGTTGCCTGGCTGGCGATCTTCGCGACCCCTGTAGAGCGTCGGTATGGGGCCGGGCCGATGCTGTTCCTGTTCCTGATTTCGGCCTTTGCTGGCGCGGCTCTGTTTGCGGCAACCACATTGTATAGCCAGGTCTACCTGATCGGGGCATCCGGTGGCGTTGCGGGCCTGACTGGCGCGGCCATTCGCTTCATGTTCCAACCCGTGCTGATGGCGCGCGACGCCGAAACTGGCGAGCCGGTTGTGCTGGGGCGGCGGCTAGCGAGCCTGCGCGAGGTGTTCGTCGCTCCGCGCTCGCGTTTTTTCACATTGATCTGGCTGGCGTTGAATGCGGCGGTGCCGCTGGTGCCGTTGCTGACGGGCAGCGCGCTGTCCATTGCCTGGCAGGCCCATCTTGGCGGATTTGCCGCTGGTTTCTTGCTGGTTCCGCTGTTCGAGCGGAAATCCTAACCGCCGTAAACATCCTTGGGGTCAAACAGGCGGGGCAGACCGGTGTCTTCAAGCCGGGATTGGCCCTGTTCGTTCAACACCCGTCGGTAGAAACAGGATTTGCGGCCGGTGTGACAGGCGGCGCCGCGCCCGGTCTGGCGCACCACCATCACCAGGCAATCCTGGTCGCAATCGGTGCGCAACTCGACCACTTCCTGCAATTCGCCCGAGGTTTCGCCCTTTTTCCAGATCGCCTTGCGCGAGCGGGACCAATAATGGGCGATGCCGGTTTCCAGGGTCAGCGACAGGGTATCGGCATTCATATGCGCGACCATGAGAATGTCGTTGGTGCCAACTTCCACTGTGACGACGGTCAACAGGCCTTGAGCATCAAAGCGCGGGGCAAAGGTCGTGCCTTCTTCCAGTTCGGCATGATCGAAGCTTTCAGGGTCAGCGAATGAAATGGTCATGATGCGCGCCATTGCTCGTGCGGATGCCGAGGCTCTAGCGCGCATCATTGCGGAATGGAAGAGTTCAGGACTTCAAGCCGAACCAGATCTCTATGTCACCGCTACCGCTACGGGCGTCAAAGGCCGGCCCATAATACTCCAAGAAGCTATAGCTGGCTTCGTTCGGCTCGTGTCCATTGTCACTTAGCCACTGTTCGGCGGCGCCGATGCTCTGCCGAATGGTGGATAGGTCGCCGCCATGGGTGAACCGCGCCCATCTTAACGCTCGGGCCACCACACGCTCGAGCTCGGACGGTATTTCTGCGCCCTGGCGCATCTCCACCGCGACAACATACTCAAAGTGGTTGTCGGCGATTTCGCCGACAAGGCCATATGCCACCCCGGCAATGGCGCCATCGATATTGCCGATATGGGGCTGAAAGCGTTGCCATTGGGCGGGTAGACCTGCCGGGTTGTTCATGGGATGGCGTTCGGCAATGCCGGCAAAGACCATCTCGGGGCGATTTTCGAACCGGGGCGGTTCAATGGTGACGGGGGCTGCTATATCCATTCTAAGAGGCTCCACTAGGGTGATCCCATCGAGATTGCGCTGCTGGCGAACATCCTGCGGCGTGATGCCGAACTGATCACGAAAAGCGCGGGTGAATGCCTCATGCGAGCCATAGCCGGCATCGAGCGCCACCGACAGGATGTCGGGTGCGCCATCAGCCAGTTGACGAGCGGCGTCACTCAGCCGCCTCGCTCTTAGATAGGCGGTTACCGAGTGTCCAGTGACCAGGGGGAAGACGCGCGAGAGATAGCTTCTCGACTTGCCGGTGACAGAAGCCAAGTCATCAAGGCTCAGCGGTTCACGCGAACGGCTTTCCAGAACCCAGAGCATTTTGGAAACAACTGACATGGCACAGACCCGTTTGAGACAGACAGTCTATGCCACAATGTTGACGAGCGCATTTGATCGCGCTTGTCCTGCGACGCCCGCCTCAGCGATGGCCGACCATGGCAAAGAAGCGATCCTGCTCCTGGCGGTCCTCGGCGAACACCCCGGTGAAGCGATGCGTGACTGTCTTGACGTCATGGGCCTTCACGCCGCGCATGGTCATGCACATGTGCTCGGCTTCGAGCAGAACTGCGGCGCCGCGCGGCCCCAGATTTTCGTTGATGGCATCGATGATCTGCGCCGTCATCGTTTCCTGGGTCTGCAGGCGACGGGCGAAAACTTCGACCAGCCGAGCCAGCTTTGAAAGGCCGACGACCCCATCATGGGGGAGATAGGCAATGTGGGCCTGCCCGTAAAATGGCACCATGTGGTGTTCGCAATGGGCATAGAAGGGGATACCCTTGACCAGCACCAGATCGTCATAGCCGCCGACCTCCTTGAAGGTCTTGGACAAGACCTCGCCAGCGTCCTGATCGTATCCGGCGAAAAGTTCGCCATAGGCCCTGGCCACGCGGGCGGGCGTCTCGAGCAAGCCTTCGCGGTTGGGATTGTCACCCGCCCAGGCAATAAGTGTACGGACGGCTGCTTCCGCCTCCTCACGACTGGGACGCGTCACGGGTATGTCAGAGGGGACAGGCTTGAGCGGCTTGACCTGAGCGTCCATGGGGTCCGGCTCCTTGCGTTGCGACCGTTGCTCACTACGCGACGAACGACGCGTCAGTTTTCGACAGGAGCACAAACCCCTGACAGTCGGAGGGAGAACCCCTATATAGAAGCGGAACGTCACCGGAACAAGGAACAGAATTGTCGCGATCATGGAGCTAAGCGATCTCTATTCCGAAAAGATTCTCGATCTTGCGGGCAATGCCCCCCAGCCGGGACGGTTGTCCGCTGCGGACGCGTCTGCGCGCAAGGTCAGCCGCGTGTGTGGCTCGGTAGTCGAGGTTGACCTTGTTGTGCGCGACGGGGTGATTGTCGACTATGGGCACGAGACTTCAGCCTGCGCGCTGGGTCAGACGTCAGCGGCTATAGTGGCGCGGGAAATCGTCGGGACGCCGGTCACTGAATTTCTTTCGTTGCGACAGACCATGCACGACATGCTCAAGGCCGATGGAGCGCCGCCCGCGGGGAAATGGGAAGATCTCAAATATCTCGAGCCGGTCCGCGGCTATCCGGCCCGTCATATGTCGACCCTTCTGGTGTTTGATGCGGTCGCGGCGGCGCTTGAAAAGATAGGGTCGAGCCAATCGGTTGCGGTGACGGGCTGATGGATCGATTCACCGCCTTGATGTGGCGAGTCATCGACCTGCCGTTCAAGGTCGCGGCGGTCTTCCTGATCTCGCTATACCGCTATACGCTCTCGGCATTTGTGGGGCGCACCTGCCGGCACCTGCCGACATGCTCGGAATACACAAGCAATGCCATCTGGAAATTCGGTTTCTGGCCCGGCGGCTGGATGGGCTTGGCACGGTTCTCGCGATGCCGCCCTGGCGGGACGCATGGCTATGATCCGGTGCCCAGGGCGCTGCCGGCAGAGGGGCGGTGGTATCTGCCATGGCGGTATGGGCGCTGGCGAGGAGACAAGCATGACCATGCTCAAGGGTAGCTGCCTGTGTGGGGCGGTGACTTATAAAGTCGAGGACGCGTTCGAGGCGGCCTTTTATTGCCACTGTTCCCGATGCCGGCGCGCGACGGGGTCCGCGTTTAAGCCCATGGCGTCGATCAAGACGGGCAGGTTGCGGCTGACGCAGGGCGAAACGAGCGTGCTCATCTACGGCAATGCTGCCCACACACATGATGTGCATTGCGGGCAGTGTGGCTCGTTCCTCTATTCGGTGATCGCGCAGAACGGAAACACGCATGTCGCCATGGGCACGCTGGTCGATGCCCCCAAGGTTCGACCGTCGTTTCATATGTTTGTCGGCTCCAAGGCGCCCTGGCACGAGATCACCGACAATCTGCCGCAGTTCGAGGGTTTGCCGGGTTAAGGGCCAGCTTGAGGCTGGCATTATGCCCTTTTCATGCTAAGGCAGCGACCGCGCGCATTGTGGAATGCGCGACAACCCAATTTCATGGAGATCTAAAATGTCGATCAAGGTGACTTTCCCCGATGGTGCTGCTCGCGACTATTCGCGCGGCACTACCGGCACCGAGATCGTCGAAGGGATCTCCAAGTCGCTGGCCAAGAAGACGGTCGCGATGCGCTGGAACGGCGTGCTCTCGGACCTTTCCGATGCGCTGGAGGCTGACGGCAGTATCGAGTTTGTCACGCGTGACAGCGGTACACAGGATGTGCTGGAGCTGATCCGGCACGATGCGGCGCACGTTCTGGCCGAGGCCGTGCAGGAGCTGTGGCCAGATACCCAGGTGACAATCGGCCCCGTGATCGAGAACGGCTTCTACTACGACTTTTATCGTCCCGCCGGGCCGTTCACGGAAGACGAACTTCGTATCATCGAAAAGAAGATGGGCGAGATCATCGAGCGTGGTGCCGCTTTCACCAAGGAAGTGTGGAGCCGCGATCAGGCCAAGGACTGGTTCGAGACCCGGGGCGAAGCTTTCAAGGTGGAACTGGTTGACGCCATTCCCGCCGACCAGTCGATCAAGATGTATGCCCAGGGGCAGTGGAAAGACCTCTGCCGTGGACCGCATATGCGTACGGTCAAGGATGTCGGCCAGGCCTTCAAGCTGACCAAGGTGGCCGGTGCCTATTGGCGTGGCGACAGCAATCGCGAAGTACTCAGCCGCATCTATGGCACGGCCTTTGCGACCAAGGACGAGCTTGCAGCCTATCTCACGATGATGGAGGAAGCCGAAAAGCGCGATCATCGCAAGATCGGCCGCGACCTCGACCTGTTCCATCTGCAGGAGGAAGCGCAGGGTTCGGTGTTCTGGCACCCGCGCGGTTTTGTTATCTACAACCAGATGGAAGCCTATATCCGCCGGCGCTTGGATAAGTCGGGCTATCAGGAGGTCAAGACGCCTCAGCTGATGCATGCCAAGTTCTGGGAGCAGTCGGGACACTGGGGCAAGTACCGCGAAAATATGTTCGTAGTGCCGGATGAAATTCCCAATACCGAGGAAGAAGGTCCGGTCGTCTCGGGCGATGTAGACTATCTGGCGCTCAAGCCGATGAACTGCCCGGCCCACGTGCAGATCTTCAACCAGGGTATCAAGTCCTACCGCGATCTGCCTCTGCGCATGGCGGAATTTGGCTGTTGTCACCGTAATGAGGCGCATGGAGCGCTGCATGGGCTGATGCGCGTGCGGCAGATGACGCAGGACGATGCGCATATCTTCTGCCGTGAGGATCAGATCCAGTCCGAGACCGAGCATTTCGTACATCTGCTCTATTCGGTCTATGGCCACATGGGCTTCGACAATGTCGTGATCAAGCTCGCCACGCGTCCCGAGAAGTTTGGTGGCACCATTGAGCGTTGGGACGCAGCGGAAAAGGCGTTGGGCGATGCACTGCGCGCTACCGGCTATGACTTTGAGATCGCCGAGGGCGAGGGGGCCTTCTACGCGCCTAAGCTGGAGTTCCATCTCAAGGACGCCATCGGTCGGTCCTGGCAGGTGGGTACGCTACAGCTCGACTATGTGCTGCCTGAGCGACTGGACGCGTCTTATGTAGCCGAGGATGGTTCGCGCCAATATGCGGTCATGCTGCACCGGGCGATCCTCGGGTCGCTGGAGCGGTTCATCGGTATTCTGATCGAAAACTATGCCGGCAAGATGCCGATGTGGTTGGCGCCGACCCAGGTCGTTGTGGCCACAATCGTGTCGGAGGCGGACGAGTATGCCGAAAAGCTGGTGCGTCAGCTGCGCGACGCCGGCATTCGGGCCGAGATCGATACCCGCAACGAAAAGATCAATTACAAGGTGCGTGAGCACTCGGTACAGAAAGTGCCGCTGATGTTCGTGGTTGGCCGGCGAGAGGCCGAGGAGGGTACCGTTTCGGTGCGCCGTCTGGGCACGGAAGGGCAAAAGGTCGAGCCGTTCATGGATGCGCTGGTGGCCCTTATGGCCGAAGCGACCCCGCCTGATCTCAAGGACGCAGCCGAAAAGGTCGCCTGATGCCGCAGCGTCCGTCCAACCGCGAGATGAAGGCGCTCTATCATCTGGGCGAAGCCAATGTGCTTGGCCCGGATGACTTCAAGGATATCGGCGACAAGGTCTTTGCCGTGATGTTGAAGAAGAAATGGGTCGAAGAGGTGGAGCCGGGCAAGTTCCGCACCACTGAAAAGGGCCGCGTGATCCATGACGAGGAAGTGTGGTTCGCGGGCCGCTCGAAGCGCTGAAGACACCAGGGAATGGGTGAGGCATGGCTGAGCCAATTCAAATCACCCGTTCTCTCAGCATCGATCCAACCGAGATCGAAGAAAGCTTTGTGCGCGCCTCGGGACCAGGCGGCCAAAACGTCAACAAGGTTGCAAGTGCCGTGCAGCTACGGTTCAATCTTGCGGCCAATACCAGCCTGCCAGAGCCGCTAAAGCGGCGGGTGGCCAACCTTGCCGGGAGCCGTCTTACCAAGGATGGCGTCATTGTCATCACGGCCAATAGTCACCGCGACCAGCCCCTCAACAGAGCCGACGCGCTCGAGAAGCTGGTGGCGCTCATACGAGCAGGGGTTCATGTCCCTAAGCCTCGTATTGCCACGCGCCCAACATTGGCGTCTAAAAAGCGTCGGCTGGACAAGAAGACCAATCGCAGCGCCGTCAAACGTATGCGCGCGCGGCCGAGCGACGGCGAGTAGTCGCGGCTACTGTGTTCGACGTGCAGACTTGCCTTAAATGTCATGGGTTGGTTCTGCATATAGTGCTTTTTTGAGCACGGAAGCTGGCGCTCATTCAGGTCCCGAGTTTTTCAGGTGAGAACTGCTGCAAGGGGAGTGGCCCGGTGAAGATCGCAATAGTTGGATCTGGTTATGTCGGCCTGGTTACGGGGGTGTGCCTCGCCGATTTCGGGCATGAAGTGACCTGCATCGACAAGGACCAGAGTAAGATACTGGACCTTGAGCGCGGTGTGGTGCCGATCTATGAGCCAGGCCTGTCCGAACTGGTCAACGCCAATGTCGCGGCTGGACGCCTGACCTTCACCACCGATCTGCCGAGTGCGGTTGGGCAGGCAGAGGTCGTTTTCATAGCCGTGGGCACGCCGAGCCGGCGCGGCGATGGCCATGCGGATGTGAGCTATGTCTACGCTGTTGCGCGCGAGGTGGCGGAGGCGGTGACCGGCTTTACCGTGGTGGTGACAAAGTCCACGGTTCCGGTTGGCACAGGTGACGAGGTTGCGCATATCATCGGGACGGTCAATCCGGAGGCAGATGTTGCGGTCGTCTCTAATCCCGAATTCCTGCGTGAAGGGGCCGCTATCGAGGATTTCAAGCGGCCCGACCGTATCGTCGTGGGCATCGACGACAAGCGGGCGCGAGAGGTGATGACGGAAGTCTATCGTCCGCTCTATCTCAACCAGGCGCCGCTGCTATTCACCGATCGCCGTACGTCTGAACTCATCAAATACGCCG
>JBGTUK010000027.1:0-17903 GCA_041939225.1 Devosia sp.
TCCTCCACCTCGGCGATGGTCACCTTGCCGGCAGTCGCCATCATCGGATTGAAGTTGCGCGCCGTCATTCGATAGACCAGATTGCCCTCGGCATCTCCTTTCCAGGCATGGACGATGGACACATCGGCCACCAGCCCGGTTTCCATCACATAATCGTCCTCGCCAAAGCGCCGCACTTCCTTGCCCTCGGCGATCAACGTTCCAACACCAGTCTTGGTGAAGAAGGCCGGAATGCCGGCCCCTCCGGCACGAATGCGCTCGGCCAGCGTGCCCTGCGGATTGAACTCAAGTTCCAGTTCGCCAGACAGGTACTGCTCGGCAAACAGCTTGTTCTCGCCCACATAGGACGAAATCATCTTCTTAACCTGCCGCGTTGCAAGCAAGCGTCCCAGGCCAATGCCGTCTACGCCCGCATTGTTGGAAATCACAGTCAGCCCCTTGGCCCCAGAGGCCTCAATCCCCTCGATCAGCGCCTCGGGAATGCCGCAAAGTCCAAAGCCGCCCGACATGATGGTCATGCCGTCGGCTAGCACATCGGCCAGCGCTTCAGTCGCGTTTGAACGAAGCTTGCGCATTAGCACTCCTCCTCCCGTTTGGGTTGTTATGCAAACGCTAGTGCTTGCCGGGGCATCCCGGTTAGTCGTATTTATACCACATGATGCCAGAGCTGCGTTTTACCCTCGCCGACATACCCGTCCCTACGGTCTATGCGACCCATCGCATCATCCGGGACTGCAATGCCGAGTTCGCCGATCTGTTCGGCTATCGGCGCGAGGAACTGGTGGAGACGAGCTTTTCCCGGCTCTATCCGGCCATTGCCGATTTCGTGCGTACCGGCGACATGTGGCGCCATCACCTGCCCGGAGGCGCCATTTATTACGATGAGCGCATCATGGCCGGGGTCGGCGGCAAGCGTTTCTGGTGCCGGGTCAATGGTCGCTCGCAGGACGCCGGAGACCCATTCGCCGCAGCGCTTTATTGTTTCGAACCCATGAACCGACCGGTTACCGAAACCACGCTCAAGCTCACCGGACGACAGCGTCAGATCCTCACCTTGGTGGCACAAGGCAAGACCAATGCAGTCATTGCCCGGGAAGTCGGACTGTCGCGACGCACCATCGAGGCGCACCGATTACGTCTTGCGCGATCCGTTGGCGTCAACAACTCGGCAGAACTTGTCGCCTGGTTCCTTTCGCAGTCAACCATCTGAAACTGTCAGCGGACCGCGGAGAGAATGGCAGCAGACGCCAAGTGCTGCGCAAAACGCCCAATCAAAGGTTCCTTCTGCTGGGCCATGTGGAGTGCCCCCAACCTTGCCAGAAAAATAGCCCCTGCGACCTTATGCATGGCTGGCAAGCGAGAGTAACCACAGCTCAGGTTACGCCTACATTTATTGTATGAATGTGGCGAGTTAACCACCACGCTAGAGGTTCATTTCGTCAATCAACAGTCATGCTATTGTGTTTGTACTTGCTCGAAACACCTCTATTGAATTTTAAGTTCAACATTCCGGGGCTTAGACACGTGAACAAACCCATCGTGCCGGTTATTTTGGCAGGCGGTCAGGGAACGCGCTTGTGGCCTATGTCACGCGCCGCGCGCCCCAAGCAGTTTTTGCCGCTAACCGGTTCAACCAGCCTGTTTCAATTGACGTTGCTGCGGGTTGAAAACACCGCGCGCTATACCGCGCCCTTGGTCGTGACCAACTCAGAATACCGCTTCATCGTGGCCGAACAGGCTGCCGAGCTATGCGTGCCGCTCGCAGGAATAATGCTTGAACCGATCGCCCGAAATACGGCCGTCGCCATCGCGGCAGCCGCGATTCAGGCTCAGGCTCTGTTTGGACTTGATGCGATCCTTCACGTTTTGCCCTCGGACCACAACGTGGAAACTTCCGAGGGTTACTGGTTGGCCCTCGATCACGCCATTGAAGCGGCCAAAACTGGCGAACTCGTTACATTCGGCATTCAGCCGCTCTCAGCCGAGACCGGCTTCGGTTATATCAAGAGCGAAGGTCGGGTTGGCGACGGGGCGTCAGCAGTGGAATGTTTCGTTGAAAAGCCAAACAGCGAGCGCGCAGAAAGCATGCTCGACGAGGGCGGGTATTTTTGGAACTCAGGCATGTTCGTGTTCGGAGCTGCCAGTTTTCTGGCCGAGTGTCAGGCTTTGGCGCCAGAGACGCTTACCGCGGCACGCGAGGGCGTTCAAAAGGCCCGAAAGGACTTGGATTTTCTAAGGCTCGACGAAAACTCATTTGCTCAGGCGCCCAACGTCTCGGTCGACTATGCTGTCTTTGAAAAAACTCAAAAGGCCTCTGTTGTGGCCGTAGACTTCGGTTGGTCCGATTTGGGGAGTTGGGACGCGGTTTGGAAAAGTGCAGCCCGGGATACACGGGGAAACCTTAGCCAGGGTCCGGTAACACTGAGCAGTGTTTCCAATTCCCTTGTTATAAGCGATCACGCTCATGTCGCCGTCAGTGGTGTTGAGGATGTGTCTGTTATCGCGACAAATGATGCCGTCTATGTCGGCCGACTTTCCGCCGCGCAAACGGTGGGCGACATGGTCAAGCACTTGCGCAGCGCTCCGGAGACTGCCGGACTGACCGAAATCCATCGCACCGCGTATAGGCCCTGGGGGGGCTACTCTTCGGTATTGAGTGGCGAGCGGTTCCAGGTGAAGCGGTTGTTTGTCAAACCGGGCAAGAAACTCAGCCTGCAAAAGCATCACCACCGGGCCGAACATTGGATCGTAGTGCGCGGGACAGCGGAGGTGACCGTAGATGGTACGGTGACCACTCTGAGCGAAAACCAGTCGATCTATCTGCCTCTCGGATGCGTGCATCGCCTCGCCAATCCCGGCAAAATAGAACTGGAGCTCATCGAGGTTCAAACCGGTTCGTACCTCGGCGAGGATGACATTATCCGGATCGAAGACGAGTTCGGTCGCGCCTGATCGGGTGTCGACACTTTCAGGAGAGCATCGCGTGTTTAAACGTCTCCGTACAGCCGTGTTTCCTGTTGCCGGGTTGGGAGACGCAGAACTTACGAGAAGAAATACAGCCCTGCCGACAACCTTTCCATGCGTCAGGCGCTCTATCGCGAGGAAATTCTTTCAGCGAGATCGTCGGCCGCAGTAGCCCATCCCTGAACTCCACCCACGTACCCATTCACCGTTCGATTGCTGTCATCGCCGGCTCCCCCGCCGATTCGCAGGACAACACAATCGAGTGGCAGCGTTGAAATATCTATACTCGTCAACTCCTGCGCCTCCGATGCGAACGTCAGCCCGTGTTCGTCCGACCAACTCACCCCCTGCACGTGATATTCCCCATCATCGAACCCGCCCAGCGCCTCCGTGACGCCCACGATTTCGCCGCCGGACCGCAGGGTGGCCTGGAAGGTGCCGGTGCTGCCGACGCGTTCGATATTGATGCGATTGTCAGTGCCGCCGTCGCTAATGTCGATAGCGCGGTTATAGGGGATGATGGCGCCCCAGCTGTTGCGCACGATCACCGTGCCCTGCTGTGGCGTTAGGCCAATGGCTTCGGTGGGGACTTGCAGGGAATCGGCCGCTCGGCCACTGCCGGCGCCGAGGCTTTCGATAAACGAGGTGGCGCCTGTGTCGCGCAGCATGGGCAGTGCCCAATCGATAGCGCTTCCGCTCGGGGCACTGGCGGGAATGGCCAGGACCAAGGGAGAGGAGCCGGTGTCCGCGGCGGTTACAGTCAGGTCGAAGCGCTGCCAGGCGGCGCCGAGTTCGACAGCCGAGGCGATCCGTGGCTCGTCCGCCGTGCCGAACGGCGGATGCCAGCACAGGTCAGCCGGCTGGGCACCGGGTGCGCAGCGGGCATAGAGCGAGAGCGTGTAGGCCTGGCCCGAGACGTGTGGGAGCGCAATGGTCGCCAGCCCGCAAAGACCGCCGCCCGCGGAGAGGCGGAAGGGCTGGGTGCGGATACCTTTGACCAGCTGCTCGGGCAAAAGCTGCGCCTGGCTGGGATCGCCGCCGACCAGCGACCAGCCGGCGACTGCCGCCCCGGGGCCAGCGGCCGGGGTCTCGCCGAGAATGGTATTGCGCGGCACAAATTCAGACGCGGCGCATTCGAGCAGGATGCCGCGGCTGGTGCGCGCCATGGCGTGAGGGGCGAAACGCTGCCAGTCGCCGGCCGCATCCTGGGCGAATTTAGGCGTGGGGCGCGAAAACTCGAGAATCTCTTCGGCCCGGACCTGGCGACCGAATACCATGTAACGATTGGAGCAAAAATCGGCGGCAAAGCTGGCGCCTTGCGGCCACCATATGGGGCCGGCCGCGCGGCCAGACGTGAGTTTGACGCCGGGCATCAGAGCAGGCCCACAAGATCGGTCGCGGTGGTGCCGGTCGCCTCGACCCGTGCAATACGTACGGGGAGCAGGGTCGCCGAAGGGAGGTTGACCAAGGTGACCTGATCGCCGGAAGCAAGCGTCACCGCCAAATCGCCGGCAGTGCCGATATAGACGGCGCGAGTAACATGCGGAAGATCGGCGCTGTCGTTGGGAATAATGGCGAAGCCGCTGCTGGCGGGGCTTTCAAGGCCATCGGCATATGTGGCGAAACGATCGGGCATGGCTGTCTCCTGCGATTGAGCATGTGTGCAGAATACAGGCGGTCATTCAGGCGGGGATAAGCGGTGACAGTGCAGTTCAGCAACCGCGCATGGGCTGGTGCTGAACCGTGTGCCAGCATCCGCGCAGAACGCTCCCGCCCCAGGGCTGGGCTAGGGAGCCTCAGGTCTCAAAGCAATCTCCGCGACCAGCCCCCGATGATTGGATCCGAAATGATCTGGCATGGCCGAGAGCGACGTGAACGCTGCGTCACCAGACACCAAAACATGATCGATCGGCGCGCCGAAATTGCCCATGACGACCGGCCAAGTTCCCGGCTCGAAAGCGGCACGCGTCAAACCAGTTGCATCCAGCAGTTCGGTGAAAGGTCCGAACCACGCGGCGGCGTTGAAGTCACCCGCGACAAGCGTCGTTCCTTCCAGCCCTTCCAGAAGGCCTCTCAGCGCTGAGAATTCGGCGATCTGCTGCTGGCCAAAGTAAGGGCGGAGCAAGTGGGTGGAGACCACATTTAACTTCCTACCCTCCATCATGACTTGGGCCACAATGGTTTGGTGCCCTGACGCCCCCGTCAAGCGTGCGATCCTTGGCGCCTTGATCTCCAAGCGCGAGAGTACAAGCGCATCGCCGCACTGTCCCTCACCTTGTTCGTCGCATCCCAGCAGAACCGGATAACTGGCTTTGAGTGTTTCCAGAAGTGGCACAATGGGAGCGGATTCATTGAGCAGCACCAGGTCGGCATCCGACTGCATCAGATAGTCGGCAATGGCTGGACCATTCTCCATGTTGGAGCCCAACAAGTTGAAGGCGATGACCTTGAGGTTAGGTTCGGCCGTTGCCATTCCCCGGGAGGACGGCGCAATGTGGCGGCAATCGAGGACCAGGGCGAGAACCGCGCAGCCGAGAAGTAAAGCGCCCCGCCTTACTGCTCTCCCCGACATTAGCAACAGCGCCACCAGCCCTAGCAGCGCTGACAAGTGTACCCGTAGATTGTTCAGGATTAAGATGATGGGATCGAGCCAATCCAAGTGACCGAGTGCGATCAGGCTTGCGATGATCAGACCCACCAGAAAGAGGGCGCCTCGCATTTCCGTCCCGATCGCCCGCCACATGGCTCTATACCTTTAACCCTAATGGCCCGATCGAGTGAAACAGGCACGTAACAGCCGGCCGAGGCAACGCTGCGTCGGCTAGGCCCGCGTTTCACGCCTTGCTACCTCAAGTCCCCAGGTGACCAGCTCTTCCGCCCTGGCGGGCGTGTTCGCCTCTACATAGCACCGCAACTCTGGTGCGTTCCCGGAGGCCCGAAAATGCACCATATCACCTGACTGGGTCCAGAATTGCAGACCATCAATATCGGCGTGCCGGGATATACCCCACCGATCAAAGATCCGCGCAGCGTACGCGGCGTCTTGCCGGAGACGGTTGAGAAAGGCAGCACTGCTGTCACTGGGCACGTTTTGCAGGCGATCCGCCAAGGCATGCTTGAGTGGGAGATCTGCAATCAGTTCCGAGACCGTCATCCTCAAGCGCAGACTTTCGCCAAACGCACTCAGGATCGGCACTATGGCGTCCCGGGTCTCAAGCTTTTTGAGGCGACCACCGAACGAGGAAACACCATTGCCAATGAAGGTGCCACCATTGGCCTCAAAGCCCACAACGGCACCTGTAGCACCCTTCATGGCTTCAATCACGAAGGGCGAACCGACCCGGGTGCGCACTACCTTGTCGAAAAGGCCCAGATCCTCAATCGCGGAGTTTGATGTCACGGGCGTCACGACGCTTTCAGCATGCAGATGGCGAGCCGCCAGCAAACCAAGAACGTCGCCTCTGATGAACTGACCCTTCTCGTCCACAAGAAGTGGTCGATCGCCGTCCCCGTCTGCCGAGACCACCGCATCAAGCCCATGTTCGGCTATCCAGCGAGAAACAGGCATAAACACCGGGTCATTGAACGATTCCGTGTCGACTGGCACGAAACCATTGATACGTCCCAAGCTGACCGTTTCGGCCCCGAAATGGCGCAGTACGCGGCCCAACAGGTCACGCGCTACAGTGGAGTGCTCGAAGACGCCAATGCGCATTCCTGTCAGCGTGTTCGCGGGCAAGAAGCTCGTGTACCTCTCGAAGTATTGCTCTCGCGCTTGGTCGACCTCATTTGCCAGGGCCACCTCAACGTCTGGAATATTCTCAAAATCCAGGCAATCAACAATGCCCTTCTCGTCTGGTTTGCCGATCTCGCCATTGGGCGCATAGAACTTGAGACCATTCCGGTCCGCGGGAATATGGCTGCCGGTAACCATGATGGCGGCGCAACCCCGTGCTTGGGCATGCAGGGCCAGTGCCGGCGTCGGAAGCGCACCACAGTCGACTGCATCCAGCCCCGCATGCCTGATGGAAATGGCACAGTCACGAAGGATCGCGCGGCTTGAGGGACGAAAGTCATGTCCCAAAAACACCTGGCCCATCCCGGTCCGCCCGGTCGAAGCCAGATGCCGGAGAAAAGCTGCAGTGTATTGGCGCGCGGCCCGCCCTTCGAGCTCGACGGCCAAGCCACGAAGTCCGCTCGTCCCAAACTTTAGGCTACTATCCAGTGACAACGCTCATCCCCCGTTAAATACTCCCGAAACCGAGCGACAAGCTGATCGATCCACTCGTCCAGTGGTGTTTCAGATAGTTCACTCGCTGAGGACCCTAGTATTGCTGTGCTCGCTTCGGGGCCCCATCAAATCGTTCGACGCTATGATGATGGTCCTACAACAGTTTGACGCCGTCTCCGTGAAGTTTAAACCCGAGCCATCTGAGTTGGACTTACCCCCAGAAAACGAGCAGCAATTCTCAATTCCATGACGGAGAAGGTAACTCACTGCAAGAACACTAACATGCGAAACCATTTTCGGTTAGTTTCGAACCCGACCTGCCCGCCATCGACACAAAACGCCGATATCGCTCAAGAATGCCTCCGGCGCGCATCCGGTCCGCCGTGAGCCCTCCCCCGGCAATCCCTAGCCGGGTGGTCCAAAATGCACACGACCAAGCCGGAATCGCTGCGAAAATACCAGCAAATCCAGATACGTAGTCAATGTCGATACGTAAAAATGGACCGGGTTGCGGGAATCCATCCAGCAAGCAATGTCCATATAAATCAATCCGTTACTCAGACCTTCGGGTGTGATTCGGGCATTTTGCAGGGCTATTAGATGACCGAACAACTAGAGCCGCGAGCAAGCGCAAAGGACACATTCGCGAACCTGTTACGGCTCAGAGCGGCAGATGGATCACGAATATGACCTGACGCTGGGGAATCAGGAAACTCCATCGAACCGTCTGTTTACCTCGAACTTCGTTTCGACCCCGCGGTTCCGCAATCAGCCAAATAAAGTGGCATAGGTGATCGACCTGTCTCGAAGCGCGGCCGGCGCAATCGATATGATCGGACCCGGCACTGCCGAGGTGACGATCGATGTTCTGATTTAAGCCCTTTAGCAACGACAAGGACGCAAACCAGCCCGGCCCAGCGCCGTGCGCTTGTTGGTCCTCGCCAGGGTCGGCATGACGGGCCACCCTGAAGCCAGTTCACCTTGTCTGGCGCGGAGCGATCATCGTACCGTCTTCCAGCCCGGACGGCGGATAAAGGACGACGCGCTCGCCGGCCTCCAGTCCGTCGACGACTTCGGCGAACGTTCCGTTGTTTCGTCCCGGCTCGACGCGGCGCAAGCTGGCCGTGCTGTCCCGGTCAACGAACACCGACCAGACGTCGCCAGACCGGAACAGGGCGCTGGAGGGAACACGGATAACCGCGTCTGCTTGCCAGATAACGATCCGCGCCTCGATCCGATAACCATGCCCAAGCGCGTCGCGTTCGTCGGGCGGACCGGTCAGGGCGATTGTCACGGGCACCCGTTGCTCCTCGACGCCAAGCGCCGAGAATTTGGTAATGGCAAAAGGATCAATGCGTGACACCTGCCCCTGAAGCGGGACAGGCCCACCCCAATCATCAATGATGGCGCTATCGCCAGTATTTACCTGCACGGCATCAGAGGAGATCAACTCGACAACGACCTCGAGTTCTCCATCGATATCACCAATCTCCATGATCGGGGCACCTGCGGGCAGGGTGGTCTCGCTTTGCTGCATGATGCGTAGGATACGTCCGTCCGCCGGGGCTAGCAGTGGGATGCCACCACCGTTGCCTGTTCCCACCGTCGAGAACGTGTTCTGTTCGCCGAACTCCACCAGTTGCGCACGCGCATTGGCAACTTCGGCCTCGCGCATGGAGATGGCCGCCTCGGCCGTTTCCACTGCTGCTTCGGCAACCCGGAAACCCTGCTCCGTTCGCTCATAGGCGGCGCTGCTGATCAGCCCCCGTTCGGAAAGCTGGACGGACCGTTCGAGTTCCGCTGCAGCCAGATCCCGACCGGCAAGCGCAGCATTCAGGTCTGCCTTGGCGACTCGCAAGGCTGCATCCGCCGCCTGCAATCCGGCCTGCGCCTGCTCCCTTGTACGCACATCCATGGCCGAGGGGTTGATGGGCAGCATCTGCGCCACGACCGTCTGCCCCTTGATGACCGGCTCGCCGGGATTAACCTCAACCCGTTGCAGACGTCCGGCAATCGGGGTGGATACCACATAGGCCTCGCGGACCCGCGTACGGCCTTCTTCATCAATGGTCACCATCATCGAGCCTCTGGTCACCTCAGACAGATCAACCATCACCGGACGCGGCCAGAAGGCAGCGGTCAGGCCTGCGCCGATCAAGACAAGCACCACCAAGGTGACGATGAGACGCGAATGCTTTCTGGCTTTTGACATCTCACTATTCCCGGGTCTTAAGCACTTCGATGAGGTCGGAGCGGTCAAGGTCCCGCTTGACCAAGAGGCCCGAAACAATGGCAGCCACCAGGACCACGAGGGCCGCCTGGCCATGGCTGGGCCCATCGAATATGGCCGGGATCTGGTAAAGATCGGTCGAGAAGCCGGCTGCGATGCCGAAGGACAGGTAATATCCCAGTACCGCACCGACCGGTAGCGCCACCAGGGTAACGACCGCCAATTCGCCAAGCAGAACGAAGGCGGTTTCGGCCCTGGTAAACCCTATCACTCGCAGGCTGGCCAGATCGCGCGCGCGCTCGGCATAGGCGATCCGAGCCGCATTGTAGACAATTCCGAAGGTGATGATGAAGGCTATGGCGCCCATGACGTATCGAATGGCGCCTGCCCCGGTATTCATCAATGTCACGAAGGCATCGCGCGCCTGGGATTTCAGGCTCACACCTGCGACCGTGGGCATGTTCTGCAACGCCATATAGATGTCGTCGGCGTAAGCCTGATCGATCATGAGATAGGCGCCTGAGACGCGCCGAGTGTCGCCTAAGGCACGGTTCATGCCTTCAAGGCCCATGAAGGCGGGTGAACCAAGCAGGGTTTCGGCGATGCCGGCGACGGCGAGCTGCAGGGTGGGTTGTCGTCCCTCGCGTACATCGACGTCTAGAATATCGCCGATTTCAACGTCCAGAATACGGGCCAGTGCCGAGGACAGGACAACACCTCGTGGGGGCAGGAGAATGGGCTCCAGTTCGCGATCAATGGCACGACTGAGCTCGGCGCCGGCCGGAATGCCGATGAGCCCGCCGCGATAAGTGTGCAAACCGTTACTCATTACCGCTGGAACCGTGCGCGTCGCCTCGACACGTACGACGCCAGGCAGGCGATCGAGTTCGAATAAGGTCTTGGTGCTTACCGGATGTGTAAAACCAACGCGCACATCGCTGCGATC
The DNA here is from genome assembly GCA_041939225.1 of Devosia sp. Classification (GTDB taxonomy): domain Bacteria; phylum Pseudomonadota; class Alphaproteobacteria; order Rhizobiales; family Devosiaceae; genus Devosia. Next base: position 10,372 of record JBGTUK010000027.1, read on the forward strand.
CACGACTGAAAAAGACAGGTCGATCGTGCGATCGAAACCAGCATAAATCGTGATCATCGCCACCGAGAGCGCCATCCCGAGGGCTATGCCCAGCATGGAGGCGACCATGCGACCGGGCTGTCGAATTATGCGGCGCAGCACCATGCGCGAAGGCTGATCGAGAAAGCCCCCCAGCGCCCCGCTCAGATGCCCGGCGCGGCTGAAATCGGGCGGGGTCGGCGGACGCATGGCGGTGGCGGGCAAAAGTCCAAAAACTTGGCGCAAAACCATGAAGCCTCCGGCGGAAGCGGCCAGCAGACTCACCGCGATTCCCAAAAGGAAGGAGCTCGGTTCAAGCTGAAACACCAGGAAGGGGAATTTGAAGTAGTCGGTGTAGACTCCCACGAGCGCGCGTCCCGCGGCAATGCCGGCGAGACAGCCCGCCAGCGCGCCGCCGAGGGCAATGGCCAGAATGAGTTTGGAGTAGTGGGCGCCCAATTCACCGTCGGTGTACCCAAAGGCCTTCATCAGACCGATCTGACCGCGTTCGGACTGAACGATGCGACCAATCACGATATAAAGCAGGAAGGCCGCCACCAGCAGGAAGATTGGGGGTACGCCGATTGCGGCGGCAACCAGCCCGGAAATCTCCTCGGTGACGAACCGATTGGATGTCTGGTCGGCGCGCGCATAGGCACCAAAGCCGCCATAGGGGTCCAGAAGCCGGTCGACAGCCGTGAGTGTCGCCTCCAGATTGGCGCCGCGGGTCAGAGTGAGCAGCACCTCGTTGAAGGCGCCATTCATGTCGTAGGCCGCGGCAAGGCCTGAACGGCTCATCCAGATGACACCGAAGCGTGCATCATCCGGTATCAGTTCACCCGGTGCCGTCGTGTAGAGGAACTCCGGGCTTTGGGCGAGACCGACCACATCAAAGCTGCGTCTCGCCCCGTTCATGGTGGCGTTCAGTTGATCTCCAGAGTGCAGACCATGGGCCAGCGCAAAGCTCTGCAGAAGAAGAATCTCGTCTGACTTGCCCGACGCCGGAAGCCGTCCATCGGTGAGATAGACGTCGTTGATGGCGGGACGTCCTCGGTCTGGCAGCGACACGGCCTGCGCCTGCACCGGTAAAACTTGGCCAGGGATGTCGATCAGAGCGCGGCCCTGAACCCGCGATTGCACGGCAGCTACTCCCGGAATGGCCGCCAGCCGAGTGGTGAGGCGCTCAGGCGCGCGGCTGGCGGGTGCGAATATATCGGCCAGCCGATATCGGTCGTAATAGGCATCGCGGGTTTCCGTCAGCGAGGCCGTCAGCCCGGTCATCATGACCAGCAGCATAACGCCGACGCCGATCACCACGCCGATAGCGGTCGCCTGCCCCTTGATGCGCCAAAGATCACGCAGCAATTTCCGGTTGAGCGGGCTCACCATTCGATCTCCGCCGGATCAAGCTTGCTCTTGTTCTCGATGACCTCCCGAATATTGCCGTCGGCGAAATGAATGACCCGATCAGCCATGGCTGCAGTGTTTGCGTTGTGGGTCACCATCAGAACGGTGGAACCCAGCTTTTCATTGACGTCCCGCAGCACGCTCAGCACAGTCCGGCCCGTGGCGCTGTCCAGCGCGCCCGTGGGTTCGTCGCAGAACAGAACGTCAGGCTGTTTGGCGACTGCTCGGGCAATGGCAACCCGCTGCTGTTCGCCCCCCGACATCTGTGCAGGAAAGTGATCGGTTCGTTCCCTCAGGCCGACGAGAGCAAGGGCATCGTCGGGATCCATGGGATCGGAGGCGATCTCGGTGACAAGTTCGACGTTTTCGCGCGCGGTGAGGCTCGGCATCAGGTTGTAGAACTGGAAAACGAAGCCTACATGCTGGCGCCGATACCGGGTAAGTGCGGAACTGCTCATTTCCGTCAGGCACTGGTCCAGGAAGTGGGCCGTACCCTCGGTGGCACTGTCCAGCCCGCCGACGATGTTGAGCAAAGTCGATTTGCCGGACCCTGACGGCCCGAGCAGAACCACAATTTCGCCTTGCGGGATATCGAGGTCTACGCCGCGCAGCGCGTGCACGGTGGAGCGACCCTCGCCATATGTCTTGGTGAGGCCGCGAGTCCTGAACGCAATCGGCTTGCCACTCATCCCTAGCTCTCCGGCGTCAGCCGACTCGCTACCCCAAAGGCCCGCGCGCTCACCAAAGATGGTTTAGCGCTGGTGCATCACGGGAGACGCCTGCATCGAATGGCTCCACGCTAGCGCGCGATGTGAAGGAAATATAGGTCAAAACCAGAGAGATGGTGCGATAGATGTCCCATTGAAGCCTGATAGGTCTCCCGGGCATCGAAGGTGGATTTGCACTACCGCGCGACCAGCTCGAATAGACATCGGTCTGTGGCCCTATGCCTTCTCCCAACAGCTGGGATGCCCACCATACTTGGGCCGCAGGTAATGATCATCACCAATAAGAAGCCCCGCTAAGTCACGAGATGGGTATCCGCCCCTGCATACTGTCAGGCGGAAGCCCCCTGCCCCACGATCCTCCACGCCAGCGCCTTCAGCGGGGCCGTTAACTGTCTGACTGCTGTGGGACTAACGCTCCACGATAGCTGCCATTCGCCTACAGTTAAACTGAAGGCGATTGTATGTCCCACTGGCCGTTGCAGTGGTCGGCTCGCCCCTCGTTGCCTCTGCTGGAGCGATTATCTGGCGCCGCGCTCCAACGGCATAACGCGTGTAACATTCTCCAGACGGCAATATCCTGCAATCATTCACCTGTTGAAGCTCGCAGAATTTTTGCAACAGCCCATCCAGGCTCTTGCTGCGACTGCCACGTGTCGTGGTTCGGTATCCGATCGTCTGCCCACGGGCGGTAAGACTATGGGAAAGATCCTGAGCGCTAAACCCCTCCCCGAGAACGATGTGGCGCAGTCCTGCCCTACAAGCAGCTGAATGCCAATCAGCCTAAAATTCGAGCGAAATCGGTTCCGCGAGCGTGTGGAGAATGCCGTCATCGGCACGCTCTGCCTTCCACATGATCATGCCGAATTGAGCTGCCTCGTCGAAAACGGTTAACCCGGCATGCCAGACATTTTGCCCAATGCAGACAGCGTCGTCCGGACCCGCCAGGAAGGCCCTGGCGCCGCTGACGTCGGGACTGCCATCAGCCAGTGTCGGCGCCAAGAGTATCGACCAACGCCCGGCCTTCAGCGGAACAAAGGTCTGGGTTGAATGAGGATGCCGCTCCAGCGCCGTAATGACGACATCTTCGCCAACAGGTTTCGGACAGAGGACTGTAAAGGCATGCGCGCCCGCCACATCTCCTTTGGCCATGACTTCGGGCACCACGCGCGCCGTCTCATTTGGCGCGCTGATGAGGGTCGCAAAAGGTGCAATGGCCGCTGCGTCGAGCGGGTGGAGTCTGAGCGAGGAACTCATCGGCAATCCTAGTTGAGACGCTTGAAACCTGAATGACAAACCGGGCCGCGCAGAAGCGATTGGACATCGCGTCCGTCTTCACATTGCGCGATCAAAGCAAAGACGGGATCGAGGGCCTCGAAGTAGCCCTCAACAATTTCGGGGGTATGGGCGGTTGATACATAAATGCTGGTGCTGGCCAGGTAGCCCTTTTCCAGCATCTCCTGACTGATCAGCGTCTTGTAGGCCGATGCATTGAGACCAGAGAAAGCAAAGCCCGTCAGCGCTGGCAGCCCTGATGAGGAAATGGTCAACCCATGATGGGCGGCCAGGTCATGCCAACGCCTCGTGATCCCCCGTCCCACATTGGTAATCGTATCCCAGGATTGATCCGCTTCCATCGCGTCCAGCGTGGCGAGGGCCGCAACCGAACCAATGCGTTCAGTCCAGAAGGTGCTACTGACAAAACTCGCTTGCGCGGCCTCCATGATGGCGCGGCGCCCCAGGACGGCCGTGACGGCATAGCCATTGCCCAGCGCCTTGCCAAACACGGCCATATCCGGCTCGACCCCATAGGTTTTGTGTAGCCCACCCAAGCTCTGGCGGAAGCCAGACGTGCACTCATCAAAGATCAGCACGACGTTATGAGCGCTTGCTAGCCCGCGAACCGCCTCAAGGTAACCCGGCGGCGGCTCGAAATTGCGCGAGACCTCCATCATGATCACGCCAATCTCTTCTCGGGAAACCAGCGCTTCCAGAGTTGGCAAATCGTTATAGGGGAAAGGAAAGACGGTGCCCCTGAGCGACCTCGGCACGCCCGCGGGGTCCAACCCGGGAAGCAGATGCCCCGACAGGCTGTCCGTCGCGCCAAGATTGGACGCGAGATACCAGTCATGCCACCCGTGATAGCCACAAATGGCGACACCCGGACGCCCGGATGCGGCCCGAGCAATACGCACGGCAATCGCATCGGCCTCGCCACCGGTACGAGCAAACCGGGCCATATCGGCCCAGGGATGCAATTCGATCAGCCGCTCAGCCAGTGCGACCTCTTCGGGTGCATTGAGCGTCGACATGTTGCCCAGATCAATCGTCTGACGCACTGCCGTGTCAACGCGATCATCGCCATAGCCCAGCGTATTGGCGCCGACACCCATTATTGTCATGTCGATCAGTTCGCGGTCATCCAGGTCCCACACCCGGCATCCCTTGGCCCTGCTGAAATAGGCAGGCCAGTGCTCCGGCAGGAACATTTCAGGGCGCTTGGAGAGCAGCATATTACCGCCCGGAATGACGGTTTTGGCCCGCCGCCATAAATCTTGCCCCCGCCCCATGCCAACGCTCTCCCGGTGTTTGCTTATTATGTTATCAGTGTAACATAATATATCAAGCGCAATGAGGGACATATGCGCCAGTTTGAGTTGACCGATCTCGACCGCCAGATCTGGACTGAGGAGCTGGACGATTTCGTGCCCGCGCAGGTGTTCGACATCCATACCCATATCTACCGCTGGGCATTTAACCTAAACCCGGACAAGGAAACCGGACCCTATGCCGCCACCATCGGCAAGCATTTCCCCGAAGTAACCAATGCCCTCGCCGATGAGATTGACCGCATACTGATGCCCGGCCGACAGGTGGAGCGCCTGGCTTTCCCCTTCCCCTTTGCGGGCCAATGCGACTTTGCCGCCTCAAACATCTATGTGGCAGAGGAAGCAGCCAAAGCTCAAAACTGCGCCGCGCTCATGCTGGTGCATCCCGGCATGGATGAAGGTGAGATTCTCACGACCTTGCGGCAGACGGGCGCCATCGGGTTAAAGCCCTATCTCGTCTACGCGACCAATGCTGACCGCGCCGACGCGGCGATCACAGACTTTCTGCCCGAGCATCAAATCGCACTGGCCGACAAACTGGGCCTGATCGTGATGATGCATCTCTCTAAGCGCCAAGCCATCGCCGATCCGGTCAACATTCACCAAATGCGCCGTCTGAGCCAGGCCTATCCGCGCGTTCGCTGGATATTGGCGCATTGCGCGCGCTCCTACTCCGCATGGGCCATTGAAAAGGCCGCCACCCAGATCCGGGACCTGCCCAATGTCTGGTATGACACGTCAAGCGTTTGCGAATCCGACGCCTTTGACGCCCTTTATTCCGGTGTCGGCGCAGACCGGGTCATGTATGGGAGCGATGATATGATCGGTCCGATGCGTGGCAAATACATCGCCTTCGGCCGCGCATGGAGCCTGTTGACTGAAACCAACCAGACCCTGGCCCTGGGCCACTGCGACTCCCGGATGACCTTTATCCGCTACGAACAGTTGCGCGGCATGAAGCGGGGAGCGCGTCAGGTGGGCCTCGATACGGCGCAGCGCCAGGCCCTCTTTCACGACACCGCCCGCACGCTTGTCGATGCTGCCCGCGCCGATGTTGCGGCGTATATGAGTTCATGATGCCAAAAAAAAGACCCCGCGCACCGCTGCGTGGGGTCAGAATCTGTTGGCGTCAGACGCCCTCGACGCGGCCCCAAATCTCAGATCGCGTCCAGGAAATTGACGCCGGTGAGCTCACGTTCGGCGCGGAAGGCACGGTACTCTTCCTTGAGCTTTTCCTCTGAGGCGACATCGTAGAAATTGCCAAAGGGCTTGCGGCAGTAGCCGGCATCGGCGCCCTGCCAGGCCATCGTCCGCTTGATCGCAGCGATAGGATTGCGGGTCAGCGAGAAGAAGATAACGGCATTGCCCACTTCCTGCAGTGCCTTGGCCGTGTCCATGTCACCAGCCTTGAACGCGGCATAGAGCGCTAAGAAGACTTCCGGCATGGCATTATAGAAGCTGCCAATAATGCCGTCGGCACCGAAGGAAAGACCAGACATCGCCATCTCGTCCGCACCCGAATAAATCACGAAATCCCTGCCAATCTCGGCCTTTATTCGCATGATCTCGTGATGGGTCGGCGCGGTATACTTGATTCCCTCCACACCTGGAATTTCGGCCAGTCGCTTGATCATATCGAAGCCGAACAAGCCCGCCAGCGGCACATTATAGGCGCACATGGGCAGGCCGGTCGCCGCCGTGATGTCGGTGTAATAGGAAAGGATCTGGTCCTGCGAAAAACCCCAATAGAAGGGCGGCACGGCGGACAGCGCGTCAGCACCGGTCTTTTCGGCATGGCGCGCCAGATCAGCAGACAGATGCGTGCTGATAGCCCCCACATGGGCAATCACGGGTACGCGGCCCCTGACTTCGTCGACGACCACCTCGAGCACCTGCTTGCGCTCTTCGGGCGACATCATGAACGCCTCGCCAGTGCTGCCGGTCACATAGAGGCCATTGACGCCTCGCCCGATCAGGAAATCGACGATTGAGCGCATACGTCCCTCGTCAAACAACTGGTTCTCGTCGAACGGGGTCACTAGGGCGGGCAGCACGCCCGTAATCTTGGAAAGTGCGGACAATTCCGTCTCCAGGTTGCAGGATCAGGCCGGGATCGCGGCGGGCACATCCGTCGCTTCCGGCAAGTCGATGAGATGGCAGGCTGCAAAATGGTCCTGACCATCAACAGTGTAGCGCTTGAGCTGGGGCACCTCGGTCTTGCACATTTCGCGTGCCTTGGGGCAGCGCGGATGGAAGGGACACCCTGAGGGTGGTTTGACAGGGCTGGGCACGTCGCCCTGCAAGACAATCCGCTCGCTCTTCTTGTCGAGGTCGGCGACGGGAATGGCTGAAAGCAGCGCCTCGGTATAGGGATGCAGATTATTGGCGAACAGGTCCTCGGATCGGCACAGTTCCACGACCCGCCCCAGATACATCACAGCCACTCGATCACTGATGTGCTCCACCACAGCCAGATCATGAGCAATGAACAAATATGAGAGGTCAAACTCATCCTGAAGATCGAGCAACAAGTTGATGATCTGGGCCTGAATCGAAACGTCCAGTGCCGAAACCGCCTCGTCGCAAATGATGAACTCCGGACGCAGCGACAGGGCACGGGCAATGCCCACACGCTGGCGCATGCCACCGGAGAGCTCGCGCGGCAGCGCACCCTCGAAGCCGGCCAGCCCGATGAGGTCGATGGCCGCCTCGGCCCGCGTGGCGCGTTCGGCCTGCGGCACGCCGCGCGCCTCCAGGCCCAGCTCGACGTTCT
>JBGTUK010000028.1:0-17205 GCA_041939225.1 Devosia sp.
AACTTGGCGGCAGCTTCAGGCGAAGGACTCGGACGTTCAGCGGATATCGTTTCGATTACGTGGGAAGAAGCGCAAGAAATTCGCGATATCATGCTTAATTCTTACCGTTGGGGAGACGTTGTGCCGAACGGAACGGATATCGAAGTGATGCGCAAATGGGGCGAAGGTGTGCCCGTAGAAGAATGGTTCAAAAACCAATGCTTGCTGCACGCTGATCCGGTCCTTCTGCCGCTGCCAGCCGGAGAAGGGGGTCCCGTCATATTCAATCGTGAGCTTGTAGCGCGGCATCAGGTCACTTTGGAGGGCAGCGTCCCGGCGCCACGCAGGAATGTCGCTGCATCCAAGGCGCCCTTGCCCTCGCGCTGTACCTGGGCAAGACGCACCGCGCCAGAGCCGCAGGCAATCGTGAGGTCGTCGTTCAAAAGTGAGCCCGGTGCTCCCTCACCAGCAGCCAGGCTTGAGCGCAGCGCCTTGATCCGCTGGGGTTTGCCACCGAGTTCCATTTCGAACCAGGCGCCAGGAAAGGGCGACAGACCCCGGATCAGGTTGTGAACCTCTTCGGCCGATCGGGCAAAATCGATCCGAGCCTCGGCCTTGTCGATCTTGGCCGCGTAGGTCTCGCCACTCTTGGGCTGCGGGGTGAAATCCAGGCTCCCGCGCTCCAGCGCCGCCAGCGCCCGGCCCATCAGGTCGGCGCCCAGCCGCATCATCTGATCGTGCAACTCGCCCGCAGTCATGTCGGGCGCGATTGGGATAACCTCGGTCGGCCCCATCGCACCGGTATCGAGCCCTTCATCCATTTGCATCACGACAATGCCGGTCTGCTTGTCGCCAGCCATGATGGCGCGCTGAATGGGCGCGGCCCCACGCCAACGCGGCAGAAGCGAGCCATGCAGATTAAGGCATCCATGTTCAGGCGCCTCGAGAATGGGTTTAGGCAGCAGCAGCCCATAGGCCACGACAACCGCGACCTCGGCCTCCAGCGCTGCGAACTGGGCCTGCTCGTCAGCGCCCTTGAGCGAGCGCGGCGTGAACACTGGAATACCGAAGGCATCAGCTGCCTCATGCACCGGGCTCTTGCGCTCGGCCTGACCGCGCCCCGCAGGTTTTGGCGCGCGGGTATATACCGCCACCACCTCATGCCCGGCTGAGACAATCTCGGTCAGCGTGGGAACGGAAAACTCGGGCGTGCCCATGAAGACAACGCGCATGGGGCAAACTCCCTGGTGTCCGTGCGGCGGTGTGGCCGGTCAGCCCGCGGCGCGCTTGGCGGCCTTGTCGAATTTCTTGATGACGCGATCGCGCTTCAGGCGGCTGAGGTAATCAATATATAGCACGCCATCGAGGTGATCGAGCTCATGCTGAATGCATACGGCCAGCTTGCCTTCGGCCTCTTTCACCACTTCCTTCCCTTCGAGATCGGTGTAGGTCACCGTCACGTCATTGGGCCGCTCAACCTCGTAGTAAAGCTCGGGAATGGAGAGGCAGCCTTCCTCGGTCACCTGCATCTGGTCGCCAAATGCCGTGATCTCGGGATTGATCATCACCAATGGTGCCGGCGGCTCGCCTTCTCCGGCCAGGTCCATCACCACGATGCGCTTCATGACCCCTATTTGCGGGGCGGCTAGGCCAATGCCCGGAGCGTCATACATGGTGTCCAGCATGTCCTTGGCCAGCGATTTGATCTCGTCGTCGACCTCGATGATCGGGTCGGCAACGGCACGCAAGCGTGCATCGGGAATGATCAGAATGGGGCGTACGGCCATGGCAGAAAAGTCCGGCGATAAAAGGATTGACCCCGATATGGCGATTTCCGGCCCTCGGGTCAACTCCGGCCCTGTTCAATCCAGCGTGGCAGCAGAACATTTTGCGAACAGCAGAATCGCATTAAGCTCACCTCATGCAAGATCTCGATATAACATTGTTTACCTTGGGCCAGTTCCCCGTCACCACCGCCATGGTTCTGCTGGCTGCCGCGCTGGCCGCGATAGGGCTACTGGTCGTCTGGCTTGTCACATCGGCCCGCACCAACGCAGCCCGGGCCGAGCAACAGGCCCGCGAAGCCGCAGAAGGGCTCAAGTCGAGCTTTCTCGAACAGGTCGCCTTCCGTGACACGCGCATCCGGGACCTTGAAACCCAACTTGAGCGGGACCGTGAACGCGCCACCGACTTGCTCGACACCGAGCGTGAAAAGTCTGGTGGACTGCAATCCGAACTGGCGGCCATGCGCACGCGGCTCGACGAGCAGGCGCGCCAGAACGAGGCGAATTTGAAGCGTTTCATGGAAGCGCGCCAGCAGATGACCGACGAGTTCAAATCCATCGCTGGCGATGTACTGCGCACTCATGGTGAGACCTTCACCAAGCAGAACCGCGAGCAGGTCGATACGCTGTTGAAGCCGCTGCAGGACAAGATCACCGAGTTCCACAAGAACCTGGTTGAAGACCGCTCCGCCATGGGCGAGCGCATCCGCGCACTGGCTGAAAGCAATCTGCAAATTACCACCGAGGCGCAAAACCTCACCCGGGCGCTTAAGGGTAATTCGCAGACCCAGGGGGCTTGGGGCGAGATGATCCTCTCCACCATCCTCGAACAATCGGGGCTTCGGGAGGGTGAGCAGTTTTTCACGCAGCAAAGCCACACCGGCGATGAAGGTCAGCGCGTTCGCACTGACGTCGAGATCCTCATGCCCAATGGTGATCGGTTGGTTATAGATTCAAAGGTCTCGCTCACCGCGTTCGAGGCCTTCGTCAACTGTCCCGAAGAAGATCGCGACCAGCACTTGCGCGCCCATATCACCTCGGTGCGCAGCCACATCACAACGCTCGGCGACAAAACCTATCATCGCGCCGCCAAGTCCAGCCTGGACTACGTAATGATGTTCGTGCCCATCGAGTCTGCCCTGGCAACAGCCATCCAGCACGACCCCAAGCTGGTGGAGTTCGGCATGGGCAAGGGCGTCATGCTCACCACGCCAACGACCCTGATGACGGTGCTGCGCACGGTCCGCAATGTCTGGGACATCGAAAAACGTCACCAGAACGCCGAAGAGATCGCCGAGCGAGCCGGCCAGCTCTACGACAAGGTCGCCAGTTTTCTGGGCACAATGGACAAGCTCGACGGTCATCTCGACAAGGCCCGCACCAGCTTTGACGAGGCGCGCAACCAGCTTTCCAGCGGCCGTGGCAATGTCGTGCGTCAGGTCGAGATGCTGCGCGAACTTGGCGCCAAGGCCAGCAAGGCCATACCCGCAAAATGGGATGGCGGCACGGACGATGTCCCCACCTTGCGCCTAGTCAAAGAGGAACCGGGCGACCTCAACTAGTCCGCCCGCTCGACCTCGCTGCGGCTCTTGAGCACTCGGCCACCGTCATCCTGGACGATGAGGTAAGCAGGTTCCTTCTTGCTGGCCTCCCGGGTCACCTCTGTCCCCTTTATTTTTCGGCTGACCTTGCTGGTGAAGGTGTCCACGATCTTGCCGCGCGCTTCATGCGCGCCCCAGTTCCATTTCACTGGCGATCCCTTGCGCAATGCCATGTTGGTCGATCTCCGGTTCCGTTCACAATCGGTATTGGTAGACGAACTCTCTGGGTTTCCCTGCGTTCCGGTTATGTGGCTTAAAACGGGAGACCCCACATGGTACAAAATCACCATCATCCGGGCAGCCTCGTGCCCCAGGAGACCAATTTCGACAACGCCGATACCCCGGGCATTGCTCAGCCCTATAGCCAGAGCGAGATCGAGGATCTGCTCTATGGCGATGACCGCCCGGCACGGGATCGTTTGGCACGTCTATGGGAGATGCGTCATGAGGCCGCTGAGCGCGAAAGCGGTGACTTCGGCGGTCAGGACCCGGCCTACATGCTCGAGGAACTTGATCGTGCCATCGCCGAATTGCAACGCGATCTCGATAACACCGAAGAAACGGGCAATATCGACGCCGCCATGTCGTCAGACCCGGCTGATCACCTCGACGCCCTGTCGCCTGACGATACTGATGCGCGCGATGCCTTGATCGGCGAAGAGCTGTTCTATGAGGAAGACGAGGACGGCCCGGTCGACGATGACAATGCCTGGCACGGCAGCGAGGAATTCGACCCGCATCTGCACTAGGCGAGCAATATTTTGCCTGCCAGACCTCATCCCTCCCCGGTAGGGGAGGGCGGCAGGCTTGGTTAGATCACGGTCCGCGCTTTAAGTGCCTGGCTTAATGTGCCTTCGTCGAGATAGTCCAGTTCGCCTCCCACCGGCACGCCATGGGCGAGCCGGGTCACGCGAATACTCGTCCCCGTCAGGCGATCGGTAATGTAATGGGCGGTTGTTTGCCCCTCGACCGTGGCATTCATGGCCAGAACAATTTCGGAATAGTCGTGCGCCCGCGCGATCAGGCCCTCGAGATTGAGGTCATCCGGTCCCACACCATCGAGAGGCGATAGGACGCCCCCCAGCACATGATAGCGCACCTGGCCCACCCCGGCGCGCTCCAGCGCCCAGAGATCGGCCACGTCTTCCACGACGATCAGAATCCCGCTCTCTCCGCGTCGCGGATCGGCACAAATCGAACAGGGTGAGGAGGTGTCGACATTGCCGCACACCTCGCAGCTCTTGACCGCGAGCACGGCGCGGTCCAAGGCAGCCGAAAGGGGCAGCATGAGCTGCTCTTTCTTCTTGATCAGATGCAACACCGCTCGTCGTGCCGAGCGCGGGCCGAGCCCAGGAAGACGCGCCAGGAGCTGGATCAATTGTTCAATTTCAGGTCCGCCGGAGGCCACAGCGGGGCGAGCCTAAAACGGCAGCTTCATGCCCGGAGGGATCGGCAGGCCGGACGTCACATCCGCCATCTTGCGCTGGGCTTCCGCTTCGCTCTTGCCCTTGGCGTCGTTGAAGGCGGCAATGATCAGGTCTTCGACCATCTCGGCATCTTCCGGCTTGAGCAATGAAGGATCGATCTTGATGCCCTTCATCTCGCCCTTGCCGCTCAGCGACACACTGACCATGCCGCCGCCCGAGCGCCCTTCAACCACCAGATCCGCCAATTCGGCCTGCATGGCCTCCATCTTGGCCTTCATCTCGCCGGCGGCCTTCATCATACCCATGATGTCTTTCATTCGTCGTCCTCTTCAAATGGGGGCGGAGCCAGTTCGGCGGGCGTGGCTTCACCGTCGCGCACCGTCACGTTCACCAGCTTGGCGCCGGGAAATGTTTCCAATATGGCTTTGACCAGTGGATCGTCGTGCGCAGCGGCCGTGGCCGCTTCCTTGCGCTGCTCTTTCTCCTGCCGGATGGTCAGTCCTTCAGGCGCCTTGGTCGAGACCATCACCAGCCAGCGTTGCCCGGTCCAGGCCTGCAGGCGCGCCGAGAGCGTAGAGATAATGCCGGGGTCGGCGCCATCGCTCAAGGCGACCTCGATCCGGCCCTGCTCGAACGAGACCGGACGCATCTGGCTTTCAAGTGCCAGCTTGACCAGCACGTCGCGCTTGGCAGCGGCCAGCGCGATAAGGTCCTTGTAGGACGCCACCGTGGCGAGCGCCGGCTGGGCAATGGCCTGTGGCCGCGATGCCGGTACCGCTGGGGAAGGCGCGGCAACGGAGGCCGGCGTTGGGCTGGTCTGCACGGCTTCGGCGCGCATCGCGGACGCGCCGCCAGATGGTCCGCGCGGCGCAGGCGGCGCACTGCCTCCGCCCGAGGGCAGGCTGCCTTGCTGGGTGAGCTTGGAAATTACATCGTCCGGGCTGGGCAGATCGGCCGCATAGGCCAGGCGTATAAGCGTCATTTCGGCCGCCTGTAGCGCATTGCCGGCCCGCCCGGTTTCCTCATTGCCCTTGAACAGGATCTGCCAGGCCCGGGTCAGCGCCCGCATCGGCAGGCGCTGCGCCAGGTCGGCACCGCGCGTCCGCTCATCCGGGGTCAGCGAGGCATCATCCGCCGCCGCGGGCACCACCTTGATGCGGGTCACCAGATGGGTGAATTCGGCGAGATCCGCAAGCAGGGTCTGCGGATCGGCGCCAAGGTCATAAAGTTCCTTGAGTGCACTCAGGGCCTCGGCGATCCGTCCGCCCATCAAATCTTCGAACAAATCGATGATCCGCGCCCGATCCCCCAAGCCCAGCATCGCCTTGACCGTCGCCGTGCTCACCGAACCATTGCCATGGGCAATGGCTTGATCGAGCAGCGAGAGGGAGTCGCGCGCCGAGCCTTCACCGGCCCGCACGATCATCGCCAGCGCGTCCGGCTCAAAGCCGATGCCTTCCTGGCCCAGGATCTTTTCGAGATAGGCCGACATCACATCGGCCGGAATACGCCGCAGATCGAAACGCTGGCAGCGCGACAGGATGGTCACCGGCACCTTGCGGATTTCGGTGGTCGCAAAAATGAACTTCACATAAGGCGGTGGCTCTTCCAGCGTCTTGAGCAGCCCGTTGAAGGCCGCCGTCGAGAGCATGTGCACCTCGTCGATCACATAGACCTTGTAGGGGGCCGAGACCGGCCCGTACTTCACCGAGTCGATGATCTCGCGAATATCGCCGATACCAGTGTTGGAGGCCGCGTCCATCTCCACAACATCGACATGCCGCCCCTCGATGATCGCGCGGCAATGGGCGCCTTCGGTCTCCAGTTCCAAGGTGGGATGGCGGCCGGTTTCGTCTTCATAGTTGAAAGCGCGCGCCAGAATGCGGGCTGTGGTGGTCTTGCCCACGCCGCGCACGCCGGTCAAAATGAAGGCGTGGTGGATGCGGTTCTGCGAAAAGGCATTGCCCAGCGTCTGCACCATCGCGTCCTGCCCGACCAGTGTCGAGAAGTCGCGCGGGCGATATTTGCGGGCCAGGACCAGATAGGGCGTGGTCTGAGTGTCAGCCATGCGGCCTGTCCTTGTCCTTCTTGCTGGGGAATCTGGCATTGGTCATGCCCGGAACATAGGGCATGCCGATCCATCTCGCAAAAGGCCATTGCCAATATTGCGCCGCTGGATGCCCGCTTCTGAACAGGGAAATGAGTAGGAGGCTGGCATCGACCCGTGAGGATCTCGTTGGGGCTGCTTCCTTCCGGACCTGACCCGGTTGGCGAGGAACACGTCCGCGCCAACCTCCCGCCGCCTATATGCGGATTTCTCCGCTTGGATGCAAGAGCAGATGACACAGGCCGGTACAGATCGGTGCCTGACTAGTTTTCTTCGAGGATCAGCTTGCCCTCAACCAGGAAGCGAAATCGGCCCCGCCCGCTTTTGTCGATCGAAATAGCTGTATGACGTTCGCGCAGGCGGCGCTGCAGCAGAACCAAACGGGCTTCCAGATTGTCGATGAAGTCGGGAAGCCGCAACGTGGGATCCAGGCGGAGTTCTCTGTTGGTAAAGTCAATTCTTCCCGTCTCGGCATGCTCCCGCGCCAATTTCCAGACGATTGCGCCGGCCACGCCCTTTATCAGGTAAGTGCCATCCACAAAGACGGTGTCATCGACGGTGTAATGGCGGACCCGGACTTCCTTGTCGGTCGGACATGGCGTCGCCGGCGGGGCAGCGGCGCGCTCGGACACTTCGTCTTTCTGAAGCAGGCCGATTTTTGCCGAGAGCAATTGGGCGACCAGAGTAAGCGCATCCTCTTCGTCATATCCAAACTGGTTCGGCTCGGGACTTTCAGCAAAGAGCACGCCCAAAGTCCCCTCCTCACCCAGTATGGGGATAGCGATCTGGCTTTGCGGAGTTGCCAGTCCAGGATAAGCGATCTCCGTCGAGCGCTCCCATTCCAGCCCCGCGGCGCGTGCGGTGTCGAACACTGCCGTACCGTAGGAGTATTGCGAGGACATGTGGCCAATGCGGATCGGCACCCGTTGGGCCGCGGCAACGCCGATTATCCCGTCGCCAAGTCTGACTTCGGACCCGATACCCGAGAAGGGGTATCCGCGTGAAGTCACCGTATAAAGAATCTGCCTTTCGGGATCGAGCATCAGGATCATTGAATGCTCGATCCCGAAATGCTGCTGCAGGCCGGCAAGCAGGTCGTCGAACAGGTCTCCCATTTCGACGGATCGGCAAATCTGTTCGCAACTGCGGCGCGCCGCCACCAGGAGGTTTCGATAAATCGGTCGCTCGATCGTTTCGGTCGCTACGGATTCAATCCTGCGTACCCTGAATACGTCCGAACCCAAAAGGCGGAACACGCCCTGCATTCCGCTGTGAGACGCAATGCCGGCCAGCTTGGCGCGCATTGTCTCGAACAGCGGACCGCTGGTCTGGGTCTCGAGATAGTCCAGCGCCAGCCGGTACTGGCCATTGGTGTCGGGATCAACCACCAGCACGCTCGCCTGTCTGGTTGAAAGCAGGTTGCGCCGGGTCTTGTTAAAGAACTGATAGGAAAGCGCGACGTGGTCCGGATCGACATATTGAACGTGTGAGATCAGTGACACATTTGGTGTGCCTTCCTGATCCGCCGTGGCTAGGATCGAGGGAACGATGCCTTCCAGGCAGTTCCGGATTTCCGGCAAGCGCAGCATCACTATCTCAATTCCGCGCCAGCGCCAGGGCCCGGGGTCTGGGCGAATACGGATTGAGGTTGGATGTCGATGCCTGCCAGGTTCTCCGCGACCACACGACAGAAGGCGGCGGTGAACCGCGCACGATAGTCTACTTCTCGAAGCTCTCGATCGAGTCCGGCCATCTGATCGAGCGCCGCCGCTCGGTCTAGGTCTTCCAGCGCCGCCCGACCAGAGGCAACGCCTTTCACCTGGATGGAGCGATGGGTGATGGGCCGGCTGAATGTTGCTGCCACGGGAGTGCCTGAAACCGCCGAACTCAGCAGCGCCTCATTGCCCGAGCAGTGAAGAAGAATGCGAAGTTGGCCGTCATCGAGTATTCGGCAACCACACGCAAAGGCCGTCAGAAGGCTCGACGCATCACCCCCAAGGGCGACAATTACGCTAATGCCGCTCTGGCAAAAGGCAGCAATCTCTGGAGACAGGACACACGATCCAGGCAACGTGATCCCGGACGCGTGTAGCGTAGCGAGCTCGGCTTGCGGGGTATGCGGGTGAAGGGCGCGCGGCATGATTGACGTCGTTCTCCAGCAACGCGCCGGGGGCCGTCAATATCACCCGGCGCGACACCTGTCTTTTAGCATTCTTTTATGAATTCGTGCAGCTGGATTTAGCAGGCACATGCAAGTGCCCTGCCTTATTTGACCTCCGATCACTGCCGACCCGCTTACCCGTGCCTGCAGCGATTGTGCGGAAACGTCACCAGCAACTCGACACACACTGCGGATGACCCGGCTCGGCCCCTCCAACCCTTCTAGTAGGGCCGGAGGGGCCTGCGCGCCGGCATGCGCAACGCCATGCGCCGTCGATGTGTCTGAGCTCGGACCGGCCGCACCGACACAGACAGGGGCCGGCCGCAGACCGCGTCATTTGGCCCGGCTACCAGACAGGGACACGACATGCACGACCAACTCCATCCGATTCTCAATCTGCCAAATGGCATCACCATTCCTCTGCGCCCGCTCATGCAGCAGGTCAAAGGCCGCCTTATCAGACCTGACCATGACGACTATGACAACCTGCGGTCGATTGCCCACACCAACTGGGACCGTCGGCCAGCATTGATCGTGCGCGTTGCCGACGCGCAGGACGTTGCCGCAACGGTGTATTTCGCCGAGGAGCAGGGCCTCGAAATCGCCGTTCGCAGCGGGGGGCATTCCACTTGCGGCTTCGGTTCCTGTGCCAACGGCATTGTCATCGACCTTCGCGATATCAACGCTCTAGAATTCGCCGACGACAAAAGCTGGCTCTGGGCTGGAGCCGGCCTTACCGCCGGACAGGTGACGAGAGAGGCCGAGAAGCACAAGGTGATTGTCGGCTTCGGTGACGCAGCAACAGTCGGCATCGGCGGTTTGACGCTGGGCGGAGGCATTGGCTATCTGGTTCGAAAGCACGGCCTAACCATCGACTCCCTCCTTGCCGCCGAAATCGTCACTGTCGACGGTGAAATTGTCGTCGCTGACGAGAAGAACCATGCAGACCTTTTCTGGGCCCTGCGGGGCGGGGGAGGTAATTTCGGCGTCGTGACGCGGTTCAAATACCGACTCCATCCGCTGCCCGAATTCACCGGTGGACCGCTCCTGCTCCCGGCCACCGCCGAGGTTTTGGCTGGCTTCATCGCAGCGGCCAAGTCTGCCCCTGACGAGCTTTCCACGATCGTCATGGTCACGCCGGCCCCGCCGCTGCCGTTCCTGCCCGCCGGTATCATCGGAAAAACGGTGATCATGGCAATGATGGCATATGCGGGGCCGGCTGCGGAAGCCGCCCGGGTCCTCGCCCCGTTCCGGGCGCTGGCCACCCCGATCGCCGATCTGGTCGGCCCGACTTCGATGAGCTCGATGTATATTCCTGAGGACCCCGACATGCGCCTTGCAGTCTCGATCCGCACAAGCTTCATCGACGACGTCGATCTTGGGCAGGCCGAGGAGATGCTCAAGCTCATCGAGCAAAACCAGGCGCTCATGCGCATGATTCAGGTTCGCGTGCTGGGCGGTGCGGCAGCGCGCATACCTGTCGGCGCGACAGCCTTTGCCCATCGCAGTGCGCCGGTGATGGTTGCGTTTCTCGCCATGGACCAGCCCGGCGCCGTCGCCGAAAACCACGCCTGGGTTGGGAAGTGCTGGGAAGTGCTGTGCTCGAACGCTCGGGGCGCCTATGTCAACTTCCTTGCTGACGACGGCGCAGCCCGCATTCGCGATGCCTATCCGGACGCGACCCTTCAGCGGTTGCAGCAAGTGAAGCGGCGCTACGATCCCAACAATGTGTTTCACCTCAACCAGAACATTCTACCTGCTCAAACGAGCGCGGTTTGAAATCAGGTGCGGCGTCGGGGAAGCATCCCGGCGCCGCGACATCACGGCAATAGTCAGGCTGAATGACGCCCAGGAAGCTGAACAACCGAGCTGCCCTTGCCCGATCCTCCCCGGCTGGTTATGCCCTTCTTAGGCCCTTGCGGCTAGAATGGTCATCTGCTGCGCTGCACCAGCCAGCAGGGAAATGGGCGCTGAAATGTGGCGCGCCAGCCAACCGGGAGTTTGTCTTGTCTAAACGTCGTCATCCGACATCCCTGCGCACCTCAAGCGAGGATATTGCCGTCTCGCGCAAGGCGCCCGACACGCCCCAGACGCGGAGCGCAGCCTATCGGCTGGCCTTCGCCGACGACGAGTTCATGACCTCGGAAGATACGCGGGGGGTGCGCTTCCAGCTCGAATATCTCAAGCCCGAATTCCGCCTGCGCGAACATGGCATCAATTCGACAGTGGTGCTGTTTGGTGGCGCGCGTATTCCCGAACCAGGCAAGCCGGCCTGGGCAGCCAAGAACGAAACCCAGCGCCGAAATCTCGAGACCGCGTCGCGCTATTATGACGAGGCGCGCAAATTCGCTCAATTCGCCTCGCAGACCGCCGCCTCGATGGACTACAAGGAATATGTCGTGACCACCGGAGGCGGGCCGGGCGTGATGGAAGCGGGCAATCGCGGCGCGGCCGATATGGGCGCGCCCTCGATCGGGCTCAATATCGTCCTGCCGCACGAACAGGCGCCCAATCTTTACGTGACGCCGGATCTGAGCTTCAATTTTCACTACTTCGCCACCCGCAAGATTCACTTCCTGATGCGGGCCCGAACGGTTGCAGTTTTCCCGGGCGGCTTCGGCACGCTGGACGAGTTCTTCGAGAGCCTGACCCTGATCCAGACCGGCCGCATGGACCGCATTCCCATCCTGCTGTTCGGCAAGGAGTTCTGGACCAAGGTTATCAATCTTGAGGCCCTGGCCGAGGCTGGCACCATCTCCCCGGACGATACCGACCTGTTCACCGTGGTCGATACGGCCAGGGAAGGCTGGGACGTGGTGCGCCAATTCTACAATCTGCCACAGATGAGCGAGCCGACCTGGCGCGGCGGCTGACAGTGCATATAATCGGGTCAGACCCCGCGCTTGCCGCCGCCCTGATTGGCCAGGCCGCTGATTGTCGCGCGCAGGGCAGCCGGCTTCACCGGCTTGGTGACCACGGCAATGCCGCGATCCTCAGCCAGCGCCCGCACCGCAGGGCTGCGGTCGGCCGTCACCAATGCCGCGGGTAGATGCCCGCCTATATTGTGCCGCAGCCACTCGATCGCATCCAGGCCCGAGGTCTGGTCCAGGTGATAGTCCATCAGCACCAGATCAGGATACCAGCCTTCCAGTAATTGCTCGCGATCAATCTGCTTGAGCGAGAGCGCCGTGCGCACCTCGCAGCCCCAATGGCTCAGCAATCCTTCCATGGCCTCGAGTATGGCGCGTTCATTGTCCACGCACAGCACTTTCATGCTCAGCGTACCAAAGCTGGGCTCTGGCGACGCGGTCTCTGGTTGACTGGTCGGCCGGGCATTGCGCACCGCAGGAAGATAAATCGAAAATCGTGAGCCGCTGCCCTCGCGGCTATCCAGCTCCAGTGTCAACCCGAGTGCCGTCACCAGGCGCTGCACGATGGACAGGCCCAGGCCCAGCCCCTGCGCCATGCGCGCGCCGCGTTCGAGCCGGGAAAACTCGGCAAACACCAATCTGTGCTGGTCTTTGTTGAAACCAATGCCTGTATCGACGACGTCCAGTCGCCAGCGATTGCCGCGTTTGCGCAGCCCCACCAGCACCTTTCCCCCCACCGGGGTATATTTGATGGCATTCGACACCAGGTTTTGCACAATGCGCCCCACCAGCGAGCGGTCCGCCATTACGCTGGCCCGGGTGGCCACGATCCGTAGCGAGATCGAACGCTCCCGCGCCATCGGGGCAAATTCGACCTCGGTTTTCTTGAGCAGGTCCTGCACCTGAATGGGCGCCGGCGCCGGCTTGAGCGCGCCACTGTCGATGCGTGAGATGTCGAGCAGCGCCGACATGATATCTTCTACCGCCGTCAGCGAAGCTTCGATGGAATTGGCCAGTTCGGCAAAGCCGGTCGCTTTGGCGCGCTCGATCAGGGTGGAGGTGTAGAGCCGGGCAGCGTTCAACGGCTGCAACAGGTCATGGCTGGCCGCCGCCAGGAATCGCGTCTTGTCGTGATTGGATGCATCGGCCTTGGCGCGAGCCGCTTCGAGCTCGGTATTAACCTGCTTGAGCGCGGCGGTGCGCTCCTCCACCCGCCGCTCCAGGGTCTGGTTGACCTGTGCCAGCTGCTGTTCGGCACGCACCCGCGCGGTTACGTCAGAAAAGCTCACCACCAGCCCGCCATTGAGCAGCCGGCTCGAATGAAATTCCAGGGCCTGGCCGGCATTGCCCAGCCTCTGGGTCACACTGGTTGGTGCTGCGGTCAGTTCCTTGATTCGCTCGATGGCCAGTTGCGCGGCATCACCGGGTCCGAGATCGCCGCGCTCAGCCATGAACAAGGCTATGTCGAACAGCGCCGAGCCGGGGCGGGTCAGATCCTGAGGCAAGTGTAGCAGGCTGTTATAGCGCTGGTTGGACGTCACCAGACGCAAGCCAGCATCGAACACGGCGATGCCCTGCGGAATATGGTCGATGGCCAGCGCAATGGCTTGTATCGGATCGTGGTCGAGCAGGCTCATCTGGGACGCACAGTGGCAGGTTGGAGGTGTCTCGATCTTATCAGCTCCGGGCCGGCCCGGTGCAAGACCGCCCTTGGAACCATTGCATTTTGCGCCAAAAGCCTTTCAATCGATGATTGTTCATCCAACGCAGTTCTCGCCGCGGCAGGGTGGCAGCAATATTCCAAGGGGGTCTAAATGAGCGTGTTCAAAGAATTTCGGGACTTTGCCGTCAAGGGCAACATGATTGATCTGGCCATCGGTGTCATCATCGGTGCGGCCTTCGGGGCTATTGTATCGTCGCTGGTCGATGACATCTTCATGCCGCTGATTGGCCTGTTGCTGGGCGGAATTGACTTTTCGAACCTGTTCATCGTGCTGTCCAACCCCGATGATGTGGCCGTGCCCTCATTGGCCGTCGCGCAGGAAGCGGGCGTGGCCACGCTCAATATCGGGCTATTCATCAATGCCGTGGTCAAGTTCATCATTATTGCCTTCGTCCTTTTCATGGTGATCAAGGGCATCAACTCGATGAAGCGCGAGGTCGCCAAGGAACCGGTCGAAGCTTCGCCGGCGCCCTCCAGGGAAGAGGTGCTCCTCACCGAAATTCGTGACGCCATCCGGGCCGGCGGCAAGGCCTGACTCAGAACTGCTGTCTGAAGGGCCGGCAGCAATGCCGGCCTTTTGTTGGCAGTGCGTCTAGGAATAAAGTCATTGACAGCGGTAGAGGTGAATATATACCTATAATCTAGGTAGTCCATCCTACGGATTCATCGTATCGGACGGCGCCACCACTTAGAGCAAACTACACTTGCGGGACACCTGGGCAGAGGTGCAGCGAGGCGGAAGCGAATGTGCCTTCGCCATGCGGAATGTTGTGCGCCCTGGCGACCGCTTCTGAAGCGAACTTGCCGGAAAGGGGCTATGGCATGAATACGCACTCCTACTATCACGCTTTTCTCAACCGAGACCGTCTCGTCCATATCGTCGATCCGGATCCGGGCACCTGCGAAGCGCTCAGCGTGCTGTTTCGTCTGGAAGGGTTTCAGACCATCTTTTCGCTTGCATCCGCGCACTTTCGCGCAGCGCTGGAGCGCCGACGGCCAGATGTGGCGGTGATCAATCTCAACCAGGGCGAGGAAGATGGCCTGGGCCTGCTCCGTCGGGTCAAGGAGCTGCGCAACGGCGCTCCGGTTGTCATGCTCGCCAACGAACCGCAGTTGGAAGCTGCGGTAACCGCCATGAAGCTGGGGGCAACCGATGTGCTCAGCAAACCCATCGACAACGAATTGCTGCTCACTGTCGTTCGCGACGCCTTGCGCAAGGATATACATCTGGGCGCCATGCAGGCCGGTGGCCGCCCCGTCGAAGTGCGCGGTTTCTCCCAGCTCACTCCGCGTGAGCGCGAAGTGCTGCAATTGATCACCAATGGCCAGTCCAACAAGGAAGCCGGCCGCGAGCTCGGCATTTCCCCCCGCACCATCGAAGTCCACCGCGCCCGCGTCATGGAAAAGCTCGGCGCCCGCAACACCGCCGACCTCATGCGCATCGTACTGACTTCGTAGCCGGTCCGCAGGATCGATCGC
This sequence comes from Devosia sp., assembly GCA_041939225.1. Classification (GTDB taxonomy): domain Bacteria; phylum Pseudomonadota; class Alphaproteobacteria; order Rhizobiales; family Devosiaceae; genus Devosia. The sequence continues at coordinate 15,132 of JBGTUK010000028.1, forward strand.
TCCAGTGGAGCGATCGAAGGCAAGAGCCATGAACGCTACGCTCGAATGGCGGTAGCGGGTCCGCAGGGCTGGTCACGCCAGCGGCGTGACCCGAAGAAGGGCTGCGAAAATGGTAATGGCGGCAACGGGGTGGGTTTCGGACGGGCGGCTATTACTAGGCGGCGGTCATGAGCAGACATAACCAGATACGCACCTGACTTCTGCACTGCTTAGGTTACAGGGGTTGCAGGCAGTTTTCTGGAGCGTTAATCTTGATTTCTGCGACCATCTGATGATCGAAATATGATGCCTCATGGAGAGCGTCGAGTGATCGCCTACTGCACAATCGGAACCAATGACATGGATCGCTCTATTGCGTTCTACGATGTTGTCTTCGCTGCCTTGGGTGCGGTGCGGGAGGAAACAAGCGCGACTTGGACGCGGTACGGACGAACGGGAGAAAGTGCAAAGGTCTGCCTGACGCCGCCCTGCAACCGAGAACCCGCTAGCGTCGGAAATGGAACGATGTTGGCCTTCTCTGCACCAGACTATGCTGCCGTCGATGCCTTCCACGCTGCGGCACTGGCCTTAGGCGGGACCGACGAAGGCCTCCCGGGTGTACGCGAAGGTACACACTACGTTGCTTATGCCCGCGATCCTGAAGGCAACAAGCTCTGTGTCTCCGCTCCCGTTAGGGCCGATTGAGACACCCCCTGCAGTTCCGTAATGGAAGTTGTCCGGTTCAGAAAATGCAGACCGACGCCATTTCAAACACTGTAATTTACCTCGTCGGAGCCGCTGGTGTCGGCAAGATGACCATTGGGAAGCATCTAGCCAACACACTGAACGCCCGCTGATCCATAACCACCTCTGGCTCAATCCAATTTTTGGGGTCATCGAGCAGGATGGCGCCACCCCATTGCCTGCAGAAGTTTGGCCGCTCGCGGCACAAGTTCGGAGGGCTGAATTTCAGGCAGCATCGAGCCTCACACCGCCATCATGGAATCTGGTTTTCACACATGCTGCCGTCGGACAGGGCGAGGCCGATGAGGCCATAGCGGACGAGATCATTGCCGTCGCTCGCGCCCGAAAAGACGTCTAGCGGTCGTTCAACTGACCTGCTCGGCCATCGTTCTGGCGGAACGCGTGGCAACACCCTCGCGGAAGGACTTTTTGAAAGAAACGGACACCACCGCCGCGCTTATCAACGCAAGCTTGCCGTCATTTACGCCAAAGGCCGGCACAATCTTCAAATTGGAAACAACTGGCGTGAGCGCAGAAAATTCGGCTCACGAGGTAATTCGTCAAATAGAAACCGCGCCGGAAATCGCTGTGCCCTAATGCAGGTACCCATCTGCGGTACGGCGGCTTTAAGGATGGCTCGCGGCATACATGAATGGCGTTAATGGGGTCGGCAATTGACCATCCGCCCTACGTCCAAAACCGGAGACCGATGCGTTGATCCGCGCTACGGCATGCCTGGTGCGGTGCGGAACGAGCTTTGAAAATTGCTGACGGCAATGCCGTCTGTTCAACCACCCAGGCTTGGCAGGGTCAGATCGCCGCTGGTCAGCTTGCTGGCGGTAATGGCCGCGTCGGCCCGCTCGCGCGGCAATTCGAGGCTCGTCCATACGCTCACCAGCGCGTGGCGCAATTCGAAAATCATCTCGTCGCTATGCAGCGGCGTCGGGGTAATGCGCAACCTTTCGGTGCCTTTGGGAACCGTCGGATAATTGATCGGCTGGATATAGATATTGTGCTTGTCGAGCAGCATGTCGCTGGCCGCCTTGACCGCCCGCGCATCGCCCACGATCAGCGGCACGATATGGGTGTCGGTATCCATCACCGGCAGGCCGGCATCGGCCAGGATCGCCTTGGTCAGCCGCGCCTGCCGCTGATGCATCAGGCGCTCTTCGCCATTGCCCTTCAAGTGCTCGATCGAGGCGCGGGCGGCCGCGCAGAGGGCGGGGGGCAGGGCGGTGGTGAAGATGAATTCGGGCGCATAGGAGCGCACCGCATCGATGATCGAGCGATTGGCGGCAATATAGCCACCCATCACGCCAAACCCCTTGGCCAGCGTGCCTTCGATGACGTC
>JBGTUK010000029.1:0-17092 GCA_041939225.1 Devosia sp.
GCCCAGAGCAAAATCAGGCTGCTTGGCGCTTGCAACCTTGGCCGGATCCTGCGGCACGCGATCGTCTACAACACGGTCCCAATAGCAATAGGGCCAGCCATAAAAGCCGCCATCGACCACCGAAGTCAGATAGTCGGGTGGGGTCTCATCGCCCAGACCGTCGCGCTCATTGACCACGGTCCAGAGGTGGCCGCCCTCGGGCTCCCAGGCCATGCCCACCGGATTACGCAGGCCGGAACCGAATATGCGCGACTTCCCTGTCGCCAGATCCAGTTCGTGGATACAGGCCCGGTTCTCTTCAGCAGCCATCCCCTGGTCGCCGATATTGCTCAGCGAACCAACCGCCACATAGAGCTTGGAACCGTCCTTGGACGCGATCAGATTGCGCGTCCAGTGTCCACCTGGGATCAGGTCCATGATCTTCTTGCCAGGCGTGGTGATCTTCGTCTCACCGGCTACATAGGGATAGGCCAGCACCGCATCGGAGGCGCCAACGTAAAGCGTGTCGCCAATCAGCGCGATGCCAAAGGGCTGACGGACATTTTCGATATAGGCGTGACGCTCCTCGGCCACGCCATCGCCATCCGCATCGCGCAGCAGAGTGACACGATTGGGGCTTTTACCCGCCGCCCGCGCCCGCTTCATAGTCGCGTGCATGGCATGGTCGAAAATGGAGCGCGGGCCAGCCCCCTCCTCGCCCATGGACTCGGCCACCAGCACATCGCCATTGGGCAGCACATGCATATTGCGCGGATGCACCAGATCACGGGCAAAGGCATTGACCTTGAGCCCGGCAGCCGGGGTCGGCATGTGGTTGCCTTCCCAGCCTTTGGCCGTCGGCATTTTCAGCGTCGGAATCTTGCCCTGCGGCTTGGGATCAGGAATGGACGGGGTCGTACCGAAGGCATGCGGTTTGGGACCATCGCCCGCATGACGGATGGCAACGGCAGCGCCACCGACAAGGGCTACGAAGCGGGCGAAGAGAGTAGGCTCGGCCATGAATCGTCTCGATTGTGGAGATTTTGAATCTGGAAGGTGGCGCCAAGCTAACGGCTTTGCCCGGCAAGAACCAGACATTGGTATGATTTATTTGACAGCTTTGACATGTGCCAGCCCTCAGTGAACGGGGTCTGTGGTTTCGGTTTGGGTCTCCAGGGGATCCTCGATCACCAGATCGCTGAGCTGAATGGCTTCTTCGTCAGCCACCACCGAAACGGCGGCACTGGTCCCAAGATCGAAGTTCTGCTTTTCCTCCTCTGGCAGGCCTTCTCGCCGCGTCAGCCGCACGGTGACGAACGCCACCAGAATGGCGAACACCACGCCATTGGTAACGAAGATTCCGGCGGGGCCCAGCAATTCAAAACTGAGCGAGGACGCTAAGGGCCCTATCGTCGAGCCGATGCCATTGATCAGCAACAGGCCGGCGGACACCTCGACATAATCGGCTCGATCGGCGAAGTCGAAAATATGGGCCGCTGCAATGGCATAGCAGGGCAAGAGCCCGGCCCCGAAGGCAAAGCCGATGGCCAGCCAGAGCCAGGTGGCATAGGGCAGAACCACCAGCGTCCCACCGGCAACGATCGAAAACAAAGCCAGCCCGATCAGCACCTGGCGCCGATCCACCGAGTCGGAAATCTTGCCGGCTGGCCATTGCAGTACCGCGCCCCCCAGAACGGCAGCACTCATGAACAATGCCGCATCGCGAATGCTGCCGCTGGCAGCGCTAGCATAGGCTGGCCCGAGCGACCAGAACGAACCGGTCGCCATGCCGATCAGAAAAATGGAAACCGTACCGGTCGGCGACAGGCGAAACATGCGCACCGGCCGGAACCGCACGATGGTAATCGGCGCCGGCTGGCTCGAGCGCGTCATCACGATTGGCACCGCCGCTAGCGACACCAACACCGAAGCGATGGAAAACAGCACGAAGCTGTCAGGCTGAAACAGCGTGACCAGCATCTGCCCCAGCGTGATAACTGTGAAATTGACCGTGACATAGATCGAAATCAGCGCGCCGCGGGTTTCATTGGTCGCTTGATCATTGAGCCAGCTCTCCACCACCAGATAGAGGCCGGCCAGGCAAAATCCGGTGATCATGCGCAGGGCAATCCAGACCATGGATTCCACCCCGATGGGATAACCCAGCGCCGCCGCCGAAGCGATTGAAACCAGCGCGGCAAAAGTGCGGATATGCCCCGCGCGCATGATCAGGCGCGGCGTCAGCACGCAGCCCACCACGAAGCCGAGAAAATAGCCTGACCCCAACAGCCCAACCTCAAAGGCAGAAAAACCCTCCAGCCCGCCGCGAATGGGCAACAGCATGACCTGCAGGCCATTACCCATGATCAGCAGAGCCACACTGAGCAGGATGGCGCCGGCGGCCAGCATTGGAGAAAGAAAGGTGTTGCCGGGCATGTTTGCCTGCCTTTGTCCGCCCACTCGATTTGCCCCTGTGTTCCGGCCGGGCGATGCACCAGCACAGGCTTCTTGCGTCCTGATCATGCCTGCTTCGGGCCAATGCGCCAAATCAGGTTTAAGTCCCGCCATAGCGGCAGCTTTGCATGGCTTCGCGTCGATAGCGCGACGCGAGACGCGAAATTTATCACGGCAGGACCCAGCCGATCGGGCGGGAATAGAAATCGGGGCTCCTCAAAGGAACCCTCGCCGCCGGATGTAATTAGGTCAGGCAGGACAAACCAATTTTCTCAACCGCTAGCGACATGTCAAAAACCGATGAACTCGACCGAATACGCGGAGAAATCCGCGCCGAAATCACTCTTCTCAACACTCGCCTGAATGCACTGATTTCGTCGCAATCCTTTCTCGTCATAGCCTATGGATCTGTATTGAGCGCTGCCTTTGGCGAATGGGACGGCCCGTTCACCCTTACAGTACCGCCGTTCCTCGCCTTGCTCGGTGCAGCTCTGATAATTGAGGCAAAGCCAGCGCTCCGAGCCGCTGAACATGCCATCATGCACTGGCGTGACCGAGAAAGCGCCCTGATCGATCGGAATGCCGAGTTGCGTCCATTTACGCTGGCGGTGGACGAAGACAGCCGACGCCGAACAGAAATGCGCCAACACGCCGGTCGGAAGTTTTCCTCGCGCGCGCCTGCCATCCTGCTGACCGCCTGGGCAGTCTTTTTCATTTGTCCCTTTGCCCTCTACTGGTGGGCGTGATGCCGCCTGCCTGTGCTGCTCCCGACTGCCCTCGCGCTCTCCGACGCTCGGAGGCCAGCAACACCAATGCAGCCGGCGCGGCAAAGGCCAACGCGCCCCAAGAAATGCGCTCGCGTTCGCGCTGATAGGCCGGTTGCGGGGCCGCATCATCTGGCCAGGGCTCGCCCAAGGTGTCAGCGACATGCGCGTCGCGCTCACCCATTGGCGCCCATCCCCCGGTTGTCGTGTCCCGCATCGACTGATGCTCGATCTCCGAGTTTAGAACGGCCCCTATGATAACCAGCGTCGAAGATATCCAAAGCCAAGTCATCAGACCGATGACGGCGCCCAGTGAACCATAGGTCGCGTTGTTGTCAGCGAAATTGGCCACGTACCACGATAGCGCCACAGATCCCGCGCCCAGCGCCAGAACGGAGACGACCGCGCCTGGGGTGATCCAGCGCCACTTTGCATCATGCCGGCTTGCGCCCCAGCGATACAGGGCAGCGATCATGAGCGAGACCACCACTAACATGGCCAGATAGCTACCGATCCGAACCATCCACTCCAGGCCTTCACCTGGCAGCAGCCGTACAAGCGGAGGCATGATGACGACGACCGTCAGCACAAGCATGGCGGCTATTGCACCGCCAAGCGTAAACAGAAGCGCTGTTGCATTGAGTGCGATGAAGGACCGCTCTTCCTGCTCGTGATAGGCAACATTCATCGCCTCGAACATGGCTTTCACACCGGCGCTGGCGCTCCACAACGCAATGGCTAGGGACACAAACAGGGTCCAGCCCAGCGTGTTGCCACTTTCTGCGGTCAACCTCTCCAGTTGTTCATTGACAATGGACAAAGCCCCGGGAGGGACAATCCCTCGCAACAGTTCGATGTGCTCAAGCACGCTCGCACGGTCGTTGAAAAGCCCGTAAAGCGAAACGAAGGCGGTCAGGGTCGGTACCAATGATAACAGCAAGTAGAAGGTGACACCCGCCGCTGTCAGCAGGACGCGGCTCTCGGTAATGTCACCATAGATGCGCCAGACAATGTCCTTCCAACCGCGCGGAGGAATTTTACTCGGGTCGTTGGCGCGACGACCGCGGCCTGATTGCACGATTGGCTTGACTGTCTCGGCCATGGGATCTCCATAAAAGATGGGCGGACCGGTAGTCCGCCCATGAGGATTTACTGCGAGCGCTTTGCGTCATCCTTGGTCTCGCTGGCGCCGGCCACGCCCTCTCGAGCGTCCTGGTACAATTGACCGGCGCGCTCGGAGGCTTCGTCATAAAGCGCCTCCGCCCGCTCGCGGCCCTCGTCATAGAGGCGCTCGGCTTCCGTGCCGGCCCGGGCCTTTACGGCATCTGCCGCATCGCCCATCAACTCATCTTCCTGTTCGGTATGGGGAAGGGCAGACCCGAGGGCAGCTCCAACAGCGAAGGCGAGAGCACCTGCGACCAATGGCTGATCGCGGAACTGGTTGACGATGGTCTGATTGAGCGTATTCACCTGCTCACCCATCGCGTGAGTCGCTTGCGTAGCCTTCGCTTTGCCCTCGGCGATACCCTGACGCATTGCGTCCTGAGCGCCGCCCATCTTGTCCCGGGCCTGCTGCCAGCTATGCGATGCCCAACCGCTCGCCTCATCCATCAGGTTCCCAGCCTCGTCGCGGAAGTGCTTGACCTGTTTGCCGGTGCCGTCAGTGAACCCGCGAAAACGTTTGCCGGTCTCATCCATGAAATGCCCGGCGCGCCGCCCGGCCTCGTCCGAAGCAGCCCGGTACTTCTTCCCTGCCTCGTCGGCGAATTCGCTGAAGTGCGTTCCGCTGTCGTCGCGCTTGTGCGACACGCGAGTCATGCTGGAGCCAGAGATGGTGGCAACTGGATAGTCGCTTACTTCACCACCATAACCGCGCCGGGCATTGATGCTGTCGTCCCACTGGGCGTCCGTATCGACCGGGGCAGATGCGGGCTTGGCCATGAGCCAAGCCAGACTTACGCCCAGCAAGGCCACAGGCAGTGGGTTGGCCGTCACATTGCGCTGCAGACTGGAAATGAATTGTCCGCCGCCATCCTTTGTATGAGCCATTAGTTCATCGACCAACTGACCGGGCGAGAGCTTTTGCTGAATGCCGTCGATGCGATCCTCGAGGCGGGCGCGCTGCTGATCGACTTCGCGTTGCAACTGCGCGGAATTTTTCGTGTCTTCGTAAGCCATCACAGCCTCTCCTTGACGACGTCGGCATCACGACCCAGCGAGGTCGTGGTGCGATTGAGATTGAGATTGGAAGCCTTGAGCGCATTGAGGCCCTTCGAGATGAAGACCCAGCCGATGACGCCCACGACCACGGTAACGATGCCGGCCGCGATTGCGGTAGAGATGGTCGCGCCCATGCCCTGGGCTACAAGAATTGCAGCGATGACTGTCACTGCCCCACTGAGCAGCACGCCGAGTGCACCCAGAGCCAATACGCCACCGATCACCAGCGAGACGACGCCGCCCATCATTTGGCCGACTTTCTCCGAAGTCTCGGCCCTGGCGAGTTGGATTTCCTTTCGGAACAAGCCCGAAATGTCGCTCACCAAGCCGTTGAGAAGTTCAGAAAGTGTGCGATCTTCATTTGTTTGAGCCATTACCACCTCCTGCAAAATTGCTGCTCGATTGGCTGTAGGCGGAGCTGCCGCTGGTTGGGTTGATACCGCCCGCACTTGTCCGGCCATAGGTCGCGCCTGAAGCTGCTGTTCCCGGCACTGCTGTTTCAGAGCTGGTCTGCTTGCGCTGCGCGGACGCGCCAGCAAAACGGCTGGCAACGAACCCTGCCAATGCTGCAGCACCCAGGAAGGCCATGGGTTGCCTACGGCCGAAGTCCTGGGCATCACCCATCAACTCGTCCACACTTCGTCCCTCAATTTCCTTGCCGAAGCGCTCAAGCCCTTTGGCCAGATCGCGCGCATAACGGGCAGTCGTCGCCTGGTCGCCTTCCAACTCGTCTGCGACCTTCGAGATCGCCGAGGCAATTCCGGTAATCTGGCTCGCTGCGAGCTTTTTCTGGTCAGAAGCGAATGACTTCGCCCCTTCACTTGCTTCTCCGAGCTTGGCCTGAGCCTGGCTCTTGAGTGTCTCGGCTTCATTGGACGCTTCTTTGACTGCAGCATCGAAGTCCTGCCGGACCTTCTGGGCTGCACCACCGGCGTCTTGCGCAGCGCGCTGCTCGATTCCGGAGCGACTAGCGCCCGGCTGTTCGGTTTTGTTTGTGGTCATAGCCATCTCCTCGATTGTGGCGCGGTTGCTACGCCTTGTTTGGGAAATGGAGAGCATCCAATGAAGTTCCCTGCCCCGCGGCAGTTAATAGGCTGGTCCCGCCGCTGCCTCCGCGAGTTTGTCGCATTCCACCCACCATTGACTGGGGAAGGCAGCGTCTCGCAGCTGACCGAGAAGTCCCTCATCCAGACCGAACTCGATCAGACATAGGGCTTCGTTATCGGAGGTCAGTGCATTGACCTGAAGCCTAGTGCAATCATCGGGGAGGATAGTGCCTTCGCTTCCGATGGATTGCTCCAGTCCAAGCTGGCTGGGGCAGGCGATCATGCCGCTCTCTGATGCTGGTGCCTGTGCCCCAACCGACAAGATCGACATCGGGAAGGCCATCGCACTGGCCAATAGCACTTTGGTTTTTGGGAACGTCATTCTGCTTGCTCCGTGCTAGCTGTGATCAAGCAAGAGCAACATTTTTCGGATACACATTGTTCTTCTCTTTGCGTCCGCGTCGCAAAGAGAAGAACAAGATTTGCCCCTGGACAATCCAACCAGCTCAGCGCTGCGTCCCCTTTTTCGAGACTAGCCGCTCATTCCCGCAGAAATGTTCGCAATAGGTCGATCTGCTTGTCGTCCGATAGGGTCGGGGCATGGCCGCAATCGGGGATGGTGACAAGCTCGGGACAGGGGCCACGCATGCGCATCGCACTGGCAACGGTCGGGGGCAATACATCCGATTGCGCACCCCTGATCAGCAGGGTACGTGCCGTCACCGCGTCATAGGCGTTCCAGACGTCCAGATCGGCCTTGTTCTCGGCCATGGTGGAGACGATTGCCGGATCGTAATGCACCGTGACCTGCCCGGTGCCGGTCCGCCGCATTGAGGTATCAACCATGCGCCGCCAGAACATCTCGCTGTTGGCTCCGAAGGGGGCATAGGTGCGGCGCAGCCAGGCCTCATAGTCGGTCACCGTGTCGAACACCGGCGGTTTGCCGACATAGTCGGCGATGCGCCGGGCGCTGTCATAGGGAATATCCGGCCCGACATCATTGATGACGAGGTGCGTGATGCGTTCGCGCAAGCTGCCTGCTGCCAAGGTGATGCCGAGCAGCCCCCCCATGGAGGTGCCGACCCAGGACAGTTGATCGACGCCGAAATGGTCGAGCATCGCCGCCGCCATGGCGCCATAAGTGGCAAAGGTATAATCGCTGGCGCCACGCCGGGACCATGCCGACAGGCCCCGACCCAGCGTATCGGGGCACAGCACGAAGAAGTCCGCCGACAAGGCCCTGGCTGCCTCATCGAAATCCCGGCCGGTGCGCGCCAATCCATGCCACATGACAAGAGCGGGCTGGCTCGGATCGCCCCATTCGGTGACATGCATCTCAAAGCCGGCGGCATCGAGATAGGTCGAGCGAGGTTGACTCATTTCCCGCCACCCTTGCCCAGCAGGGTGCCCACAATGCCAGAGGGGAAGAAATACACCAGCAGGATAAAGCCGAGGCCGAGCCAGAGCAGCCAGCGCTCCGGGTTGAGCAGGTCGGGCACCAGAGGCAAACTGCCCGTCGCCTCCGCCCCCAGCGCCATCAGATCCTTCAGGTAGTACTGCGCCAGGGTCATAAGTACCACGCCGATGACCGCGCCCAGCATGGTTCCCATACCCCCGATCACTACCATGAGCAGGATGTCGATCATGATGTCGAAGGAAAGCACCACGTCCGGCCCGGTATATTTGAGCCAGACAGCCCGCAAGATTCCAGCGCAGGCCGCAATGCCGGCGGCGATGCAGAAGATGGTGGTGCGATAGAACACCACGCGATAGCCGATGGCTTCGGCCCGCAACTCGTTTTCACGGATGGCCTTGAGCACTGATCCGAGCGGTGATGCCACGATGCGCATCATCGCCAGGAACAGCATCAGCGCCGAAATGAAGACGAAATAATAGAGCGCGATCTTGCCGTTGAGTGGCACGCCGAACAGGCGCACCGCCTTGCCCTCGGCATCGCTCAATAGTTCGAACGCCGGTGAGAACAAGCGTGGAATGGAATAGGTAATGCCGTCCTCACCCCCGGTAAAGTCCGAAAGCTGGCTGGCCAGCACCATCATCACCGAGGCGGCCGAGAGTGTCACCATGGCAAAGAAGATCGCCTTGACCCGCAGCGAAAGCAGCCCGATCAGCAGCGCCAGCGCCAGTGCCGCCACCACGCCGAGTCCACCCCCAAGCAGTATCGCCTCAAACCCGGGGCCCATGGTCTTGAGCGCGATGGCCGTGCCATAGGCGCCCAGGCCGAAGAACATGGTATGGGCAAACGATACGATGCCGGTATAGCCGATAAGCAGGTCGTAGCTGGCGACCAGCACGATGAAGACGCAGATGCGGGCCGCCACCTCCTGGCTGCGCACATCGGGAAACAGGAACGGCGCCAGGGCCAGAGCCAACCCGATCAGCACCACGGCGCCATAGACGATGAGGCGTCCGGGCCAATTTGCCGATATTGCCGATCCGCGCAGGGATTTGGACGCGAGAGCGGAACTGTTGTGTGCCATGCTCATCTCCGCCTCACCGCTTGACCGCCGGGAGCAGCCCATAGGGCCGCCAGAGCAGGATCGCCATCATCAACAGCATGTTGGACGCCAGCGCCATCTTGGGCACCAGGAAGGCGACGTAATTGGCCATCAGCCCGACCAGCAGCGCCCCGAGCAGAGACCCCTGGATCGAGCCCAGCCCGCCAATGATGACCACGATGAAAACCAGGATCATCATTTCCGAGCCCAGCGCCGCCGTGATCAAACCCTGATAGCCGGCCCACATGGCGCCACCCATGGCAGCCAGCGCCGAGCCGGCCATGAACACCAGAATGAACAGCCGGTCGACGCGGAAGCCCAGCGCTTCGACCATTTCCCGGTTCTCGACACCCGCCCGGATCAGCAGTCCGAGCCGCGTGCGGTTAAGCACCAGATACATCGCAAGATAGACCATCAGGCCGAGCAGAAAGGCGAAGATGCGATAGATCTCGACCGAGACACCGGCAAACACGATCGATCCGGTCAGTACCGCGGGACGGGGCACCGGAATGGGCGCGCCACCCCAGATCAGCAGGACCAATTCCTCGGCCACGATCAGCGCACCAACGGTAATCAGGATCTGACGCAAGTGGTCCTGATAGACCGGCTTGATCACCACCCGCTCAAAGAACCAGCCAGCCAGCGCGCCAAATATGGTCGCCGCCGCGATGGCCAGAAGCAGACCGGCCAGATTGAGCGCGGGATTGCCGCCCGTTACCCAGAAGCCGAGCCAGGCCAGCACGGTGGCACCGATAAAGGCTCCCGCCGTGACGAAGGCGGAATGGCCGAAATTGAGCACGTCCATCAGCCCGAAGATCAGCGACAGGCCCGAGGCCATCAGAAAAATCATCATGCCCATGGCAAGTCCTGCAATGGTCAGTGTGGCCCATGTCGAGGGCTGACCAATCAGCACGAATGCGACGAAGGCCAAAATAACGGGCAGCAGCATGACGCCACCAAAACGGTCAATACCGGCGCTCATTCGGGTTCGAAAGGGAATGGAAGTATCGCTCATAACGTCCTCAATGGGCTTCCAGCGAGAGGCTGAGGAAACGGCTTTGCAGGGCCGCGTCCTCCGCCAGCTCCATCATGCTGCCGCGGTGCGCGATGCGTCCGTCATCGATCACGGCCACGGTTTGGCCGAGCGCCTTGGCAAAATGGAAATTCTGCTCGACCAGCAGGATCGTCGTCTCCGCGGCGATCTCGCGAAAAGCGGCAATCATGTTGCGGATGATCGAGGGCGCCAGGCCCTTGGTGGGCTCATCGATCAGGATCAAATCGCGCCTTTCGACAATGGCGCGGGAAACCGCCAGCATCTGCTTTTGCCCGCCCGAAAGCGCATGCGCCGGTTTGGCCCAGAACTGCTTGATGGCGGGAAAGATGGCGTGGATGCGCGCCAGCCGCTCTGCGTCGAAGCTGCCGTCATGGGTGGCAAGGCGCATATTTTCCTCCACCGTCAGTCCGCCAAAAATGCCCATGTTTTCGGGCACAAAAGCAATGCCGAGCCGGGCGATGTCAGGTGTGCCGAGATGCGCGATATCATGCCCGCGAAACTGGATCGTCCCAAGTCGAGCCTTCCACAGCCCCATGATGGTGCGCAGCGTTGTGGTTTTACCCGCACCATTGCGGCCCAGAATGACATGCACGCCGCCTTCGGGCACATCCAGGCTCACCCCGTGCAGCACCTGATACTGAGCGATGTTGGTGTGCACGCCCTCGAGCCGAAGAATGGCCGCCATCATGCCACCTCGTCTGTGCCGGTGCCGAGATAGATGTCGCGGACCAGCTCCATATCCATCACCTCGGTCGGATCACCATCGGCAACCAGTTCGCCATTGTGCAGCACCACAATGCGGTCTGCCAAAGCGCGCACCACATCCATCTTGTGCTCAACCAGCAATATAGTCCGCGAGCTGTCCTGCTTGATGCGTGCGATCAGTTCCAAAATGATCGGCGCTTCGTCCACCGACATGCCGGCGGTCGGCTCATCGAACATGAAGATATCCGGCTCCATGGCGAGCAGCATGGCCACTTCGAGCTTGCGCTGATCGCCATGCGGCAAGGCAGCGGCAGGCAGTTCGGCGACTGTGGCAAGATTGGTCTGCTCGAGAAAATGCATTGCCTTTTCAGACAGGGTCGTGAGCGCCGCCGTCCTAGCCAGCAGGCGATGGCCCTGCCGTGCCCTGCCCTGCACCGACAGGCGCACATTTTCAAATACCGAAAGCTTGGGAAACAGATTGGTCAACTGGAAGGCCCGCCCGATCCCGGCCCGCGCCCGCTGCGACGGCGAGAGCGTGGTGATGTCGCGCTCTCCGAGAAGAATGCGGCCCTGGGTTGGGCGCAGCTGTCCCGACACCAGATTGAACCAGGTGGTCTTTCCGGCGCCATTGGGCCCCACGATCACCGTCAGTTCGCCGGAATGAAACGCGCAGGTAACATTGTTGACCGCGGCATGACCGCCGAAATGGATCGACAGATTTTCGGTTCGGATTGAAGGCGATGTGGACACGTCTGTTCCCCGCGCAATTGAAACGTCCGGCGAGGAGGAGGACCCTCGCCGGGCGCATCGTCAAGGTGCGAATGCGCAGCCTATTGCTGGTTATTGCGGCCGACGGGAATATCCATCTCATCGGCTTTTATCACCCGCACCAGTTCGGGAATGGCCCAATCGACGCCGTCCTCGACCTTGATCTTGAAGTGATACATGTCCTGGAGCGCCTGATGGTCTTCGGGACGGAAGGTCATCGTGCCCTTGGGCGTCTCGAAGCTCATCCCCTCCATGGTTTCGATCAGGGTTTCGGTTTCCCAGTCCGGAGCGGTTTCGAGCGCCTTGACGATCGCCATCGCCGAGGCCATGCCACCGGCGGTGAAGAAGTCCGGCGGCGTACCGTAACGCGCCATATGCTCCTCGACCAGCCAGTCGTTAACCTCATTGTCCGGCGCTTCATAGTAATAGTAGATCGCCCCTTCCATGCCCGGCACCTGCTTGTAGGCGGCGAGCGCGGGCAGAATATTTCCACCGGTCGAAAGTTCGATCTCGAACCGTCCCGGATCGGCCGACGCCAACGGCGTCATGGCGTCGATCCCGGCGACATAGATCATGATCACCTTGCGGCCTGGCTGGTCCTTGAGTGCATTGAACAGGCGCTCGATGGTGGCGGTAAAATCGGTGGTCTGTTGAGGCACGTACTCTTCAGCCACCAGGTTCGCGCCGGTGCCTTCGAGCGCGCTCTTGAACGCCGCAACGCCGTCGCGGCCAAAGGCATAATCCTGCGCCAGGGTCGCGACATAAAGGTTTTCGTCCGGATCTAGCGCCAGCGCCTGGGCCTGCATGTCCATCGACGAATTGCGCGAGGTCTTGAACACATAACGGTTGGAATCCGGCCCGGTGAGGCCATCGGCCACGGCCGGCTCAACCAGCAGGATACGCTCATATTCCTCAGCCACCGGCAGCATGGACAGCGCCACGCCAGAGGACGTATCGCCGACCGCGATCAGCGCATCATCGTCGCCATAGGCTTCTGCCAGCAACGCCCGGGCAATATCCGGCTTGAACTGGGTGTCCTTGATGATCAGTTCGATGGGCTTGCCCTTGACCTCCATCGTGCCATTGGTGGCGTATTCCAGCCCCATCTCGAAGCCGGTATGGGTCTGCTTGGAATAGGCTTCCAGCGGCGAACCCGAAAGACCGTGCAGCAGCGCAATGCGCGCCGCATCCTGGGCAAGGGCGGCCCCGCTCAGCGCCGTCGAAATGGCCAATGCGGCCAACAATGTCTTCATCATTCTTCCTCCCTCAACAGGTCCCGCCGAGCACTGCGCACCCGAACCAAGCCTATGCGATCTATATGAGAATTGTGCATCGGGTATGCCCGGTCACAATTCCCTCCTCCGGTTCCCCCCGGCATGCCGATTTCGGCTTGGACTGGCGCGGAGCGAATTGGTGTCTATTATCCCTGTGCTCTTGAAGCTCGGACAATACCGTAGAAACACACCACATGATCGAACCTGATGACCTGAGCGCCATTGCCTTCCAAAACGCACCGATTGGCCTCGTGGTCACCGAAAGCCGCGTCATCAAGGGCTGCAATCCGGCCTTTGCCGAGATGTTCGGTTATGCGGTGGATGCGTTGCTTGAGCAGTCCTTCGCCATCCTCTACCCTTCGTTGGAGGAATTCGAGCGTATTCGCGACGTTGGGATAGAGCCTCTCAAGCGCACCAATCGCTATTCGGACGAGCGCATCATGGCCCGGAAGAACGGCACTCTGTTCTGGTGCCGGGTGCGCGGCCATTCCCTGACCCGGGACGATGATCCGCTGCGCCGGGCGGTTTGGAGCTTTGCCGACCTGTCTGAAACACGCAATGTGCTCAAACTATCCGGACGCGAACGCCAGATCGTCATGCATCTGGGTGAGGGCCGCACCTCCAAGGAGATCGCCCGCACCCTCGATATCTCGCCCCGTACGGTCGAGAGCTACCGGGCCCGGCTGCTCAAGAAATACAATGCCCACAACGTGGCCGAGCTGCTCTCCCATCTTAGTTCGATGCCCGGTTGAGAGCCATGTCACAACACCGCTCGCTGCCCAAATCGGTCGCAACTGTCCTCAATGCTTTTGATTCACTTGGCGACAGCTTCAAAGGCGCCATAACCGTGGATGCCGAAGCCCGGATCACCTGGATCGACGAGCGCTATCGCGAGTTGCTGGGCATTCCCGGCGGCGCAGACCTGGTGGGACAGCGGGTGGAAGAAGTCATCCCCCACTCCCTGCTGCGTCGCGTCGTTGAAACCGGTCGGCCAATCCTGATTGACATCATGGCCTTTGACGACAAGCAGTTCGTCGTCTGTCGCCTGCCGCTGCGCAATGAGGAGGGCGAAATCCTCGGTGCTGTCGGCTTCGTGTTCTACGAGGAGATCGATTATCTGGCGCCTATTCTCGACAAGTTCGAGACCATGCAGCGCCAGCTCTCCCGCGCTCAGGCCGCGCTGAACCGCGAGCGCCAAACCAAATATTCTCTGTCCAGTTTCGTCGGCGCTTCCGAGGCCGTACGCGACCTGAAAACCGTAGTCCGCCGCTATGCCCTGCGCGATGGCGCAGCGCTAATCCTTGGTGAGACCGGCACTGGCAAGGAGCTGCTCGCCCACGCCATTCATCAGCAATCCGACCGTGCCGATGGGCCCTTCGTGGCGGTCAACGTCGCCGCCATCCCCGAAGCGCTCCTGGAGGCGGAATTCTTCGGCGTCGCCCCCGGCGCATTCACCGGCGCAGATCGCAAGCCGCGCAAGGGCAAGTTCGAACTGGCGCATGGCGGCACGCTGTTTCTCGACGAGATCGGCGACATGCCGGCGGCCCTTCAGGCCAAGCTCCTGCGCGCCCTGCAGGAAGGCGAATTCGAACCGCTTGGCTCCAATACCGTAAAGAAAGTCGATGTCCGCATCATTGCCGCCACCTCGCAGCCGCTTGAGCAGAAGATCGAGGACAAGAGCTTCCGTGCCGACCTCTATTATCGCATCGCCGTATTGGCGATCCACGTGCCCCCCTTGCGCGAGCGCCTCGACGATATCAGCCTCATCGCCGAAGCCCTGCTTGAAACCATACCGCGACCGCGCGACCAGCGCGGCTGGCTGATAACACCCGAGGCCATCGACCAACTCACCCGCTACCGTTGGCCGGGCAATGTACGCGAACTGCGCAATGTGCTCGAGCGTGCTGCGGCCATGGCGCCATCCGAAATCATCGATCTGGCACTGATTGCCAAGGCCATGCCACGCGACGCCACCCAGACCGGCGCGCCACCCATTGCCGCGGACTTGTCGGAAAGGCTGGCAGAGGCAGAACGCTCGGCCATGCTAGAAGCCCTTGCCGCCGAGGACGGCTCCAAATCTGCCGCCGCCCGGCGTCTGGGCGTGTCGCGCTCGCAGTTCTACGAGAAACTCAAGCGGCACGGCCTGGATTAGCGGATAGCGTCCGGCTTTCCGGACACGATCTGTCCGGCACGTCCGGGAAGCCGGACAACATCCACCGACACACTGAGCTGAACGCCCGGAAATCCGGCACTGGCACGCTTCGTGCAATGTCTTACCCAACAATCAAGGCCACAAGGCCGACGACAGGGTGGAGGCAAGGGATCGTGTCAGAGCGCGTAGCGCTGGTGACGGGATCGACGAGCGGTATTGGGCTCGCGATCGCGCATAAGTTTGCCGAGATGAATTATTGTGTGGCGCTCAACAGCTTTGAGCCCGCCGAGGATCATGCGGCTTTGATCGGTGAACTGGACACCCTGGGCTCCGGCGAGGTTGCCTACTTCCCAGCTGACCTGTCCGACGCGTTCGCGAGCCGGGCGCTGGCCGACGCGGTCATTGCCCGCTTCGGTCACATCGACGTGCTGGTGAACAATGCCGGCATCCAGAAGGTCGCGCCGATCGAGGATTTTCCCGATGAGGACTGGCGGCGCATCGTTTCGGTGAGCCTTGATTCAGCCTTTCACGCCATCCGGGCCAGCCTGCCAGGCATGACCGAGCGGGGCTGGGGCCGCATCATCAATATCGCCTCGGCCCATGGCCTGCGCGCCTCCCCTTTCAAATCGGCCTATGTCGCCACCAAGCACGCGGTTGTCGGGCTCACCAAGACCGTGGCACTCGAAGCCGCCGAAAAGGGCGTCACCGTCAATGCCATCTGCCCCGGCTATGTCTGGACCCCGCTGGTGGCCAAGCAGGTTGCCGACCAGGCTCGTGTGCATGGCCTGTCCGAAGAAGACGTCGTGCGGCAGGTCATTCTGGCGCCCCAGCCGACCAAGCAATTCGTGCAGCCCGAGGAGATTGCCGAAATGGCCGCCTATCTCTGCTCGGACTGGGCGCGTTCGATCACCGGCTCGACCATTTCCATTGACGGAGGCTGGACCGCCAAATGAGTTCGACCGACATCATTCTTTCCGCCCGGCAACTGACCAAGCGCTTCTCCGGCTTCACAGCGGTCAACGGCGTCGATCTCGACGTGGAACGCGGCACCATTCATGCGCTGATCGGGCCCAATGGCGCGGGCAAGACCACGTGCTTCAACCTACTGACGAAGTTCCTGCAGCCCAGCGCGGGAACCATCAAATTCAATGGCCGCGACATCACCAGTATGGCCCCGGCTGCCATTGCCCGGCTCGGCGTGGTCCGCTCTTTCCAGATTTCGGCGGTGTTTCCACGCATGAGCGTGCTCGAAAACGTCCGCATCGCCCTGCAGCGCCGCCGCGGCGACAGCTTCGACTTCTGGCGCAACCAGAAGGTGCTCAACGATTACGACGCTGAAGCCCGTGAGCGGATCGAGGAAGTGGGCCTGACCGAATTTATCGGCGAGACCGCCGGCGAGCTGAGCTATGGCCGCAAGCGGGCGCTCGAAATCGCCACCACCCTCGCCCTCGAACCGGAAATGCTGCTGCTCGATGAGCCAATGGCCGGCATGGCGCAGGAAGACGTGTCCCGCATCTCCGCCCTCATCCGTCGTATCGCGGCCAAACGCACCATTCTGATGGTCGAGCACAACCTTTCCGTCGTCGCCGATCTCTCGGACAGGATCACCGTACTGGCCCGCGGCGAAGTGCTGGCCGAGGGCCCCTACGAAATCGTCTCCAAGGACCCGCGTGTCGTTGAGGCCTATATTGGAGCTGGTCATGGCTGACGCTGCCCGCAAGATCGATCCCGCACCGGCCGCTCACGCCCTCGCCGTCCGCGACCTTCAGGCCTGGTATGACGAAAGCCATATCCTGCATGGCATCAATTTCGATGTCGCGCCTGGCGAAGTGGTCACCCTGCTCGGCCGCAATGGCGCGGGCAAGACCACGACGTTGCGCGCCATCATGGGGTTGATCGGCAAGCGCACTGGATCGGTGCAGTTCGAAAACCGCGAGCTCATTACCCTGCCGGCACGCGCCATCGCCAAACTCGGTATCGCCTTCTGTCCCGAAGAGCGCGGCATCTTCTCCTCGCTTTCGGTCGACGAGAATCTGATGCTCCCTCCAGTGATCAAGCCGGGCGGGCTCAGCCGCGAGGACGTGCTCACCATGTTTCCAAACTTGCGCGAGCGCCTTTCGAGCCAGGGCACTAAGCTTTCGGGCGGCGAACAGCAGATGC
>JBGTUK010000030.1:0-16899 GCA_041939225.1 Devosia sp.
ACCTTCAAGGGCTTCGGCAAGTCGAAATATGCCGATGGCAGCTATTTCGACAAATACACCGACAAGGAATGGACCCCCGCGACCGCCCGCGTGGCCGAACTGTTCGAGAAGGCCGGCATTCACCTGCCGACCCAGGAAGACTGGAAGGACCTGAAAGCCAAGGTCATGATGACCGGGCTCTACAACCAGAACCTGCAGGCCGTGCCGCCGACCGGCTCGATCTCCTACATCAACCACTCGACGTCCTCGATCCACCCGATCGTCTCCAAGATCGAGATCCGCAAGGAAGGCAAGATCGGTCGCGTTTATTATCCGGCCGCCTACATGGATAATGACAACCTGGAATACTACCAGGATGCCTATGAGATCGGGCCGGAAAAGATCATCGACACCTATGCGGCGGCCACCCAGCACGTCGACCAGGGCCTGTCGCTGACCCTGTTCTTCCGCGATACTGCGACCACCCGCGATATCAACAAGGCGCAGATCTACGCCTGGAAGAAGGGCATCAAGACCATCTACTACATCCGTCTTCGCCAGCTTGCCCTTGAAGGAACCGAGGTCCAGGGCTGTGTCTCCTGCGCGCTCTGATAAAAAGGCCCACAAACCCATGAATATGCACGCCAAGCCGATCGCCCGGGTCCGCGCCATCAACTGGAACCGCGTCCAGGACGAGAAGGATCTCGAGGTCTGGAACCGCCTGACCTCGAACTTCTGGCTGCCTGAAAAGGTGCCGCTCAGTAACGACATTCCGTCCTGGGCGACCCTTAAGCCCGAAGAGCAGCAGCTTACCATTCGTGTCTTCACCGGCCTCACCCTGCTCGACACCATCCAGAATGGTGTCGGCTCGGTGCGTCTGATGGCGGATGCCCAGACCCCGCATGAAGAAGCGGTGCTCTCCAACATCTCCTTCATGGAAGCGGTGCACGCCCGCTCTTATTCCTCGATCTTCTCGACCCTGTGCTCGACACCCGATGTCGACGAGGCCTATCGCTGGAGTGAAGAAAACGAGTTCCTGCAGCGCAAGGCCATGCTGATCATGCAGCAGTATGACAGCGGCGACTCGCTCAAGAAGAAGGTCGCCTCGGTCTTCCTCGAAAGCTTCCTGTTCTATTCCGGCTTCTACCTGCCCATGTACTGGTCCAGCCGCGCCAAGCTGACCAACACAGCCGACCTGATCCGCCTGATCATCAAGGACGAGGCCGTCCACGGCTATTACATCGGCTACAAGTTCCAGCGCGAAATCGAGCGCCTCAACCAGGCCGAGAAGCAGGAGATCAAGGACTTTGCTTTCGACTTCCTGCTCGAGCTCTACGACAACGAAGCGCGCTACACCGAGGACCTCTACGACAGCGTGGGGCTCTCCGAAGACGTCAAGAAGTTCCTCCATTACAACGCCAACAAGGCGCTGATGAATTTGGGCTACGAAGCCCTGTTCCCGCCCGAGGCCTGCAAGGTCAACGCGGCGATCCTCTCGGCCCTCTCGCCCAACGCCGACGAGAACCATGACTTCTTTTCCGGCTCGGGCTCAAGCTACGTCATCGGCAAGGCGATCTCGACCGAGGACGAAGACTGGGATTTTTGATCTTGCAACAAGCGGAAGAGCTGCGTCCTGGCACTGAAGCGTCCGCATCGGACGGCTCACCAGATTATGCGGCTCTGGCCGCTAGCTTGCGGGCATCGCCACTTAGGATTGGGGTTTCTACTAGAGCTTTGTTCGATCTCGAAGAGGAGCATACCGTCTTCCTTCAGCAGGGCGTCGACGCTTACTGTCAGCTGCAATTGCAGCGAGAGAAAACTATTGTTGGAAAGGGTTCGGGGTTCGACGTTGTCAAACGACTCTTGGCTCTCAACGAGCCGGGCGCTGATCCATTTGTCGAAGTTGTCCTACTTTCGCGCAATTCACCTGACCTTTCACTGCGAGCGTTCAATTCGATCGAGAAGTATGGCCTGCCCATCAAGACTGGTAGCTTCACCAGCGGGCGTCCGATCGGTCCATTTGTTTCCGCTTGGAAAATTGATCTGTTTCTTTCGAACGAAGAAGCCGATGTTCAAGCGGCCGTAGATGCTGGGGCAGCTTCAGCCAAGCTTGGCCCGGTGCCCGCGCCCCAATCTGAACAGGCCGAACACGAAGTCAGAATCGCTTTCGACGGAGATGCTGTCGTCTTCAGCGCCGAGTCGGACGAGATTTATAAGCAGAAGGGCATTGAAGCGTTTTTGGAGCATGAGCGAGATAACGCAACCAACCCCATGTCGCATGGACCTTTCGCAGCGTTCCTGCACAAGCTGTCGATCTTGCGCTCAATCTACATGACGTCAGAGGGTGTGAGCAAAGTTCGCATTGCGATTGTCACGGCCCGCAACGCGCCAGCCCACGCTCGCGTTATTCACACCTTGCGGGCTTGGGGCACACCCGCGGACGAAGCCCATTTCGTAGGCGTATTCGATAAGTGGCCAATCTTGAAGGCATTCGGCGCGCATATCTTTTTTGACGATCAAGAGAAGCATGTGCTCGGCGCCGGGAAAGTCGTCCCCTCCGGACATGTTCCAGGGCCACACGACCCCCAAGCGCCGGTCATTCCGTCAGGCGCCTGAATTGCCAACATTGGGGATATAAAGAAATCTTTATATCGCCATTGACGCCCCGCCCCCCCTCCGCCATCCTGCATGTGTCCATGGTCCCCGCGAGGGGATAACAGGGAATGCCGGTGCGGAGGCAAATCCCCCCAAGTCCGGAGCTGCCCTCGCAACTGTTGGCGGAGACGGGTGTTCGTTGTCCCACTGGCCCGAGAGAGCCAGGAAGGGGAACGCCGGTTCGATCCGCGAGCCAGGAGACCTACCATGTGCGCGATTATCCATTGTCAGCCGATCGGGTGGATCGGCCGGAGGACACGACCATGACGAACGCTCACCACTTCCGAATGCGACGCTGCTAGGCGGTCAATTCTGATCCCAACCGTGATCCCCCATACCGAGTGCCGGGAGCGATCTCTCATCTCCGGGGGGTGGACGCACCGTGCTTCGCCCGGCCGCGCGTCCAAGTCCTTGCACTCCACTCCTGCCAGGTGACAAAAGCCTGGTGAAAACCGTGCCGCCGCTTCTCAAAAAAAAGCGGCGGCTTAAATTCTGTGGCCCAGCTTAATCCAATCTTTGTGTCTTGGGGCACATTTTGGGGCCTTGAGTTGGAACTTGACGATGCCTAGTCACGAACATGGCCAGTTGGAAGTCGACGCCTATCTGCATGGCATCGTGCGCGCTCGCCTTGGTGTCTGGGACTGGAACCTGGTCACCGGTGAATGTGCTTATTCGGCGAGTTGGTTCGCTATGCTCGGTTACGCCCCAGGTGAATTGGAGCAATCAAGCGATCTTTGGCTCGAACTGACCCATCCCGATGATCGCGCACGCGCCATTGAAAGCGGTGAGCGCCATCTGCGCGGCGAGACGGTTGAAATCGAGACTGAAATTCGCCTGCAGCGCAAGGATGGTACCTGGCTCTGGGTACTCGATCGGGGCGGCATTATCGAGCGGGACAGCGAAGGCAGGCCAACCCGTATGGTCGGGGTACAGGCCGATATCTCCCGGCAGAAGGCCGCCGAACAGGCTCTGCAGCAGACCAATGAGCGGTTTCGTCTGGCCCTTGAGGCAAGTGATGTGGGCATCTGGGAATTCGATCCGGTCAGCCAGACCAGTTACTGGGACGCCCGGACCCGCGAGATCTTTGGCATCGATCCCAAGCTTGAGGCCCACCAGTTACAGCACTGGCAAAGCTATCTGCATCCGGACGACCGGGAGATGGCGGAAGACCAACACGAAGCTGTCGGAGAAACCACCGACGTCATCCGTTACCGGATTATCCGGGAGGACGGCATGGTTCGCCATGTTGAGACCTTTGCGCGCCTGGTTGAAACGCCGTCCATGACCAAACGGCTGACCGGCACCATCCGGGACGTTACCGAGGATGTCGAGCGGCGGGCGGCCCTTAAGTGGGCGGCGGAACATGACGGGCTCACGGGCCTCTTGACCCGCTCGACCTTTGAGCGCCGGTTGTCCGAACGGCTCGGCGATCGCGGCGGTCCCCCATGCGCGGTGCTCTATATCGATATCGACCACTTCAAGACGATCAATGACAGTGGCGGGCACGACGCCGGCGACGTGGCGCTGCGCCAGATCGCCGATGTTCTGCGCTGGACGGCTGAGAATGGCCACGCCGCCCGGCTTGGTGGCGATGAATTCGCCATTCTCATTGATATTCGGCACGAACTGGTTGGCATGCTTGCCAGCAAGATTATTCACGCGGTGCGTCGGCTCTCGGCCGATGCGAGCGACGTTGCCCTGTCGGCCAGCATCGGCATTGCCGTGGCCCGCCCCGGCGAAGATGTGCGCAGCATTCTCAAGCGGGCCGACCAGGCCTGCTACGCCGCAAAGCGCGGCGGCAGAGGTCGCTGGGTCATCGGCGACGAGGTGCCGGCAGCGCGGGTCAATTCCGCGGGCTGAGTTCGCCAGTCCGGGCACGATTCTTCTCGGCCAGGATACGGGCCTCGAAGTCTGCCGGCTCCGTGGGCCTGCCGTGAAAGTACCCCTGGAACTGCATGCACCCTATTTGCGCCAGCAATGCCTGCTGCTCGGCTGTTTCCACCCCTTCTGCCAACACGAGCTGGCCCAGGTCACGCCCGATCTGCACGACATTCTTGATCAATGAGGCACTGCGAGGATCGGCCAGCATGTCGTTCACAAACCCTCGGTCGATCTTGATCTGCTGGAATGGCAAGTTGCGCAGATAGGCGAGTGAAGAATAGCCGGTACCGAAATCATCCAGCGCAAAGGTAATGCCCAGGGCTTGCAGGCCTGCCAACTTGTTCACGACCGTTTCAGTCTCGGTCACCAACACGCTTTCGGTCATTTCCAGGATCAGATGCCGGGCATCCGCTCCGGTCGCGGCTAAGGTGCCCCTGACCAGATCTTCGAACCCATCGTCCAGGATCTGGCTGGCGCTGACATTGATCGAGAGCGTCAAATGTCTGAACTCGGGGCGCTTTCCCCATTCTGCCAGGGTCAGGCAACCCTGCTTGAGAACCCAGCCCCCGATCGCGACCATCAAGCCGGCACGCTCTGCCTCTGGAATGAACGCCGCTGGCGACACGACGCCACGCTCTGGACTGTTCCAGCGTAGCAGAGCCTCGGCGCCAACCGTCTGGTGATCCAGACCCACCTGAGGTTGGTAGACGAGATAAAATTCGTCATGCCACAAGGCTGAGAGCAGTTCGCGGCCCACCTTGTCCTTGCGCGCCAGTTCAGCCTGCATGAGATAGACGCAGCCTGTCAGCAGAACAGTGGCCACAATGGCATTGAACCAGGTGCCACCTTCATGCAGCGCAACGGGCATATCGACGACAAACGGATTGGCCAGCGGCGTACTGGCAAACACCACAAACAGCAACAAGCTGATGACGATCAGGACCAGTTGCGCCCGCGACGCCTTTCGCTGGTAGTTAAGGAAACCCAGCGCAGCAACCACCAGCAGGTACAGGTGAGATACCCGCGGCGCCTCAGCCGTGGGCACATCAATGATCAGGGCCATGATCGAGGCGATCAAGATCAGCACCGCCTGCGCGATGAGCAGGCCGAGCGCCAACTGCCCGCGCCTGACCAGCGCATAGATGGATAGACCGCTGGCAATGATGGCCATATCCAGGGCAACGATGCCCCACCAGCCCATGATGCTGAACACAATCGCCCACGCCGCGCCTAGAGCGACAAAGGCCAGCGAGCCATAGCGAAAGGCGGTAATCATCCGGGCCGGATACAACCCCGTCTGCTCCGCTGCGGATAGACCCGCTTGTCTTGCCATGGGCGCAGTGTGCTTTGCTTGAGATAGCTGGTATTGACCCTGACATGGATCGCGTACGCACATTATACGCTAAACTGGCCCTAGATAAACCGTTGGATCAGGGCGATAGTTTTAAGTCGGGAAGTCACTTTGTTATTGGGAGGCAATAAACCAGCGATCAGGCTGCAGTAGTATTGCGTCGCAAAAGGGCGACGGCGGCCGGTCCTTTCATACTCTCGGAAATGATAGACTGGGCTTCGTTCAAACCGGGCCGGCAGAAGAACAGATTGCGGTACGAATGCCCAGCGTCTGCACTTTTGAGCGCTTGTTCGCGTACAAATCGGCGTCGGCTTGATGGAGCAATTCATCGGCCGTTCGCGCGGACGTGGGGAAGCTGGCAAATCCTATTGAGCATCCCACCGACAGCGACTTGCCGAAGATCTCGACCGGAGCGGTGATGGTATCGTGGGCGTGTCCGATGAATTGATCGGGGTCGCGGCGGATCAGAACGCCAAATTCATCGCCGCCCAGACGGGATATCAAGATGTCCTTGTTGCACAGCTTCTTGAGGCGCCCTCCAATGGTGGCAAGCAGTTGGTCGCCCGCAGGGTGCCCATAGCGGTCATTGATGGGTTTGAACTTGTCGAGATCCAGCAGCGCCAAAGTGAATTCGGCATCCTGGTCAATCCATTTCTGCAGCTCGACAAAGAAATATCGGCGGTTGGTCAGCTCCGTCAGCGCGTCGGTATTGGCCAGGCGCTCATTCTCAATGTTGAGCTTTTCCACTTCCAGATGGCGCGCGATGATCTCGTTTTGCGAGCGGATCATGGTCGTAAACGTATGAAAGGCGCGGAATAGTACCTTCATCATGACCAGGACCACCAGCACCACATTGAGCGCGATGCCGAGGAACACGGCGTCAACCTCGGCAAAGGCGTAGTAGCCGACATAGACGGGGGCCACCAACACCACGATCATGGTGGCGGCCTGAGGCAAATGCATCAGGCAGAACATGCTGCAGATGACCGTGGTGGCAATGAAGATGGCCGAATAGGAATGCTCAAGGGCGCTGCCATAACCGTCAAGCAGCATTGCCCAGCCGATGAACAGCAAGGCAAGCACACCCGAGAGCAATACGGTGCGGCGCAGGTGGCGCAACACATCTTGATCAGAAATTTTCGAGGTGCGCAGGCGCAACCAGAAGGGAATGCGCGACAGGCAAACTGCGGCAGCGCACGCGAACGTCCCCCAGTTCATCCAGAATGGGGTGATATCGGAATAGGTCCAGGTCAGCAGCGAGGCATTGGCGATAAGCAGGCTATAAAGCAGCGGTAGGTGGTTTCGCAGCTCCCGCAACTGCGCGCGAGCAACGCTCGGCTCCACGTCGGCCAGTATGAGCCAATTGATCAATCTGTGCATGCTTACGGCGTCTCCCGTTCGGAACGGTAGAGGGCATCGATTAAAGCGAGCTTACGGCATGACGGAAAAAGCTTGGTAAAGCCGTGAGTGGCCCGCCCCAGACGGGGGATGGCGCAATTGATCTGGGAAAATCTTGTGGGTCGGTAAATCGGAAGACGCGGTTCCCGGTCGTTTCTGTCTGTCTGCCTTGAATAGGTTCGAAGCGGCAAAGCCAAGCCGGATTGAACAGCCACAGGCAAATGTGCCATCCCTATGCCGTTGCGCCTTGGCCATGTGGCCTTCGAGGGGCTAGTGACCAATCGGCGGAGCATTTAGACACACGTGACCTTTGAGCAGATTTTTCTTTTTATTCTCATGGGCCTGGTCTTCGGGTTTCTGGTGTGGGGCCGTGTCCGCTATGATCTGGTGGCGTTCGCCGCGCTGCTTATCGCTGTTGTCTTCGGCGTCGTCCCGCCGGACCAGGCATTCGCAGGGTTCGGGCAGGAAGCCGTCGTCATCATCGCTTTGGTTCTGATCGTCTCGCGGGCGCTTGCCAATGCCGGTGCTGTCGAACTGATCGCCAGGCTGGTGATTTCGTCTGATCGGGCCCTGTCCAGCCACATTGGCATCATGTCGATCGTCGGGGCGGCGCTCTCGGCGATCATCAACAATGTGGCAGCCCTGGTCATGCTCATGTCGCTCGACATCGAGGCTGCCAAGAAGGGTAAGCGCTCCGTGTCCCGCTCACTGATGCCCTTGTCCTTCGCCACTATCCTGGGCGGGATGATTACCCTGATCGGGACGCCGCCCAATATTGTCGTCTCGCAATTTCGCGAGCGCACGCTGGGCACGCCCTTTTCCATGTTCGATTACACGCCGGTCGGCCTGAGCTGCGCCCTTGTCGGCATTGCCTTTGTCACCCTGATCGGCTGGCGGCTGCTGCCCACTGGTGGAGCCGCTGTTGCCGGCCATGAGCAGACCAAGGATCTGTTCGTGGCCGAAGCGGTGGTGGGAGACGAGTCCAAGAGCCTGGGCAAGACCCCGGACGACCTGCTGCCACTTGCTGAAGACCACGACATTACCTTGCTCGGTATCGTGCGAAATGGCCGCCGGCTTCCCGGCTTCTCGGCGAACACTGAATTGCGCGCTGCCGATATGCTGATCCTGGAAGGCGATCCCAAATCCATCGAGGCGTTTATCGGGGCGGCGAACCTTGAGACCATGGGTACCGAAGAACATGTCGGGCTCCGGGGAAAATCCCTCACCCTGATCGAAGCGATTGTCCCCGACAATGCGCGCATGGTTGGACGCACCGCCCTTGGCCTTGGCCTGCGAAACCGTCGCGGCGTGGCGTTGCTGGGCGTTGCCCGGCAGGGGCGCCGTTTCCGCCAGCGCGTGCGCAAACTGCCGATACAGCCGGGTGACGTCGTATTGCTGCTGGGACCAGAGAACCGCGTGAATGACGCGGTCGACTGGCTGGGCGTGCTTCCGATCGCCGAACGGAGCCACTCGGTCGTTCAGCGGAGCAAGGCTCTGTTCGCCATTGGAGTGTTCGCCGCCGCTGTCGCCGGCTCGGTGATGGGCTTTTTCTCACTGGCCATTGCGCTGGCCATGGTGGTCAGTATCTACGCGCTGTTCAATATCATTGGCCCGCGCGAGGTTTATGAATCGGTGGAATGGCCGATTATCGTGCTTTTGGCCTCGCTTATTCCGCTCGGGCTGGCCCTCGAAACCTCGGGCGGCACGGAACTGATCGCCAACGGCATTGTCTCGCTCACCGGCACCTTGCCGACCTGGGCGATTCTGACCCTGCTGATGGTGGTCACCATGACCCTGTCGGACTTCCTCAACAACGTCGCCACGGCCCTGATCGCCGCGCCCGTTGGTTTGTCCATTGCGCAGTCCCTCGAGGTCTCACCCGATCCGTTCCTGATGGCGGTGGCCGTGGCGGCATCATGCGCATTCCTGACCCCGATCGGGCACAAGAACAACACGATCATCATGGGCCCGGGCGGATACCGCTTCGGCGACTACTGGCGCATGGGCCTGCCGCTCGAAGCCATCATCATCGCCGTCGGCGTGCCCGCGATCCTGTTTTTCTGGCCGTTGTGAGCTAGGCCACGCTGGGGAAGGGGATGCCGGTCTCGTATGGCCGGTGCCACGAATGGCGGCTACCGTACCTCGTTAGCGGGCCTTGTCCGACTGCGGTGGGCTGAAATGATTGACCGGCAGTTTGAGGTAGTGACGGCCATCGGCTTCCGGTTCCGGAAGGCGTCCGCCACGCAGATTGACCTGCAGAGCGGCCAGCATGCGGTCGGGCAGGGGTAGGGTGGCATCGCGGGCACGACGAAGTTCAAGCCAATCTTCGCGTTTGGTTCCGTCCTTAACGTGCACATTGTGCGATCTGTGCTCGGACACCGTCGCTTCCCATTGCGGTTCGTCACGTTCGGAGGTGCCGTAGTCGTGGCCGATAAATAGGCGCGTTTGCGCCGGAAGCCGGAGCAGGGTCTGAATGGTCTCCCAGAGTTGCTCGGCGTCGCCACCCGGAAAGTCGGCCCGCGAGGTGCCGACATCGGGATACATCAGCGTATCGTGGACAAAGGCGGCATCGCCCACCACAAAGGTGATCGAACCCAGGGTATGACCAGGAGACAGAAGGACGCGGGCTTCCAGATCCCCGATACTGAAGGTCTCGCCTTCGCTGAACAGGCGATCAAAATCGCGGTCGGGATTGAATGCGTGGGGTAGATGATAGATCCTACTCCAGAGCCCCGCGATTTCTCGCACCTTCTCCCCGATTGCCGTCGGAGCACCGGTGCGCTGCTTGAGATAGTCGGACGCCATGAGGTGATCGGCGTGGGGATGGGTATCGAGTACCCATTCCACTGAGAGATCGTGCTCCCGAACAATATCGAGGATCTGGTCGGCGCTCGCTGAACTGGTTGAGTAGGATTGGGGGTCGAAATTCCACACCACGTCTATCAGGCCGGCTCGCTTACTGGCAGGATCGGCGCAGACATATTGGACCGAGCCGGTGTCAGGCTCATAAACGCCCCAGACGTCGGGGCTTTCTGCGCCGCGTGAGGGTGAGAAGCGCACTATGGGCTGTTTCAAACTATCGGACATGGCTGATCTGTCTACCGTCACAGTGAGCTCGCAGGTCAATGCGTCTGCGTCCATTAGGTTTCGTCTGCGAGCCAAGGGCGTGGAACTGCGCCGGCCCTGCTGAAGGCGCTGGCGAGTATCTCAGAATACGACCTCGCCGCGGGGGAGATTAATCACGCAATCGCGGTGACCTCGACAACGAAGCGGAAGGCAACACTACCCTCCCACCACATGGGAAAATTGGTGCCCCACTTGTTGTTGTAGAGGTTGAAACGCAGCCCGGCGCTGAAGTCGGGTCGCTCGGGACGGAACGGCATGAAGGGCGCGCCCTCGGGCGAGACCAGCATGCTGTCCAGCGGTTCGATCATGAGCCCGCCCGAGCGTGCCGCCTCCACCGCCTGCAATTGACCGCCGCCGCGTCGAACGATTTTGGCGCTGTCGTGCCATAGCCCCATTTTGCGGTGCTCCCAGCGATCCGAGCCATTGGGCGTGAAGCTCAAGAATCCAGCTTCCGGCATGCGATTTGCGGGCTTTTCGTGAAGGACCAGCGTTACTTCCACCCTGTCAGCATCAACTGCGCGCAGCCGGTAATTCAAGCTTCGGGGCGCGCCGAGTGACGCATGGCCATCTTCCGACATCTGGCTCCAGGCAATGCCGCCGGCCACGCCGCGATGCTGTGGCACGAATTCTGCCGTGCGGGCGGTTTTTGCCGCGCCGAGCCCCGGCTTGTCGTGGTCGAGAATGGCCCATTCGTCGCGATGTTGCAGATAGCTGTCGAGGTGTTTTTGCAACTCGTCCCAGGCGTAGCTTTCGTGGCGATAGGCGACGAGTGGTCCCTGTCTCCCTTTGATCACCCGTCCATCCGGCGCGGTGATGCGGATGATGTCGCCGCTCGTTGCGTCGAGTTCGGCAGACCAGTCTCCGCTGGTGATATGCGTTCCGGCTGTAAGGGTGTCGGAAGTTGTCGGTACGATTTCGTCGAGCTCGGCCAGCGCGGCGTCCGCCTCGGCCCTGTCCCCGGCCACGAGGTTCTCCATCGCCGTCGCCATGTAGGCGCGCTGTTCGGCCCAGGATTGTTCGGTATAGGCGAAGCGGTAGTCCTGCTTCCGCGCCGCCTCGAAATCGGCGCGATCCCACGCCGTCTCGTCGCGCAGATAGGTCTTTATGTCGACGCCCCAGGTGTGTTCGGCCACCATGGTCAGGCCGCGCCCGAAGGCGCGCCGCTCAGGCGTTGGCGCATCGATCCAGCCGTC
Source organism: Devosia sp. (assembly GCA_041939225.1). Lineage (GTDB taxonomy): Bacteria > Pseudomonadota > Alphaproteobacteria > Rhizobiales > Devosiaceae > Devosia. The sequence continues at coordinate 11,584 of JBGTUK010000030.1, forward strand.
ATAGACCCGGCTCAGAGCACGGTAGCGCGCGAGCTTGATGGGGTCGGTGGCGGTGCCATGGATCCAGCTATCGCCGATCTCCTCCGTTACGAGAGGAAAATTCTCCCGCCGCGCCCACATCTGATCGCCGAATGCATCGAGCGTCGAGGCTCTAATCTCGGCGCCCGGGTTGGCGTGATGCATATGGCGCAGCGCCTCGACGGTCTGCCCGACGCTTTGTGGCCCGATATTGTCATTGGTATGGGCAAAGCTCAGGCCCACATCGTCACCGGCGGGAAAATCGGTGGCACCATAGGAGGCCTGATACATGACCACCACCTCCTCCCCGCCGGGTGTGCGCCAGCGGAAGATCGGCGGCACGTCGGGCACGGGACTGGCGGTGTTGACGCCAAGATGCAGGAAGCGGATGCCGGCCTTGGCGAGGAGCGGCACCATGCCCAGCGTGTGCCCCGGCACGTCGGTCATCTTGGCGGCCGTGGTGGTGCGCCCAAAGCGCTGATCGAGCTCAGCCGCATAGGAGAGGCCGGCGCGGAACAGGGCCGGGCTCATCAGCTCGGTATGGGTGGTGAAGGGCAGGCCATGCCAGACGATGAGGCCGCGTTCAATCGCCTGTTCGAGCTGTCGCACCTTGTCGGCCGGCTGCGAGTTGAGGTGATCCCAGATCAGCCAGGCGCCCGTGGTCCAGATAAAGGCCGGTGCGCCCGGATTTTCGGCGTAAAAATGCGCGCCGGTGGCAATGGCCTGCGGAATGAACTGCTCGTGATACTGCCTCCGCACGCGCGCGGCATGATCGGTGAAACCAATATCAAGATGGGTCTTGAAGACGAGGTGGATGGTCTTGGAGGTCATGAAAATCAGCCGACGGTGCCGCGCACGACGAGGCGGGTATTGAGGGTCTCTTCGAGTGGGGGGGCGTCTGGATTGTTGAGGCGCCGCAGGATCAGCCGCACCAGGGCGCGTACGCGTTCGTCCAGGTCGAACTTGACCGTGGTCAAATTGTAGCTCTTCCAGTGCGACTGGGCGATGTCGTCAAAGCCGACGACCTTGACGTCCTCGGGAACGCGCAGGTTCAGTTCGTGGCGCAGCGCGTCGATGACGCCAAACGCGCCCACGTCATTGGCCGCGAAGACGGCATCGGCGCCCTCGCCGACACGGAACAGGTCGAGGGTGGCGGCATAGGCCCGATCGTAGCTGAAGTCGCTGGCTGCAATGATGGGTGGTGCCAGTCCGCGCTCAGCCATCACGACCCGCAACATGTGCTCGCGCGCCGTGTTTGCTCGAGATTTGTCGACACCCGAAACATAGGCTATGCGCCGCACCCCGTAGCCCTGAAGCAGGGAGACCGCTTGTTCCACACCGGTGCGATGAAGCACATTGAGGCGGTCATGCAATGGGCCTTCCTGACTTTCTTCCGGGGCACCGGAACGGGGATAGTGGACATAGATGGGTACGGCACGATCCAGAAATTTGGCCAGCGTGGCCGGCTTCACGTTCTCGACAAAGGCGATGACGGAATCCGGATTGAAGCCGCGCATATAGGCGAGCAATTGCTCGTCCATGGAATAGTCGATGCGGGTCTTGAACAGCAGGGTGGCGAACCCTTCAGCCTGGAGCGCCGTCGTCAACGCATCGATCTCCTGGCTTTCCCAGTGACTGCAAACGTCGGGCACGATAACGCCGACCAGATGCGAGCGGCCGCTGACGAGAGCGCGGGCGGCGCGGTCAGGAGTGTAGTTGAGCTCTCGGGCAATGCGCAGGATCAGCTCGCGCTTGGCGGGTTTTAGCGAGGCATGGGGGTTGAAGGCGCGCGACACGGCGACGCGCGAGACATTGGCGCGTTGCGCCACCATCTCGGCGGTTGCCCGCCCGCTTGCCGTCGTCTCGTCCTGGCTCAATGCCACCCCCTGCATTCGTAACGATGAAATCGTGTTCATTTGTCTGACCGCAAGGCAGAACACTGTCAAGTTGCGACGCATGAAAACCGGTGACGATCACCGCCAAACTGTCATAGGAGCGTTGCAAATAGCCAGTATTGCTGACGCATCTTTCCGCCGAGCCGTTTTGACAGCGTGTCAGGCCATTGACGGAAAGTGAAAACGTGTTCATTCTTCACCGGTCTCCTGCCAGGATGGGGGAGGCCAATACCGGCTAACCGAGAATTCGGGGCCATCACATGGGAGGAGTATTGCGATGAGCAATCATCTGCGCAGCATTGCGTTCGGCCTGATCGGCGCCACGGCGATGGCCGCGCCGGCATTCGCTGTCGATCTGGACATCACCTGCCGGTGCGTGATCGGCGGCGTCAACAGCGCCACTGCAGAGTGGATCGAAGAAAGCGTTATTCCCGCTTTCGAAGCCGCCAATCCAGACATCAACGTTACGCTCAACCAGTTCGGCGGCGAAGACGCTCAGCTCACCCAGCAGCTGGCGCTCGATTTTTCCACCGGCGCCGGCCCCGACATTTCCGCGTTTGACGGTTTCCTGATCCCGGCCTTTGCCGAAGGTGGTCAGCTCAAGTCGCTCGATGAGCTGATCGGCGAGGACTATGAGAATTGGGAAGGCTGGGACCACATCTCGGATGGTATCCGCTCGATCCTGTCCTATGACGGCGAAACCTATGGCATCGGCCTGGGTACTGACGTGCGCATGATCTATGTTCGCAAGGATCTGCTGGAAGAGGCCGGTATTGCTGACGACTGGCAGCCGACCTCCTGGGCTGACGTGCTCGATGCTGCGCGCAAGCTTAAGGAAGCGGGCGTCGAAGCCCCGCTTCAGCTCAATGCCGGCGTTGCCATGGGCGAAGCCACCACCATGCAGGGCTACTGGATGGCGCTCCTGGGCACCGGTGAAGGTGTCACCGACGAGAACGGCAAGTATATCGTCGAAAGCCAGGGCATCCTCGACGTGCTGAACCTGTACAAGACCATCTATGTCGATGAAGGGCTGGGCGATCAGCGCGCACAGCTCCTGGCCGATGGCCGCAATCGATCCTTCGCCAATTTCCGCGACGGCAAGACCGCCATGCTGGTCGAGGGTGACTGGTTCTACCGCTCGGTCACCGCGCCCGGCTCGGAATTCGAAGTGGCCGACCGTGACAATGTGATGGGCTGGGTCAAGATGCCTGCTGAGGAGCCAGGTGAGGGCATCCGTGGCCAGGACTTCGTCTCCATCTCGGGCGGTACGGGCTTTGTGATCAACCCCAATACCGACACGCCCGAGGAAGCCTGGAAGTTCCTCTCGTTCATGATGAGCCAGGAACAGATGACAGCCTTCCAGGACTATCAGCCAGGTATCCGCTCACGCTCGGACGTGGCGATCCCCAATTCGCCCTTCCTGACCGAAACCAGCCAGACGCTGCTGCCGCTGACCACGGCCCGTCCGAACGACCCGAACTACAATGCGGTGTCGCAGGAAATCCAGCGCATGACTGAAGCCGTGGTTTCGGGTGAGTTGTCGCCGGAGGAAGCCATGGCCCAGTACAAGGCCGCGGTCACCAGCATTGTCGGTGAAGAAAACACCGTCAGCTTGCTCTAGGCCAAGACCCACGAACACCCGGCGCGCCATGCGTGCCGGGTCGTTCGACGGTCGCAATGCCAACCATTTCACCGATCCGTCCTCGGACCTGATCCGAGAGCCGTACGACATTTGCGCAATTTGGGAGTGGTTCTCGGATCGCGCCCGAGGCGGGCACACAAGTATGCACCGCCGCCAGCCGCCGCCTCAGAGATAGGCCGGAGTGACCATGACAACAGAGCCCATCACGTCAAAGCCCCGGCGAAAGGTGCGCAATTTCTCGCTGCTCTCCAACAGGGCCGGGGCCGCCTTCATGCTCCCTGCTGGCCTTCTGGTCTCGATCTTCGTGATCGTTCCGTTCTTCTGGGTGATCTTTGTCTCCTTTACCAACCGGACCTTGATCGGCCGGACAGCACTCAACCCGGAGTTCGTGGGTCTGGGCAATTATCTGGCGCTGTTCGACCCGGCCACTTTCTTTCAACGCGGCCAGTTCGGCTTCTCGCTTATTCTGACCACCCAGTTCGTGCTGGCCTCGGCCCTGATCGGGCAGGCACTGCTGGGTCTGCTCCTGGCCTGGCTGATCCAGACCGTGCCGCCATGGATCAAGCGCATCACCGAGACCTTCGTCATCGCCGCCTGGATCCTGCCCGAAGTGGTCATCGGCTTTGCCTGGTTTGCCTTTCTGGACCGTGACCAGGGTACGCTGAATGCGCTGCTCACCGGGTTCGGCCTGCCGCCGGGGGATTTCCTGCTCGAGCAGCCATTCTGGGTGATCGTGGTGTTCAACACCTGGCGCGGCGCCGCTTTCTCGATGATGCTGTTCAACTCGGCTTTCTCATCGATCCCGCCGAGCTATTTCCAGGCTGCGGACGTGGCCGGTGCTTCGAGCTGGCAGAAATTCCGCGATATCGGCCTGCCGCTCATTCGCGGGCATATCGTCACCGATCTCATCCTCATCACCATGTGGACGTTCAACACGTTCACGCCGTTCCTGCTCACCAATGGCGGGCCGAGTTACCGGACTGAACTGGTTTCGATCTACAATTATCGCGTCGCCTTCCAGGACTTCCAGTTCGGCAAGGGCGCTGCGGTGGGTGTGATCATGATGCTGATCAACCTGGCTTTTGCGCTGATCTATCTCAGCCTGGGCCGCAAGAAGGTGCCCAAATCATGAAGCTCACTCTTCCAGCTTATGTCGGCCGTATCGCCTTTTCGGCCCTCGCTGCCCTGATCGGCGCGGTCTTCGCGTTGCCACTTATCTGGTTCATTTTCGCGCCTTTCAATGCGCGGGCTGAACTCGGTCTGGCAATTCCCGACCCGTGGACGCTCTCCAATTTTGCCACCGTGTTCGGCAATTCCTACGCGGTTCAGGCACTCTGGAACAGTTTTATCCAGGCCACCGGCGGCGTAATCCTGGTGGGTGCGGCGGCGACATTGGCCGCTTATGCCCTGAGCCGCTCCTCGGTGCCGGGGAAGGGGGCTGTTACCTATATTTTGCTGCTGTTTTCCTCGGTCGTTTCGGGGTCTGCCGCCATGGTGCCGATCTTCCTTATCGTTTCGGCCATGGGGGTCATGGATACGCACATTGCCGTCATCCTGACATTCGCTGGCGGGCTCCTGCCGACGGCCATGTTCATCCTCCGCGACTTCATCGACTCGATCCCCAAATCCTATGAGGAAAGCGCCATGGTGGCGGGGGCATCACCGGTCCAGGCTTTCTTCGATGTCGCCCTGCCGGTCATCCGGCCCGGCATCGTGGTCGTGGTGGTCTGGGCATTCGTCAATATCTGGGGGAGCTTCCTC
>JBGTUK010000031.1:0-16497 GCA_041939225.1 Devosia sp.
GAGGTTTCTCAATCGAGAATTGCCAAGATCCTCGCCGAGCAAACACCTTCGGTCATCTATTTAAATAGCTTCTTCGACACACGCTTCACCGCGCGCGTCTTGTTAGCGCGACGGCTTGGGCGCCTCCCACGCTCGGCACGACTGATACTCGCGCCACGTGGTGAATTTTCTGCCAGCGCGTTGGGCCTCAAGGCTCATCGCAAGCGCGCCTACATTTTTGCTCTGAAGGCAGGTGGTCTCCTTCGAGGCGTGCAGTGGCACGCCTCCACTAAGCACGAAGCCAAAGATATCGAAGCGTCACTAGGCAAGGCGACCGCAGGGCACATCCATGTCGCTTCGGACCTCGGATCTCTGCCTGATCCGAAAGTGTTGGGCAAATGGAAGCCGCGCAATCCTGGCGCGCCCTTACGTATTTGCGTTCTTGCCCGCGTCTCGCCGATGAAGAACCTCTTGGGCGCAATCGGGGCACTTTCAAGGATGGAGTGCTCGGCCCGATTTACCCTCTACGGCCCGAAGGAAGATGAGGCATATTGGGCGCAATGCCTGAAAGCAATAGCCACGCTGCCGCCTCATGTAACGTTCGAGGATGGTGGCGTTCTTTCGCGCGACCGGGTCCACGACGCGCTCGCTCAGCACGACGTCTTTTTCCTGCCCACGCTAGGCGAAAATTACGGCCATGTGGTTCCCGAGGCATTGTCGGTCGGCCTGCCGGTCGTATTAAGCAATAGGACACCTTGGCGACGGCTCGAACAAAAGGGTATAGGCTACGATGGCCCGATTGACGAACATGCATTCGCTGCCGAACTTGACCGCCTTGCGCGGCTGGATTCCACCACATTGGCTAGCATGCGAGACGCCTGTAAAGCGTACGCCCGTGAGGTACTGACCGACCCGGAGACTATCGCGGCAAACCGGAAGCTGTTCGTCGGCTGAAATATCAGCCTCGCCCAAACGATAATAGTTTCGAAAGCCGGACACGTAACACTGGCTCTCGCAGGAGAAGAAAAACAGCCGCCGCTGAGAGTGCGACTAGGCCTACTGCACGGACCATCGGGCTTTCAATTAGGCACAGGATCGCGCTTGCGAGGGTCAACAGCAATAGGCCAACAAAACTATCTGGCACGACGGCAGCCCAGCGCGTTTCGAACGCGTGTCGACTGGCGGCGAACATTGCCATCGTGTCGACAACAATGCGCAGAAGCCAGGCAAGGGCGGCGCCGAGCGGCCCGTATGCGCTCGTCGCCCACCATAGCACCACAAGGAAAGGCCCCACTTCCACCAGGTGGATCATTGCGGTCCATTTTGGCCGCTCTGCACTTTGGACGAGGGTGAAGGGTATGTGCGCCGTAGAGTTTATGAGCACGCCTAGCGCAAATATCTGCAGCAGAAGTGCACTATTTGACGCAAATTCCGCGCCGATCCACAAGCGGAGAATTTCGTTGGCGAAGATTGCAAGTGTGGCGCAGACTGGGAGAAGGCAAAGAGCTAGTGCCGTTATACTCTGTCGGAACAGCGCCATGCCTAAAGCGGCGTCACGGGCAATCTTGGCGGCAAAGACTGGAAAGAGCACCGCTGTTAGTGCGCCAGGGACGACCCACAGTTTCGTCACGATTTCATAAGGCGTGGCGTAATATGCAACTGCGGTCGCCGAAACCAAAGCGCCAATGATGAAGCGATCCGCATAACCCATGAGAGGACTAATGATATTCGACACTGTGAGCCAGCCGCCAGTGGTAAGTAAGGGCCTGACGAAGTCTGCGCGGAACCGGAATGCGCCGCAGTCGGGCGGTAGCAGCAACATGGCGGGCCAGGCGTGCGCGAACATCCCAGCGTAGCGGCCTGCAACCAGCACCCATGCAATGACATCGAGGCGTGGTTCACCCAATCGAACTGCAATGAGCGGTCCCAAGAATGTGTAAACGCCCATTGGAAGTCGGATCAAATTGACGATCCCGAATGCGTGGCGAGCCTCCAGCATCCCCCTAAGCCCAGAAGTTAGCGTGATCGCTGGGATCGCGATTCCCATCGCCACTAGGGCAGAAACCGCCTGCTCTTTATGGGGTACGATTGCTAGCAGACGAATAGCGCTCTCCGCTCCGAGGATCAGAAGCAAGCCCACCAACGCGCCTAGAAGTGCCATGAACGTCAACCCCGTCACAACTGATGGCGCGATCCGTTCCCGCTCCCCCCGGCTTTCCGCAATCGAAATTTGTAAGGTAAGAGTGCGCCCGAGCCCTAGATCGAAGAGACCGAAATAACTCACGATCGCCCATATCAGCGTTAGTAGCCCGAACTGCGCGGTCCCGAGGGCATCAATCAACAAGGGGATCGTGAAAACGGCCACCAACAAAGGCAAACCGAGACCGAGAAGGTTGAAGAGCGTATGACGAAGTAGCATCACAAACTTTGCCTTGCGGGCGTAATCGCCCTCGTGGGCTCAGTCTCAAGCACCCACGGCCTCACGAACGATGTCCAGTTGCATCAAGATTTCTTTTACGCCGGCGACGTCCAGCCTAAGTGTGTTATGCGATGTATAATCTTGAATTTGTGCGAGGTTTCGCTCGCCTTCCACAAAATACTTGTCGTAATTCAGATCGCGCCCATCTGCGGGAATGCGATAGTAGTCACCCAAATCCTCTGCACGAACCATTTCTTCGCGTGACACCAACGACTCGTAGAGCTTTTCGCCATGGCGCGTGCCGATAATCTGTGGTCGAGCGTCGCTACCGAGCAACTCGCTAAGGGCCGTTGCAAGGTCTCCGACCGTCGAAGCGGGTGCCTTCTGGACGAATATGTCACCGGGACGGGCGTTATTAAAAGCGTAGAGCACCAAGTCGACTGATTCCTCTAACGACATTAAGAACCGCGTCATCTCGGGTTCGGTGACCGTGAGGGGCTTGCCCTGCCGGATCTGCTCGATGAACAATGGAATAACCGAGCCGCGCGAGGCCATCACGTTGCCATAGCGCGTTGCACAGACGACGGTGCGGCTTTGCTCGCTTAAGCGTGACTTAGCGATCATCACCTTCTCCATCATCGCCTTTGACAGTCCCATCGCATTTACCGGATAGACAGCTTTGTCTGTAGAAAGAACGACACAACGATCGACCTCATGGGCAATAGCAGCACGCAAAACGTTCTCAGCGCCGAGTACATTTGTCTTTATAGCTTCCATCGGATAAAATTCGCAGGATGGCACCTGCTTTAGTGCAGCGGCATGGAAGATGTAGTCGACTCCGCGAACAGCATCCTCCACAGAATCGTAGTCACGAACATCACCAATATAAAACTTCAATCGCTCATCCCGAAGAGCGAGCCTCATATCTTCCTGCTTTTTCTCGTCGCGGCTGAATATTCGTATCTGCGCAAAATCGGTCTTGAGAAAGCGGTTCAGGACAGCGTTTCCGAAGGAGCCAGTCCCACCGGTGATGAGGAGTGTTTTATTTTTGAACATTTTTTCCTTCTACAGCCCATGGTCAGCCGAAATCGCGCAGCTGGGCGATGAGATCTGGCCAGCCAGGTGGAACATAACCTGTCTCTTGCCGGAATCGACGTGAGTCAAGGGAGCGATCGATGGCCACTTGTGAATCGGGGATTATCTCGATTGATTTGCCAAAGGCATGTGCCAACAAGAGCAGTAAATCGTACTTGGATATGGGGTTGGTTGACACGTGATAAAGCCCCCGAAGTTTTGGCCTCGGCAGAACATAGTGCTTAATGATCCGCGCAAGTTCGACGGTTGGCAGACCCGAAAATATGGCCTTGGTGTATCCCCGAACTTCCCCATTCTGGGATAGGAACCAGTCCACCAGTGAATGCGCGCTCGACAATTCGCGACCAATGATCGAAGTCCGCAAGGTGATACAATTGTGGTAGTCTACTTCACCAAGAAGCTTCGTCCGCCCATAAAGGTCATATGCATCAGGCGGGTCGCTCTCGAAGTAATTACCCTTTGCTCCATCAAATACGCAGTCGGTACTCACGTGCACGAGCCGCGCTCCGGCGACGGCACATAATTTTGCCAATCGATGAGGTAGTAGAGAATTAATTGGAACTGCTACCAACGGATCATTTGCTTGAGAAAGTTGCTTGACCAACCCGACGCAGTTGACAACCACATCAGGTTTTACCGTCGCCAGAACTGAAATTAATGAGTCAGAATTTTCTATTTCAATCCCGTCTATAAGGTTCCGGCGAACATGGTCTGGAAACTTATTATGTTGGGAGGCGGATCTTGTTGTTCCTTTCACAACCCACTGTGGGTCTTCCGAGAAATAGCGAAGCACGGCATTACCCAGCATGCCCGATGCTCCCAAAATCAGTATAGTCCTCATGTAAGTCGTACCTCAGCTTCTCTTCGTGCCGAATTGAGTATCTCGCTATAGGCGGCGAAATTCACGCGCACTCTGAAAATGAACCATCATAGCGCGCGCCAGCGTGCGGGGCTCGAAGTGATTTTCATAATAGTTTCTGCCTGCCCTACCCATTGCGCGCCGTGCCTCTGCAGGCATATTTTTGATTTGTTCAATGGCTTGCGCCAACGCCTTCCCATCTTCAGGGGGAACAGCGAGTCCTCCGCCAGACCTCCTTATTTCGTCTGCGGCCTCGCCAGCAAGGCTGGCAACAATAGGCTTACCCGCTGCCATGTAAGCAGGAACTTTGCTGGGGATCGTCAAATTGTAGTTTTCAGAATCTACCAACGTCACCAGCAACACGGCAGCCTGCTCAAATATCCTGGGCATCTCCTCACGAAGTTTACGTCCGACTAGGTTTACGTTGAGCAGGCCGCGACGGCTCACTTCCCCCCTCATCCAATCCGCCCGACTGCCGTCCCCTACGATGACAAACTCAATTTCCGCGTCATCTGTAGCCTCGGCGGCATCCAGTATAGTGTCGAGCGACTGTGCTGTGCCCAAGTTACCAGCGAAAACGACCTTAAATGTCGTAACTATTTGAGCCGGTTGTCCATGATGCTCTTTTGGCTCCTTTTCTGGTCCTGGGTTGGGATGATAAACGACGGGGGTGGTACCGGCCATTGGCCGAATATTTTCGACAAAGCCTCGGGACTGAGCCAGGATCAGGTCCACGTTTCGATAAATGAACCTGGTGACAGCGCCAACAAAACGCAGTATCCATTTACTAGTAACGTATCCCGTCGACTGAAGACTGTCCGGCCACAGATCTTGCACCCACACGGCAACAGCCGCCCCCTTGGTCAGCCTCAAGAGCAAAGCCGGCAATGCCTGCAAGATTGGAGATGGAGCATAGACCAACACCACATCAAACTGCTTCCCGCGAGCGAGCCAAGAACCGAATATGGATGCCGACGCGACGAACGAAGTATAGTTGAGAATCCTACCCAGGGCGCCTGAACCGCGAGGAACGATTGGGACCCTGAGAATTTCATAGCCAATAGGATGCCGCTGCTTGGTGCATTTCCATCCCGCGTAGCCAACGTAGACGGCACCCTCCGGATAGTTGGGTTGTCCTGTGAGAACTGTGATTTCACATCCCATTTCGCGGAGCGACTTCGCCACGTCATCGATCAGAAATGGCTCGGGCCAGTAGTGTTGGGATAGGATAAGTATTCTCATGTGCCCTTGCGGCGGAGTACTATCAACGCTCAATCAGCCACTTTGAGGAGCCGCTTTGGCTGAGATTGCTAAACGCAGACTGCGTAGCAAACCATTGCCAAAACGTCGACGACAAATCCAATGAAACAGATCGAAAACAGCATCCACGGGATTGAGCAGATTTTCTGGGAAACCCGTTGGAACGCAACGAATTGGCAGCGCTTCCAGTCAGTCGGACTATTTTTCTTCCGTGAATCAGCCAAAACACCTTTGCTGCACACGGCCGAATGGAGTGCATCCCGTTTGACCGGACATTCGGCGGTCTGGTTTAGGCACTAAGGCGCAGTATCTCGCGTGGCGGTGGCGAGCGATCCCCGAGCCAGTTCGGGAAGCACTCGCAGAGGCTGCGGATCGACCCGACCAAGGCCGAACAAACGGCCTTCGTGTTCCGCGAACTGCGGACCGGACTGGGCGCCAGTCAGGCCGAGCGCGCTGGCACTGCCGCCGCCTGTTCGCGGCGGCCGAGAAAGGACGTCGCGCCGAACCTGGAGCTGATCTAGCAGATGACCAAACCGGTGGCGCCGACCGACTTCGTCGGCCTTCAATCTGTTCGCGTCGGCGAAGACGCCTCCGCGCCCCTCGATGCGATGCCCGCCAACTTCCGGGTTGCCATCGTCACCCATCGACTGAGCTTCGCGTACCGCCTGGCTGACCGCGAAGTTCGTATCGCCTGATTGCCGGTGGCATCCCCACCGAGGCGCTGTTGGCCCAGTGGATGTGCGGGACCGGATCGGTTTCGGGTATGAGCCGCAGGCCTAACACGTCCTGCTCACCTTCAAGCAGGGCGAACGGGTCTCTGAACATGAAGCCCGATTGCTGACCCTCGCGCAAGGTTCGGGCAATGTGAAGACCGCCTGGGTCGGGGCCTATACCCGCGGCGCTCGCCCCTTTCGCGGATCAGGACCACCCATGGCGCCCTATTGCTTCGAAGGCTCTCGGTCCGGCGATTGCGTTGCCGAATTCTGGTTGGTTATCGCGGAGTCCTGCAGATCGATGCCTATGCCGCCTACATTCGGCTGGCCAGAGATCGTGGCGACTATGATGCCATGACCCGGGTTGTGTGCTGGCCCCACCTGCGGCATAAGTCCTTCGACCCGCATACCAGCAATGTTCAGCCCTTTGCCAGTGCTGTAGTCAAGGCAACGGCATCGCTCTGGGTCATCGAGGAGGACATTCTCGACCATGTTGCCGACCTGAGCACCAAAAGTCCGGGTAGACCGATCTAGCCAGCACACCTGGCTAACCCTGCAGCACATCGCCGGCGCCTGGCCCAACAGCCAAATGGGTGACCTCACGCCATGGAACTTCAAGCCGCACGGTCGTGGCTATGCGCTTACGGTCAAAATGGGGTACCCTCCGACACACCTAAGCTAGACGGATTCCATCACGCAATGGGACCAGACACGTTACGGCGCCTGGAAATCGACGCTGGTCTCAACATGGGAAAAGTCAACGATTGGCCCCAAACATCAAGATCCACATTCTCGACATAGCACGCCACGACATTCATCGACCGCCACCCCCTTCCCTCATGACTTGAAGAATCCTTCGACCGCACTTGCGGCAATGGGGTCAAAGCGTCGCCGCCAACCTATTTCCAGAGATCGAGATCGACATTCTCGATGTAGCGCGCGACCACCGCCATTGATCTCCAGCCGCCGGCCCGCATGATGTGCAGGACATCATGGCCATTGAGCGTCAGCTGCTGGGCCGCGCCAACGCGGAGCGAGTGCCCGGACACTTTCGCTTCCGCGGACAGAACCGTAGTTGCGCGGTCCGACAGTTTCTTAAGTACCCGCGAGACTATGATCGGCTCCAGATAGCGATTGCGGTAATGTCCGCGATAAACCGGGCGCAGCAATGGTCCCGTCTCGATCCCGGTCTTTTTCAGCCACTCGCGCAGGCGGGCAGACGTCTCGGAAGACAGTCGGGCAATGCGCCCCTGCCCTGATGGATCGTTTTTGGCGCGCCGTACCAGGATCGAGAAATTGCCGCGCTCATTCTCGACGAGGTCGTCGGCGCGCAGGGCCACCAGCTCTGCGCGCCGGCACAGCGTGTCAAAGCCCACCCTCACCAGGATTTCATCCCGAAACCCGATGAGGTCGTCAGAACAGGAAACGATCAATTGATCCCGCAATTTTGCGGTAATGCCGAAGGCCTGCTTGGGGCGCCCCGGCTTTTTGCGACGAACGCGTCGGAGCGCCAGCTGAACATCCTCATCGCGGGTCGGGTCATCATAGCGCAGCAGGCGATGGATCCGGCCAATGCCGCAAAGGCGTCGCTTGAGCGTGGCGGGGAGCAAGCGCTCCCCCTCCCCTTCAATGTAATCGACCAGAGTGCCGGGGGCCGCAGGCAGCGGCTCAACCCTGTTGCGGGTACACCAGGCCATGAACTGCTCCATATCGACCCGATAGCCGCGCAGCGTATGCTCCGAATAGGCCCCTTCGAGCTTTTCAAGAACCTGTCTGAGATCGATCATGGCTGTGCCCCTTCGCGTGGCGGGGGACCCCACACCTTGGAGTTCAGCACCAGATCCCGCACCTGCGTGCCGGGCATAACCCGGGCGCGCAACAGCGTGGCCGCCAAGCGCTCAATAGTCGCGCGGTGCTCCTTCACAAGTGCCTCTGCCCGCAGCATCAATTCCTGCAATTTGGCGTCGATGATCTGGCGCGCCTCCGGGTCGAGCACCAGCGGCGCACCGATATCGACCTCGATTGCCGTCAGGTGATCGAACAGACCCCAGGTAAAATAGGCATCATGCAGCAGGCGCGTCGCCAGTTTCAGATCCGTTGTTGCCGCCGCATCGCCGAAGCCAAGGAAGACCTGATCTGCTGCACGACCGGCCAGGGCCATGGTCACCAAAGCCTCAAGGCTCTGGCGATCGAGATCCGTGGTCCGCACCTCAGCCAAAAGACTGCCGGCCGAACCCGGGCCGCCAAGGATCGACACCGCGGACATCGGCACATTGAGATGCGCCGCAATCACGGCATGACCCGCTTCATGGATGGCGACACGATAGCGCTCAGCGTGAGGACGGTTGTCCTCACCCCCGATCGCAGTTTCGAGGTCACTAAACGTCAGAGACCGCCCCGCCGCCATGGCGGCAATGCGCGCTGCGCCCACCCAGGCCTGGATGGATGCCGGCGTGGGCAAGCCAAAGCCCATGCTCAGATGGACGAGGCGCACCAGCTCATCCTCGCGCAGCTCATTCTTGAGATAAAAGCGGAAGATGTCCTTGACGGCATTGAGATTGCGGGGTGGATTGACATGGACCAGGCGTCCCAAACGGCCGGGGCGGGTCATTGCCTGGTCAATCCGATCAGGGAAATTGGACGCCCCGAGCAGCAAGACCGGCGACGACGAGCGGCGCAACCGGTCGATCTGCAATAAAATGCCGGTGACGACCGTCGTCCACCATTCGCGATTGCGCGTGTCCATTGTAGCCCGGTCGGGAATGGCTTCCAGCTCATCGATGAAGCCTACCGTGCGAGGGTGTTCCGCAAGACTTTGGAAGAACGCATTGGTCTGGCGCGTCACGCCACCCAGAAATCCGTCACTGCGATCAAACCAGTCCTGCGCCGAAGTCGAGACCAGGCGCCAACCGGCCGATTTGGCAATGGCTTCGGCAAGCTTGGTCTTGCCGGTGCCGGTCGGACCGGCCAGCATGGAAAAGGGCGAATGGCGCATCGAGATCTTGCCTTGCTCCAAAAGGCGCAGGCTCGTCAGCACCTCTTCGGACCAGACCCGCACCTCGGGGCTCAATGGCAGCTCGGTCACCGCGACCGCATCGTCAGGCAGGCCAAGATCATTGTCCTTGCGCCGGGCGGCGAGGTTGAGCCGCTTGACGCATTGGGCCGGCGTCGAGCGGGGGCGAATGGCCGCGGCCAGATCGGGGAGATCCAGCGCCGAAAGACCGGTGCTGGGGAGGCGCCGGACCGGCTGCCCGGTCACCAGACGGATCGCCTTGCGTAAGCTCCGGGGCTTCAGACCCGAAAAATGCAGTTTGAGATCTGCGCTGCCCCGCAATTGCTCGGGAACCAGCGCCTGAATGTCGGTCGCGATGGCTATGACGGACTGCCCCTCGCTCAGCGCGAGCAGCAATGGGTCTTCCTCCTGATGGAGAACGCCACGCTTTTCTTGACCGTAGCTGCGCACACACAGCTCAGGATAACGGGTGCTGAACTCCTGGCGCAGGGCCTGCAACCAGGCGGGTGAATTGGCTTGGACCAACACCACGATGGGCGAAGGGTCAACAAGGCAGCTATGCACGATTTCCGGGACGAGCTGGTCGAGCGCGACCGCGGCCAGAATGTCGTGGCTATTGGGGATGGAAGTCTCATCCTTGGTGAGGGATTTGCGGCGTGACAAGGTCATGAAGGCTCCTCCGGACCTCCCCGATGGGGAGGCCCGCTTGAAAAGCGAAAAAAGGAAAAAAGCGTGAAGCGGCTGCCTTACGGCGTCAGCGGCATGCGCTCGAGCGAGGAAGAACCGTCCCCGCTCCAGGCCGCAAGATTCGGCCCCTTGCTGCCCAGCACGAAATTGGCCGCCGCGGTCCCGGTGTTGAACACCACCGGTTCCGTCAGGCGATAGCGCACGCCCTCATCCTTG
Organism: Devosia sp.; assembly: GCA_041939225.1. Taxonomy (GTDB): domain Bacteria; phylum Pseudomonadota; class Alphaproteobacteria; order Rhizobiales; family Devosiaceae; genus Devosia. The sequence goes on from JBGTUK010000031.1 coordinate 10,242, forward strand.
AGCACCCCGGAAAACAACCACTCCTGGCGCAAGCTATTGACCACTGCGCCGACAGTGGGCGTGAGTTTTTTGCGCACTTCGCTGCCCGGCAGCAGCACCCAGTCGCCATCGCTGACGACAGCGCGGGCTTCAACGCCGCAGGCATAGAGATGATATTCCTGACCCTCGGGAATAGCGTCCTCTTTAAACACCAGGTCCAGGGGACCGCGGGCGCCGGCCATCAAATCCTGATCGGTGGCGCCGACGAGGCCAAAACCCAGACGCTGCGCCAGGATCAGGCCCTCGGCCACAAAGAGCCGCGCCGCGATATATTCATCCCGCCCCACCGGCGCACCGATCGGCAGGGTTGCGGCCAGACGATAGCCTGGCAGAGCCTGGCCCTGCAGCCCCAGGATACGTTCGGCAACCGCGGCAAGACGCGGCGTCAGCTGCCCGGAAGCATCGCGCAGCACCGCAACTTTGGTGTAGCTATTAAGGTGCGGCGCAGCGACCCGCGACCAGCCCAAGACCGTGCGGCCGGGATAAAGTGTCTTGCCCTTGAGGCCGAGATAGATGGCCGGCTGGGTAAACCGCGGCAGATCGAGGCGATCTTCTATATTGACCACGCTGACGATGGGCACGAAGCGTTCGCTTGCCAGCTCCGCGACGGTCGCGGGCAGTGGCGGGGTCTTTTTCGTCTTCTTGCCGGACGGTGGCGCCCCATTGCCTGCGGGCGCTTCAAGCGCCAGCGGCACAGGCAGATCGGCCAGCGGCAGGGTGATGCGGGTATGGGGGGTGATCGGCCCGCTCTCGCGATGGAGAAAGCCGGCTTCGACCAGCGCCATGATGGCAGCGGCCGGCGCCGGGTGACCGGGCAGTTCGGCAATGATGTCGCCGATCATGGCCGAACCGGTATCGAGCACCGTGCCCATGATGCGGATTTGGACGTCGTAATCGATCGCCCAGTGACGGGCCAGGCCCTCGCTGTCGAGGCCCCCCTGAGCATGATCAAGCGTGTGGAAGGATGTACAGGCGCACTTGCCCGCGGACGCCGGAGCGCCGACAATAGTCTCAGCCATTTGTAACCTCTTCAGCAGGTTATGGGTGGTCAGGCTGCCGGACACCGTTGGCGCGGTACCGGTAGCCGCTCTCTTGGCGGAGAAGCGACCACGAAAGACCCGGGATGGGCCTTCTGATGGTCAAGCTAGGCGTTCAACTTTTGTTCTGCAAGGGCCGGAAACGAAATAGTCCGCAAACAAATTTCTTAAGGTTAACAGCGCCCTAGCGGCGCCTGCCGCGGGGTTTTGAAGCCCCCTGCCCCATGGTGAGCACCGGTCGGCGTGGAGGGGTTACGCAGTGGTTTGCCGGGCCCCGAGGCACCGGCAAAGGTTTGATAACGCCATTTGACAAGCCGATGAACTCACTCTGCCAGCGCCAGACGTGCAGCCAGCACCTCCGTAATGAATTCGATGGCATGCCCGCGCGATCACCATCAAGAGGTCGGCCCTAATGGCGATCTTGCTGAATGGCTGCAGCTGCAGGACGGCTTCTGACCAGACGATGGCCTGCCTTGGCGCTTTTGCGCCAAATCAGGCAGACCGCGTTTTCAGGAGCGGTCACACCAAGTCGGTTGCGACCGCATCGCTTACTTAGCGCCAAGCGCCCGCTGGCTCGCGTAGCGAGCAAGCATCCGCCGGTCCGGCCTTGCGCGCGGCATCGAATTGCACTGCTAAAGCACTCGGTGTGCTGCTTTCTCAAAGCTTTCCTCATCCAATTCGTCGTGGACACGCAGCACGGGTGTCAGGACGCGAACAAGACCTTCATCCATGGCCTCCCATCAGCTTCTTGGTGGCCCGGCCGCGGACCTGGTCGCAGATGGCAGCGAACTGCTCGCCAGTGAGGTGCCGGTGCTCAACCAGGGCGTCGGCAACGGCGTTGATCATCAAAGAGCTGTCCTGGACGATGGCCATCGCCTTTTTGTTGAGCCGCTGCAGATCCGCTTCGACGGCCTTGGCCAACCGGGCGTCAACTGAAAGGACTGCGCCGATCGTTTCAGAAGTGGCACGGTGCAGCAGGTCTTCACCCAGTCCCAGCGAGCCATGGACCATTGCCAACATGTGGCTGGCACGGGCCAGATCGCTGTAGATTCCGCCGCCAGAACCGCTGCTGGCGGATCCGAGCAGAACCTGTTCGCTGCACCGGCCCGCGAGACAGACCGTCGCGGCGTTTTCGATCTCTGCGCGAAGCCGCAGGTCGCCGCCATCCCAACTGGTCGAGGTGCGACCGCCTTCGCTGGCGTTCCGCCCGACCGTATGGATCGCGTTGACCGATCCAGGCTTGACGATGTGGCTGACAACCGCGTGACCGGCTTCATGCACCGCAATGCGGCGCACCATCTCCCGCGGCCGGGATTCGGGAGGAAGGACCTGATCCACCAGATCGGCAAACGCGATCGGGCGATGGGCCTGGCGTGCGACGCGACGGGCAGCCTTCACCCAGTCATGCACATCCGCTCCGCTGGCACCGACAGCCATTTTTGCCAGCATGTTCAGATCAGCGTTCGGCAGGTCCGGGCCCAAATGCTGGCGGACAATGCCAGCAAGTGCCCTGGCGCCCGGTGTCTCGATACGGATGATCTTTGACATCCGACCCGGGCGCACCAACGCTGCGTCCAGCTTTTCGGGATGATTGGTAGCGCCAATGATGATCAAATTGGAGCTGATACCTGATGCGGCGCTGTCGAGCTTGAGCAGCATGTGGCCGACCACGGGCATCCACCAGTCGCCGCGATGTGACAACGTGGCGCGATTGGGGATGCTCTCGATCTCATCGAGGAACAGGATCGCCGGAGCCACGGCAGCCGCTTCGGCAAAAACCTGATCGATCTGCTTGATAATGCTATCGAGATAGCCGGCGCTGTTGGCGAACCACTGGCTCACCGATGTGGGAAAGAACGGCAATCGGGCCGACTTTGCCAAACTTCGGGCAAAGGTTGTCTTGCCCAATCCGGGCTCTGAGGCCAACACCACGCATCGCTCGATCGCCGAAAAGTCCAGCTTACCGGCCCGCCAGGCATCGAGGTCAGTGATCAGCGCCTCAGCCCAGTCCATCGCCTTGCCATAGCCGTGCAAGGTCTCGAGGGCTGGCACGTCCGATAAGCCGGTCGCGGGCTTGGCCACTGCACTGCGCGCGGTAATCAGGCGATCAACGCACTGCTTTGCTGAACTACCGGTGCGGATGGCCCCGCAGATCTCGCCGTAGTTCAGTCCCCGGGTAATCCCGTCGGGCATGTCCCGCGGCGCGCGGCCGGTCGCCGCCTTGATGGCCGCGCGTACAATCTGATCATTGGGAGCGGCGAGCTTGAGTACGATATCGGCCGCCGCCACGATGCTGGCGGGCAGGTAATCGAGATTGTGCGAAATTGCCAGGATCCGATGACCGTCCGCCAGGTATGTCGTCAGTTGATCAACAATGGTGTCCGGACTGCTCGTCCGGCGCGGGGCTTCGTTGACGCTATGGATATAGCGCCATTCGCCCATCCGCCGGCAGGCACGGGCCAACGGCGCGACCCAGTCCGATGAAGGCGCCTGGATCACCACGCAGATGCGGTAGTCGCGACGGAGTACCTTTGCCTGGGCAGGGCTCAGACCCTTGTGCACCATCATCTCGGGAATGGTGTGCGTTGCTGAGCGGCGGTTATCGTTCCGCTGATCAATCGCTTCTTCCAGCGCGTTCAGTTCTTCCATCGACATGTCGTCGAGTTCTTCGTCATTGTCAGCCATTGCTGCCTCGTTCCCCGACAGGCGATGGCCGCGCGTCTGAGCGCCCGCCAAACCTGGCCGGTTGCTTGGGCGTCCAGTGGATCGCCCGAATATCGAAATGTGCGTTTGGGGTTTGTCAGAGAGGGGCGCGTTCGCCCCATAGTCTATTCGACCCTGGACCAGGCGCACGGCAGGACGAGCGGACAGGAGACGCCTTCGCGCTTCCGGATCAGCTTCACCGACAATGTCTAGGTTGAGAATGAACATGGGAGAAAACCCGATGGGGTCCTCCCGAAAACCGCGGTTAAACCTGCGGTCCGGAGCGCTGGAGGACAACGCGATCCGTGCGGCTGCCGCTCGGCGCCGCCCATAGGCTCTCGCGTCTGGATATCATCTTCTGCGTCTTCATAGAGAGAACGGATAGTGAACTTTTTTGAAGCTGTCAACACTTCCCGGGCCCATTCACTCAGGTGGTCAAACAAGGCGCTTTCCCGAATTGACCTAGGCTGCCCCCGTCGGGAGGGAGGTCTCTGGTCATTACATTTCTGAGCGCTGTGCTGGGTTTAGCACTCTGCCCTGTGGTCGACCCATCGGGTTTACCGGGCCCTAGGGAACCTGGAGCAAGACCAATGCAAATGATGCACATATTCCCGCGCTTTTTTGCTTTGAGCTGGACTGTTGGCGCTACCTTTTGGCGTCCATCGAATACTGGTTGACTCTGGTCACTCTCGAAGTCAGCATCTCCGAACGGGGAGGATCTGCGGATGAAAGACCTTCTAGTCACCTCTAAGTGCTTAGGTGTGATGGCGTTCTGTGCTGCAGCAATTGCGCCAGTGATCGCGAACGACACGGTGAAGTTTGCGCAAGAGACCCTAGTGGAGCTCGGACAGGATCCGGGGCCAATAGATGGAGCCTAGGGCGGCAAGTCTCGCACAGCCCTAAACGCGGTTCGAGTTGACCATGGCCTGCCCCCAACTGAAGATCTAAGCGGGTCTTCTATCCAACTGTTGCACCAAGTGTTGCCCGGTGCTCGCACGATTTCTCAGCCAGGCTTGGTGGTCACAGATCCAGAGGCAAGGAGAAGCTATCTGCAAGCTGAAGGGGAGCCGGTACGGCTGCGTCACTGTCGCAATCGTTTGAACCTGCCAACCCTAGATGGAAGCGAAACGCCCGTCACACAGTTCACTGAAGAGGCTACCACCGGCGGCTACATCTCCGACGGGGAGGATTGGATGTCACCGATGGCCGAAAAATTGGTGATGTCGGGTATGGAGTGCCTCGCTAACTCGGATCGCGCCTGCGAACAAATCGTGGACACGGTGCTGAACTGGGCGCAGGCAGATGCGCTACAGACCCCCGTGCCGCGTCGTTCCGGAAGTGAAGACTTCGACGGCGTGGCATGGATGGCAAACGTCGTCCTCACACCAATGATCGTTAATTATGCCACAGCCCGACAACTGGTGGAGGTCGATCCAGCAGACGATGCTCAGATCGTAGACTGGCTCTATGATCGAGCTAACCACTACAACTTCGTCGTGGGACATGATGGCCCAGAGGTTGATCGCTTCAACAAGGAGGCGCGCAATCACGCACTGGCCGCTACTATGCCAATTGTCGCCCTTGGTTCGCTTATCGGCGACAGCGCAATGCTTGACAAGGGCATCGAGCGCTGGCAGGCGGCACTCTCGTCCATGCGCGATGATGGCAGCTTCCCCACCGAGACGCAGCGCGGTGCCCGATCCCTACATTATACCGGCGCTCAGCTCAGCCATCTACATGCCTTGGCCGAGATGTCTAGAGCGCAGGGGGTCGACCTGTATGACGTGGCCGGGTCGAATGGTCAAACTATTCACGACGCCGTGGCCTTTGCGGTCCAAGCCTGGGGCGACTATGACCTGGTCCGTGACTATGCAGCGGTCAATCATGCATCCCCTGGCAGCCCTGACTCCCCCTATGCAACGTTCTTCGAAGGATATTTCAGCTGGCTGCCGGCCTACGCCGAACGGTTTCCTGACCACGAAAACATCGAGGCGATCAGGGGGACGGAACTGGACAGTGTAATCTGCAGCGAGGGGCACATCGCTGACGGTAAATCCGACGACTGGTGGTGTAGTGCGGCCGGCAAGCGGCCGCTTACCATCCCCTCCATGCTGCATGACCAATCGACCCGATTCGCAGTGGGCTCTCACTGGATGGGCTATATGTCAGGGTGCTTCAGCTCAACGATGCCTAACCTTCTGCCTGTCTCCGCGCCTTAAAACCTCAACGGCCGAACCGGCCTCGCTTTTCGTGGCTCGTGCCAAAAGTCGAGGGGACCTTTCGCTGCGTCGCCACTACCTGCGCTCCGTGGTGGGCCAGGTCATGGTGGAGCCGCATAAGGTGACGATCATGGGTAGTACCCACGCGATACAGGCGCAATCACAAAGAGTGAATTGCAGCGCCTAGAGTTCGCGGTTTGGTACAGAGATGGCGCACCCGACAGGATTCGAACCTGTGACCTCTGCCTTCGGAGGGCA
>JBGTUK010000032.1:0-16053 GCA_041939225.1 Devosia sp.
GGTCAGGTCCCTGACCCCGCTCAGGATGGCTTATCCGACACGGGCTATGTCTCCACCTTGGCTGCGGGGGAAACCCGGTCCTTCGACTTCCCGGCGCGCAGCGGGACGCACTGGATGCATTCCCATCACGGCCTGCAGGAACAGTCACTGCTCGCCGCGCCGCTCGTCATTTACACCGCTGAGGACGAAAATGCCGATATGCAGGATGAAACCGTTCTGCTGCATGACTTCTCGTTCCGCGACCCCGATGAAATCCTTTCGGAGTTGACGGGTGGTCAAAGCGGTGGCCACGACATGCACAACATGTCGGGCAACGCCATGTCCATGGGTGGTGGCATGATGATGGACGGCATGGACCATGGAATGATGTCCATGGACCTCAACGACGTCGTCTATGATGCTTTTCTTGCCAATGATCGCACGCTTGACGACCCGCAGGTCATCCGCACGGACCCAAATGGCAGGGTCAGGCTGCGTATAATCAATGGAGCAACGGCAAGTGCCTTCTGGATCAATCTGGGAGATACCGAAGCGACCGTATTGGCCGTAGACGGAAATGACGTCGAACCCATCACCGGCAATCGCTTCCCCATGACGCCAGCCCAGCGGCTCGACCTGTTGATCGACATGAACGGCAAATCGGTGGTTCCGGTGTTGGCGCAGGTGGAGGGCCTCGCGGACCGCACCGGCGTCATCATTGCCGTCAATGGCGCCGAGATTCCGAAGATTTCGCGAATGGCCGCAGAGGTCGAGGCGCCGGTCGATCTGTCACTGGAGGAAAAGCTGGTCTCGCGCCATCCTCTGGTGTCGAGGGCAGTCGACCGGACGATCCAGACCATGATCATGGGGTCAATGGCACCTTATGCCTGGAACCTGGACAATGCCCCCTGGCCCAACCGCCGCCCGCTGACGGTGGCTGAGGGCGAAAGGGTGACGCTGGAGATCATGAACCATTCGATGATGGCCCATCCCATGCACCTGCATGGTCATCATTTCCAGGTCACGTCCCTCAACGGGCGGGCCTTGAACGGCGCGGTGCGCGACACCGTTCTAGTGCCGCCTATGGCAACGGTCGGCGTCAGCTTTGATGCTAATAATCCGGGCCGCTGGTTGTTCCACTGCCACAACCTCTATCACATGGCTACCGGCATGATGACTGAGGTGGTCTACGGCTGACGCCGAGCCTCCGAACTCTCTGCTCCGCCCGCTCCGTCAATACGATGGGCGCGGCGGAGCAAGACGTGCGTCCCGACCAGGAGCACAGTCGGCCAGAGCATGGTGTTGACGATGTCTTTCGCCGAGCCACCAAGCTCGGCTGTTGAGGGGCCGTGATGGAAGATGTCCACGGCCTCGTTAAACAGCTCAAATGCCAAAACGGTCACCCAGGGGAGCCATATCCGCTTCCCCCTAGCAAAAGTCACTGCGACAACTAGATAGATCGCTAAACCCAGATGGACGTGCAGCGCATCCTTGCTCAAATTCAAAATGACGGTGAGATCTGTTTTGAGCGCGTTGAGCATGTTGGTCCTCCCCAAGCGGCCTAACACCACTCCCCTTAGCGTCAGGTTACAATGCGCCCCTCTGTTTGATCTGCGCGGACCGCAGACAAAGCGAGTTGCCAATCACACCGCCCAGGGACAAAACCATGGCCGCCGCCGCGGTGGCCGGGCCAAGGTCAAACAATAATTCGAGCCAACAGCGACCATAGGCGGGCAGGCATTAGACGTGAGTGCAAGTCATGGTTCATCCGTATCCAATAAGTATGTCGCCATGTCCTGCAGGTGGCGATCAAGTAGGTAGGCCGTGCTGCCATACACCACTTCGGCCATCGAGCCGCCAAACGCATCGCCGTCAGGACCGATTCCCGTTCTCAAAGCACGGACCAACGTTTCGACGGTGTACCCCTTCTCGCGGAGATCGGAACTGGTCAAGGCGGGTGACTGCCCGCCGTCCAGCATGTTCGGGTCGCCGGCAAGCGTCATGTCTGAAGGCAATCCGCCAATAAGATTGCGCGGCGTATGACAGGCAGCACAGTGCGCGGGACCGAGAACCAGATAGCGGCCACGATTCCACGCCGCGGTGCGGTCAGGAAGCGGCGCATAGACGTGCGGCTGTTCAAAGAACGACCTCCAGATCTTGAGACCGCTTCTGATATTGAACGGGAAGCCGACATCATGTTGTTGACCCGACCGGCTAACAGGAGGCGTTGCCTGGATCGCAGACCACAAATCCGCAAGGTCCTGATCAGTCAGGCTGGCATAGAACTCATACGGAAAAGCCGGGTAGTAGGGTTCGCCGGCAGGTGAAATGCCTTGCCTCACTGCGGCAACAAACTGCGCAAAGGTCCATGCTCCGATCCCGGTCTCCGGGTCGGGTGTAATGTTGGGCGGATAGAAAGTACCAAATCGCGAGGTTAGTGGGCTTCCGCCGGACAATGCGGCGGCCTCGGGCGAAGTATGGCAGGTAACACAACCGGAAAGGCGGGCAAGATATGCACCGCGCTTGGGGTCGCCGGCAAGATTTGCAGCAGGCACGCTCGCTTCGAGCGGCCAGAGTTGCAGAGTGATCACCGCCGCAAAGGCGAGGGCTACGGCAAAGGCCAAGATAACAAGCAGTCTCTTCATGGCCCTACCGCCTAAACGACGCATGGCAAGACGCGCAGGTCTGAGCAATATCGGCATAAATGTCGCCTACGGACCGCCCAATGGCTTCGGCCGCTTCCGCTTGTACCGGAGCATCCTCATGATTGGCCGTTGCCGCTGGCCTGGATGACAGACCCATCAGCCAGGCAAAATCCATTTTCTCCCACTCAGTTGTGGGGCGAGGCGCGGGATTTTCCGCAATGGGCGTGACTGATCCCGTGGTGACGGGATCTCTGGCAGCGTCACGCAATTCGGCGCCGAGACTTTCAAGTTGCCCGGCTAACCGGCTGAAATCCTGCCATCGCTCCCAGATTTCCGGCCGGGCTACACTGGGAGCGTCCAGGCTATCTTCGGGGAACAGGTCCGTCATCGAAGCACCCGCATGCCTGAGGATCATGGCCGCAGCCTGTTCTATTGCGGCATTGTCCGTGTGCTTAGGGCTCTCCACCAACGGCGCCAATATCTGCATCTGCTGGCCGAGCATCATCATGCCCATCATGCGGTCAGCAACAATGCCAGTTGCGCCATTGTGACCGAGGGCAACGGCGGTGGTCAGAAGTGTCCCAAAGGCAATCGCCCCGGGAGTGGGTAATTTGAATGTCATGTTTCTATCCGGATGCTGAACGCTAGGTGAGAGCGGTTCAGCCTCGCGGAGGGCGTGGAAACTCAGTCATCAGACCAAACGATCGATCGATTTCAACAGAGAAATACGACACGTAGTCGATCCGAAGCCGCATAGGGTCGTGTAAAGCCGAGGGCAAAAGAATAGGGACACCACAGTGCACTGTAGGACTTGAACTATCGTGGTGCGAACCCGATGCGCCTGGGCCATCAGAGTTCTGGCCAACTTGTGTTTGGCCGTCGCCATGAGGGTGCACGTATTCGTCCGAGTGAGCGGAGACCGCGCCTAGGAGAAAGACCATGGCGATGGCCAGAATATTGACGATGGCGCGCAGCTCGGACAACAGCGAATCCCATCAGGACGTTCAGTGCATAGCTTGAACGGTGTGCTTCAAACCATCAAGGGCTCAGTTTTGCGCTGCCCTTTGGCAGCGTAGGTAGATGCTCAATTGATTGGTTGCTCAAGGGCTAATCGGTCGGTTGGTAATGGCACAACAGAAGGCGGCCATTTGCTCCTTTTTGGCGCCCTACCAGAAGCTGATTATCTCTACCGAAGCTACTTCCGACGATGCGGACCGACCGTTTTCCGGCGATCTCAAAGACGGCCCGAAGGGCGGCAATGGGGCGCATCAGCGATGGTCTGAAGTTCTTCTTGGACAGGGCATGATCATGTAGCTGCTGACCGTCCGGTTCCAGGTATTGAACCGGACACCGCGCTTGCCCGTGCCCACTCGTTGCGGCCTCACCTGCGGTGGGGCCGCTGATCATCAGATCTCGGTGTGCTCCGCCAGTGCGTCTTCGACATCGACGCCCAGATACCGAACCGTGTTCTCGATCTTGGTATGGCCAAGAAGAATCTGCACGGCGCGGAGGTTGCCGGTTGCCTTGTAGATGAGCGAGGCCTTGGTACGCCGGAGCGAGTGCGTGCCGTACTCCTCCTTGCGCAGACCGATGGCAGTCACCCACTCATCCACTAACCGGGCATATTGCCTGGTGCTCAAGTGCTCGTTCGGATCGGCTCGACTGGGAAAGGCGAAATCCTCAACCGAGCCCCCTCGCCTCTCGAACCACGCTAACAAACTTGCTTTGGCATCGGTCGTAATCCCGAACTGCACCGGTCGGCCGGTTTTCTGCTGGATCACCATTGCCCGGGCGCGAATGTCATGACCGGTCACCAGTGTGCCGAGCTTGAGCTTGACCAGATCGCAACCGCGCAACTTGCTGTCGATGGCGAGATCAAACAGCGCTCGGTCGCGCATTCGTCCTTCCCGATCCAGAAAGAACCTGATTGCCCAGATCTGGCGGACCTTGAGCGCCCGCTTGGCGCCGACTTGCCGACCGGCGTTCCACGCCGGCCGACCTCTGGCGGCGGGGTCGTACTGTGAGATACCCATTTTCATTCTCCTCTGGCCAACATCGGCCAATCTGAGAACGAATAAGGCGAACGGTTCGTCGGCCGGCGCCGTGCCGCCTGGAGGAAGTTGCCCCCTGCCCCTCAGTCCTCCCCGGCAGCGCCTCCAGCGGGGCCGTAAACGGACTGGCGGCCTTGGATAAATTGCGGTGATATGCGGACAGAGATGTGCCGATGACTCTAGCCCCGTCACCTGAAGTTCTGATCGTTATTGAGCTTCACTCCAGCCAAGCGGCCGTCTTGCCAGACGAGAATGTAAGGCTCGATCAAACGGTCAAACAATATTCTGAAGGGGTTGGGCAAAGTGATGTGTTCTTGTAACCCAATCGTCCGGCCCGAGGTGGATCTGTTCACCAAGACAACTGGCAGGCGCGTGAGTTCGTCGTCCATTACAAGTGTTCCCTGATTTTCGCGTTCTGAATCTGGCAGCTTTTCGTCTGTCTGTGAGCTCGGCTTGACATCGACTCAGCTGCTACAGGTTCTCGTCTGATTGCCCGACGCTAGGATTGAGGCCAGTTTCAGAGATATCGTCGATGATTTGAATGGCACGAATGGGCGCCTTGCCGAGAGGCGGCTGGCTTGAACGCGTGCTAGCCCGGAAACAGCCAGCCCACGAGCAGTGCAGCTGGTGGCCGCACCTGCTGCCATGGTGGTGTTCAGACCAAAAGCGCATCGAGCACCGGGCAATCAGGAACCTGAGCTCCACTGCACTGGGCTACCGTGCCGCTCAATGCCTTTTCGATCCGCTGCAGATCGGCAATCTTGTCCCGCACTTCCTTCAGATGAGCTGTGGCGACACCCTCCACTTCAGCACATGTCTGGCTATGGCTATCGACGAGGCTTAGCAGGCCCTTAATCTCATCGAGAGAGAACCCCAGCGCTCGGGCGCGCGTGATGAAGCGAAGCCGACGCACATGATCTTCACCGTAGTTGCGATAGCCGTTCGGGTCCCGAGGTGGATCGGGCATGACCCCGATCGTCTCGTAGTACCGTATGGTCTCAAGGTTGCATCCCGTCGCCTGAGCGAGGGCGCCCCGCTGCATCGACTTCACGGAAGCGTGACCTTTTCCCATTCGGAAACCCCTTGAGCCTGTATGTCCTACAGACCCTATGACTCCTAGCAGGTGATCGCAAGGAGATACTGCATGAACACCACGGAATTCACATCGCCGGGGGATGCGTCCGACGTTCCGGAGGGCCGCGGCTGGACCATCACCGCCTTGGCGGCGCTTGGCGCATTGGCCATGACATCGTGCTGCATACTGCCACTTGTGCTTGTCAGCTTCGGGATCAGCGGGGTTTTCATCGCCCAGATGGGCGCTCTTTACGCCTACAAGTGGTATACCTTCGGCATCGCCGCCGCGTTCCTAGGCTATGGTTTTTACAGGGCTTACCAGCCGATCCGCTGCGCCGATGGCACCTGCGCCCGCCCAATGAAAAGGACCGCGATGCGCTCCGTTCTCTGGGTGGCCGCTGCGCTGATCCTGGTCGCCATGCTGTTCCCCTACACTTCCTCCTACATCCTCTCGTTCTAAAGGAATCCTGACATGAAAAATAACCTTTCTGGCGCTCTGGCGCTGTCAGTCCTTTTCGCCGCCCCTGCCTTCGCCGCCGAGCAGGTCGTCCGGCTCGAGGTCGGCGGGCTCACCTGTCCCTCTTGCTCGTTCATCGTGGGCCACTCGCTGAAATCCGTTGAAAGCGTGATAATCGAGGACTTCGTCGAAGGCGAAGATGCGAGTGGGGGGCTCTTTACGGTTCGTTTCGACGATGAAGTCGCCTCCCCCGAAGAGCTCATCGCGGCGGTTGAAAAGAACGGCTATACGGCTGCGCTACTCGAAGGCGAGATGGGTGGTGAGGGATCTTGAGACAGGTCTCCGATCATCCGAATGGGCCAGCAAAGCAGATGGACAAGCCCCAGGCTAACCGCTTGCTTAGGGGCCGCCTCGGGGGCGCACCGTTTGCGGTGCTTTGGGGTTTTACGCCGCGTCTGGTTGTCGTGCTGGCCGGCGTCGGCCTGTCGGTGGCGACGGGGGTGGCTTGATTACCCGCTGTTCCCGCTGTTGTTCGTCAGCCTCGCGGTGACCGCGCGGCCCGGCCGCTCCCGCGCTCATCCTGGAGTTACGCGGGTGTCGACCCTCACGCTCATCGCCGCGGCGCTGACCGGTGCTCACGCTCTCTACCTCAATCGCCCGGCCAAGGAGGTGCGACCATGATGACGGCTGCCTGCTGTTCTCCCGTCGCCTTCTCATAGGCCTGTTCTCGATGGCCACGCCTTTTGTGGCGATCGGCACCATCCTTTACCTAGTCTTCGCCTAGCCGAAGGCTGATCCGACGACGAAAGTGACTTGATCATGAAAGACTGCTGCTCGAACGAAAACGGGGCTTACGATCTCATCGTCGTCGGAGCCGGCTCCGCCGGTTTCTCCGCGTCGATCGCCGCCGCCGAGGCTGGCAAGCGCGTCGCCCTCGTAGGCCACGGGACGATCGGAGGGACCTGCGTCAACTTCGGCTGCGTGCCCTCCAAGGCCTTGATCCGTGCAGCTGAGGCGCTCCATGGAGCGAGCGCGGCTGCGCGCTTTCCCGGCCTGTCCGGTGCGGCGCAGGTTGATGACTGGTCCAGGCTCGTCGCCAGCAAGGACGATCTGGTCGCAACATTGCGCCAGAGGAAATACGCAGAGCTTCTGCCGGCCTATGAGGGGATCAACTACATCGACGAGGGTCCGGCTATACTGGTCGATGGCGGCATCGAAGTGCGCGGACGCAAAATCACGGCTCCCAAGATGCTGATCGCCACGGGAAGTCGTTCGCGCGTCCCGGCGATTCGCGGGATCGAGGTTGTGGAGCCGCTCGACAGCGGCTCGCTCCTCGAACTGGAGACCCTGCCTGAAAGCCTGATTTTCGTTGGAGCAGGCTATATCGGTGCGGAGCTAGCCCAGATGATGGCACGGATGGGCGTTAAGGTGACCCTTGTGGCGCGCTCTCGCCTGTTGCCGGGCGCCGAGCCGGAAGTCTCCGACGCTTTATCGGAGGCCTTCAAGGCCGAGGGCATCACCCTCCTGACCGGCCTGCAGTATGACAGCGTCAGCAAATCGCAAGGTGGCGTCACTTTGCGGATCACGCAAGAGGGAGACCACAAGGAGGTCACGGCGGAGCAGATCGTCATCACCGCCGGTCGGCAGGCCAATACCGAAGATCTCGGTCTTGAGGAGGCGGGCGTGCAAACTGACAGCCGCGGCGGGATCGTCGTGGGGCAGGACATGCAGACATCGCGCCCCGGCATCTACGCTGCCGGCGACGTGACGGACCGCGACCAATTCGTCTACATGGCGGCATACGGCGCCAAGATCGCGGCCCGCAACGCCGTGGCGGATGCCGGAGAGCTGTATGACAACAGCACGATGCCTTGGGTTGTCTTTACCGATCCGCAGGTGGCCGGCGTCGGCCTCAGCGAGCAACAGGCGCGCGATGCGGGTCACGATGTGAAGACCTCGGTGCTGCCGCTCGACCAGGTGCCGCGGGCCCAGGCGGCACGCGATACGCGCGGGCTCATCAAGCTTGTGGCAGACCGGGTAACGGACCGACTGCTCGGCGGACAGATCATCGCGCCCGAAGGCTCCGATACCGTCCAGACACTGGTCATGGCGCTGAAGGCTAGCATGACGACGAAGGCCCTCGGCGAGACGATCTTCCCCTACCTGACAACCGTCGAGGGCCTGAAGCTCGCGGCGCAGGCCTTCGACAAGGATGTGGCCATGCTGAGCTGCTGCGCGGGTTGAGGCTCGCCTGCCGATATCCGTGCGTTGGACTGCCGGAGCGCTCCGGCCTTTCGGTGCAGCGAGCGCCTCGGAACCTGCAGGACATAATTTCGTTCGGTGAACAGCACAGAAACAAATCTAGCAGACGGTGCCCACTCGGACTTGTAGCTATCTGTCCGGGGACGGGAGGCGAAAGCTTTTTCTGAGGGCGACCGGGTTCAGGAACTTTGATGACCAAAACTTACGACGTGATCGTCATCGGCAGCGGAACCGCTGCGACCACCGTGGCAAAGCGCGTCAGTGCCGCGGGCCGAAGTGTTGCCGTGACGGATTTCCGCCCCTATGGCGGCACCTGTGCACTTCGCGGCTGCGATCCTAAAAAGATGCTGATCGGGGGCACCTCTGCCGCCGACCACGCCCGCCGGATGCACGGCAAGGGAGTCAAGGGCGACGTGCGGATCGACTGGCGCGAGCTGTTGGAGTTCAAACGCGGCTTCACAGACCCAGTGCCGGACAAGAAGGAGAAGAGCTTCTCCGAAAGCGGCATCGCGACCCTGCACGGGCGGACCCGGTTCGTTGGCTCGAATGCTGTTGAGGTCGATGGCGAAACACTGGAGGGCGGGCACATCGTTCTTGCGACCGGTGCAGAGCCGATGAAGTTGGGCATCTCCGGCGAGGAGTACCTGATCGACAACGAGGGCTTCCTTGAGATGGAAAGCCTGCCGCGCCGGATCATTCTGGTCGGCGGAGGCTACATCGCCGCCGAGTTCTCCCATATCGCCGCGCGAGCTGGGGCCGAGGTCACGATCCTCCAGCACGGCGACCGGATGCTTAAGGGTTTCGATCAGGACCTGGTCGGATGGCTGATGCAGAAGTACAAGGAGATCGGCGTGGGCCTGCACACCGGCACCGAGGTCAAGCGTATCGAGAAGACCGGCGATACCTTTCGCATCACTGCAGCCAGCGGCGGCGGCTCTGAGACCTTCGAAGCGGACATGGTCGTGCATGCTGCTGGCCGCAAGCCCGACTTCGAGCCGCTCAACCTTGATGCCGGTGGGGTGGAACTGCGAGACGGCAAGCTGGCCCTCAACGAATATCTGCAAAGCACGTCGAACCCGGCTGTCTATGCCGCCGGTGACGCTGCCCAGATGGGCCCGCCGCTTACGCCCGTGTCCAATCACGACGGAAAGGTGGTTGTGGCGAACCTGCTGGAAGGTAATCACAGCACGCCGAACTACAAGGGCGTTCCTTCGGTCGCCTTCACCCTGCCACCCCTTGCAAGGGTCGGGCTCGACGAATCCGAAGCCCATGAACACGGGCTGAAGTTTCGCATGCAGTGCAATCGGACGCCCGGCTGGTTTTCGACGCGCCAACAGGCTGAATCTGTCTCGGGTTACAAAGTTCTGGTGGAGGAAGGTAGCGAGCGCATCCTGGGCGCGCACCTGCTTGGTCCGCATGCCGACGAGGTCATCAATGTCTTCACACTGGCCGTGCGGCACGGGCTGACGGCTGACCAGCTCAAGGATACGATGTTTGCCTATCCCACCGGGGCGTCAGACATTTCGTCGATGCTTTGACTGGCTTCCCACTGGAGAAGCGTACAGCGCGCGCTCGTCGCGACCCTTCTGTCAATAACAGAAACTATGGCGCGGACACCTGTCGCTAAAGGTGGTCGGGTCTGGCAGATGCAGTCCTTCTTGTTGCCGTTCGGGATGCGGCGGAGATTTCTCGCTAGCCGCAGTTCAGATTGAACCGGCTAGCGGCCAGCGTCGCGGATCAATGCCGAGGCGCAAACAGAATTATCGCCGCTGCGACCACTGCCATAGCCCCTCCGACAAGGTCCCAATAGTCCGGGACCTGGCCCTCGGCCAGCCACAACCAAAGCAATGATGCCGCAATGTAAATGCCGCCATAGGCAGCGTAGGCGCGTCCCGCATTCTCGACCGGCGCCAGGGTGAGCAACCAAGCAAAAGCGATCAGAGACGCCACGCCCGGTAGCAACCAGATCGGGGAGTGCCCTTGGCGTAGCCATGCCCAGAACGCGAAACATCCTGCGATCTCGGCCAAAGCGGCGCTGGCATAGATCAAGGCGGTAGTTCCGTAGATGGGCATGGCGGCTTCCTTTGGTTAGGACCGTTGACGCCTAGCACGGTCGCGAAGCCAGGCCCACAGTCCGGCTGCGCCAGCAAGCAGGACGGCGACGATCCCAACCGGTCCGGCGACAACGGCAACGCCGCCCGCGGCTGCTATCGGCACGGCACAACATGCAGCGCATGCGGCAACCACCCCGGCGGTGGCGACGACCCCCTTCTTGGCCTTGGTGTTCATGCTGCCACCCGTGCGAGTTCGGGCGCGAAGTGGGTGAAGAGTTCGTCAGCTGCCGAGGCCGCGCTTTCGGGCGCCGTGATGGTCAACTCGACTTGCTCACCGGCTTGGATGTGGAAGTCGAGGAAGGCACAGCACTCGGCTTCCTGCGCGACGAGATGCTGGACTTCAGCCAGTGCAGCCGCAGCGTAGGACAAATGAAGTCTCAGAGGTTCGCGGCGGCTCAATAGAAGGTGCCGGGACGCTAGATCACGGATGCTGGCCACGCGGCCTTTGAAGTCCGAAGAATCCAGGGTGCAGGCAATTGCGGGAGTGGTTTTGTCGGTCGTAGCGCAGGACGAGCAGCACGCGTCTGCCTGATTTATGGTGGTCATGTCGATCTCCTTTCGCTGAGATGGACACGACCATATTCCTTCAAGTAACTTGAAGGGCAAGGGCCAAAACGAGGGTATCATGTTGACGATCGGAAGGCTTGCAAAGGCGGCAGGAGTGACCACGCCGACGATACGCTATTATGAGGAAATCGGACTGCTGCCTACCGCCGACCGCAGTGAGAGCGGTCAACGCGTTTACGGCTCGGACGACCTCGAACGCCTTACCTTCATCAGACGGTGCCGCGACTTCGGCTTCAGCATTGAGCAGGTGCGCCTGCTCGCCGGTCTGTCGATCAGCGCCGACAAGGATTGCCGCGAGGTCGGCGACATCGCCCGAGGGCACCTGGGCGAGGTGCAGGCCAAACTAACCGAACTTAAAGCGCTCGAGCTCAGCCTGCTGCGTTTCGTCGCCCAGTGTGACGCCGTTTGCTGCGGTGGACCTGGTCGTGATTGCGTAGTGTTTCAGGACCTCACCACCAAGCCTACACGATAGAGCATGATATGGCCGCGCAGCGGCGGCATCCTTGTACTTGCAGATGAAACACACTCGTCCCACCCCAAGAACGATATCTGTCGGCACCGGCAGGAATGGCAGCTAACGGAGAACCGTCATCCACACCTGAATGTCTTGAATGGGGCGCGCATCTGCCCGACGGGTTCCGGGAGCCCCTGCCCCACAATCCAACAACTCAGCGCCTCCAGAGGGGCAGTTGGCAGACGGTCCGGTTTTGGCTGCCGCCCGGCGCTGGCAGCCGTTGTGCACCGGTTGTGACTGTTGCCAAATAGGGTCGATAGCCGTCGATGCGATGTTGGCGACAGGATGCCGTCGCACGGGATTGGCAATCGTCGAAGAGGAAATAGTGATTGGCCTCCAGCCTATGCCGCTTTGCAGCTCCACTAGCGCTCGTTCTCGATCGTTACATCTCAGCGACAAACTGGTCCATCACCTCTCGGGCCACTGCGCATCGCGACGCCATCTCCTGCAATTTGTGACAACGTCCAATGGAGAGCCCATGGAGCAACTCCAGCACTGAAATCGGTCAGCGCGCAATCTCATGGCCGAAAGCAGGGTAGAAGGTGGGGTTCATCGCCTCGAGCTGGTCGGCAGTCGCCTCATCGATAAGTCTTCTATCTGCATGACCAGCGCCGCGATGACGGCCTGCAGCCAACATCGCGAATGGCCCCGGTGGCCTCAAGCTGGAAAAATCAATTGGGGACTGTGGCGCTCGCCATGGAGTTCACCGAATAAGTGAAAGTCTATCCAAAATATATAACCAGAATGTCCATAAGAAGCCCGGCACAGGGCTGCTTAGTATTTAAGTGGTTAATAGTGCGATTCCTGTGACCAATAAAATGCTATCGATCCGCTATCTCTAATCTAACTCGCTGTTCCGGCAGATCTGGTCACTACATCGCTTCAGCATTGACCAGGCGTAGGCTGGCAGCGATGGCCTGGCTGGACTTTCCCTCAGCCACCACGAAATCGCGGATGCTTTGCACGAACTCGCGTTCGAGCGCCGGACGGGGGCCGCGCGGATGGATGGTGGCGTAGGTCACCCAGCGCTCTTGCGCCAGCGGACGCAGCACCAGTGGTTCGCCGGGAAGCACTCGGCCGCAGACCCTGTCGACAATGGTCACGCCCAGCCCGTCGCGCACCAGTTGCGTGACAACGGGCGTGGAGGTGGACTCAATGGGCACAGGGGGAGCAAGGCCGGCGCCTGCGAAAATTTCATCCATGCGATCGCGCCACCGCTGCCCTTTGTGAAGGGCAATGATGGGCTGGCTGACCAGTTCCTCAGGTTCAATTCCGTCGCGCCCGGCCAGTGGGTGATCTGCACGCATGAGGACGCCAACGCGGGCTTCGAGAAACGGCTCAACGGTCAGCTCGACAATCGCATTTTCCAGGGGGACCGAAATGATGCCGAAGTTAAACGCCCGTGCAGCCACTTTGCTTTCAATGCCGAAACGCGTCTCGACATTTATGTCGCATTCAAATTCCATGCCCTTTTGCCGCATGAGCGCGAGTGTTGGCGCAATTACGCCCATAGCCAGAGGCGCTGCCGTGATCAGTCGCAGGCGATTATTGGTCTGCTGGCGGATCTCGCGCGACACAGCGCTCATCTCGTCGAGGCCGCGTAGGATGTGCTCGGTTTCGCGATAGAAGCGATCACCTTCCTCGGTCAGTTCAAGCCGCCGCTTGTGACGGGCGAAAAGGACCAGTCCCAATTCGGATTCCAGGATGGAAATCAGCCGACTGGCCGCGGAAGGAGAAATGTTGAGTTCGCGCGAGGCCTGCGCCAATGACCCCAGCGTGACGATGCGACGGAAGATACGCAGTGATCTTAGGTTCAATTATGCCCCTCTAACGCCGTGCCGACATACGTCTCACCCAAGTTGGGGACGCAGCATCTCGAATGTCTCGGTCGCCTCGATATAGTCACCGCGATAACCACAGCGCGCAATGGTCCCGGCGCGACGGATATCGAAATGCCCGTTCACCAGCAGGTCGCTGCGGATATGGACGCGCGTGACCTGCCCGACAATGATATGGCTGTCGACAGGTTGACCGTCCAGATCATGCAATTGGCGGGTGTCGAGCACCCGACATTCCATTGCGGCGGCGGCGCCCGCCACACGAGGGACGGCGACTGTTTCGCCGTCGAGCTTTTCCAGTCCGGAAATCTCGAACTCGTCGGTACCGGGTGGATAGGTGCCGGAGGACTGGTTCATCTGGTCGGCTAATGCGCGCGTGGCCAGATTGAAGATGAAGCCACCCGTTTGGCTGACATTGGCCAGCGTGTCCTTACGCCCCTCGCTGCCGAAAATCAGGATCGGTGGTCTGTGGCTGAATATGTTGAAGTAGCTGTAGGGCGCCAGGTTGGCGTTGCCCGATGCCCCTATGGACGAAATCCAGCCGATGGGTCGGGGCGCGACAATCGCCTTGATCGGATCATGCGGCAGGCCGTGCCCCAATGCGGGGTCAAAAGAATGATAGTCGCTCAAAGCGATGTCGGCTCCGTGGGGACGCAGTGCCCTAGGTTCAGGCGGTTTCGCATATTATGAGACACTGTGGCGGCCAGCGAAACCGAATGCCTGGCAATGGTCGCGCTCTCGCCCAGATAGTTTGCTGGATCGAGCGCCTGTTCAAGCGCTGTGCGGTCGAAATGTGCGGCAATCTCGTCGTGGCCCATCAGGATATCGGCCAAATCACCGCCGTCTCGCGCGGCTTCGCTCACCGCATGATGAACGACATCATGCGCGCGGGTGCGACCAATGCGGGGCGCCAGGGCCATCATCAGATTTTCCGAGGCGATAACTTTGGCGCTAAGCCCAAGATTGGTCGACATCGCAGCGGGTCGGATTTCTATCCGGGCCAGTGCAGTTTCCAGCCGCTGCGCCAACTCCCAACCCAGCATGCATGCGCTTTCCAGGGTGCGCGACATCAATTGATTGCTGGCCGCGTCGCCCTCATGGCCTGGCATGCCCGCTTCCAGGGCCGGGGCCACGCGCGAGCGCAATTGCGCGGCGGTAGAGACAAGATGCACCACATGCTTGGGATTGACCTTGTGCGGCATGGTGGAGCTGCCAATGACGAGGTCGCCAAGCTGCTCGGCCACTTCGTCGATCTCGTTGGCCATCAGGCGATAGAGTTCGTTGCCAACCCGCCCCACTGCCATGGCCAGGAGACCCAAATTCGCTACATATTCGGCTTGGGTGTCGATCGAGGCCCGCGAGGGGACAAGCACATTGCCCAACGCCAGCCTGCGACCCAGAGCCTTGGCCAGCGCGTCGCCCTTGCCATCGAAGGAATGCATGGCGCCAATGGCACCCCCAAAGGATAAGGCGAACAGGCGGGTTTCGCATTCTGCAAATCGTTGGTTCTGGCGCGACAATTCCTCGATCCAGCCCGCGACCTTGAAGCCGAAGCTGATGGGCAGGGCATGACGGTTATTTGTGCGCCCCGCCATAAGGGTTTCCGCATGCTCGTTGGCCCAACCGGCAAGCAGGTCCATCGCCCCTGCCAGGTGGCCCAGCATGCGCTGGTGGCCGCGACGGACCAGCAGCAGCGTGCCGGTAGACATGATATTCTGCGTCGTGCCGCCCCAATGGACATAGCCGCCCGCTTCGCCGCACAATTCAGTCAGCGCCCGCACGAGCGAGACTATGGGCGCCATGGTCTCGGCAACCGAGCGTTCGAGCGCCGCCAGATCGAACAGTTCCAGCTTTGCCTTTGCGGCAATCTCATCGGCGGCCCATTGCGGGATCATGCCGATTTCAGCCTGGGCAAGAGCCATGGCCGCCTCGACATCCAGCCAGGCTTGCCAAAGATTGGGTCGCGCAAACAATGTCTGTGGTGTTAGCCCATCGTCATGAAAGGTCATGGGTGAGAACCTCGTCGCGGATACAGCGTGTCAGTTGCGGTCCAGTGGTGGCGGGCCGCAGCGCGGGGACAGCCGCGCGGCATGCCTCCGCCACATAGGGGCAGCGTTCGGAAAAACGGCATCCCGGCGGCAGGTCGAGCGGGTTGGTGACGACCGTCGAGCCCAATTGTCGGTCTTTTTTCGCCCCATCCAGCTCCGGCACCGATGAGAGCAGCAACTGCGTATAGGGATGGCGCGGCGCGGCGAGGACATCTCCGGCATCGCCCATTTCCACGATTTGCCCCAGATACATGACCGCAATGCGCGAGGCGACCTGATGCACGACCCCGATATCATGGGTGATCAGCAGATAGGTCAGACCCAGGTCGCGCTGCAGGTCGGAGAGCAGGTTGAGAATCTGCGCCTGCACCGACACGTCGAGCGCCGATGTCGGCTCATCGCAGACCAGCAGCGCCGGCTTCATCACCAGGGCCCGGGCAATGGCGACGCGCTGGCGCTGCCCACCCGACATCTGGTTGGGATAGTTATGCAGCACACGGCTGG
>JBGTUK010000033.1:0-15886 GCA_041939225.1 Devosia sp.
ATCCCGGCCGGGCCGATGCCCTCGGGCCTGCCCAATGACGAAAAGAGCAAGATCCGTCAGCTCTACATGGAGGGCAAGGTCGGCCGCGCCGAACTGCTCGAAGCCGAGAGCAAGTCTTATCATTCAGCGGGCACCTGCACCTTTTACGGCACCGCCAACTCCAACCAGATGCTCATGGAAATCATGGGCCTGCATTTGCCCGGCGCCAGCTTCGTCAACCCCGACACCCCACTGCGCGATGCCTTGACCCGCGAGGCGACCAAACGCGCGCTCTCGCTCTCGGCCCAGGGCAATAACTACACCCCGATCGGCCACATCATGGACGAAAAGGCCATCGTCAACGGCCTGGTGGGCCTGCACGCTACTGGTGGTTCGACCAATCACACCATGCACTTGATCGCCATGGCGGCCGCGGCGGGCATTCAGATCACCTGGGACGATATGAGCGACCTTTCCGACGCCACACCTCTGCTGGCACGCGTCTATCCCAATGGCATTGCTGACGTGAATCATTTCCACGCTGCTGGCGGCATGGGTTTTTTGATCAAGGAGCTGCTCAATGACGGCTATCTGCATGAGGACGTCAAGACTGTCTGGGGCACGGGCTTATCGGGCTACACCGTCGAAGCCAAGCTGATTGAGGACACGCTGAGCTTCGAGCAGGCACCCGAAGAAAGCGCATTGCCTAAGGTTCTGACCAGCACCAAGACCCCGTTTCAGCCCACTGGCGGGCTGAAACTGCTCAAGGGCAATCTGGGCCGCTCGGTCATCAAGGTCTCCGCGGTTAAACCCGAGCATCGCGTGGTCGAAGCGCCCGCCCGGGTATTCCACGGCCAGGAAGGCCTGCAGGCCGCCTTCAAGGCTGGAGAATTGACCGGCGACCTGATGGCCGTGGTCCGATTCTCCGGCCCCAAGGCCATTGGCATGCCCGAATTGCACAAGCTGACACCGGCCCTGGGCGTGCTTCAGGATCGCGGCTTCAAGGTGGCCCTGTTGACCGACGGACGCATGTCGGGTGCCTCGGGCAAGGTGCCCGCTGCGATCCACATGACGCCCGAGGCCATGGATGGCGGTCCGATCAGCAAGATCCGCGATGGCGACATGATCCGGCTCGACGCCAATGAAGGCACGCTGACCTTTCTCGGCGATGAGAAGGAATTTTTCTCGCGCACACCGTCGACCGAAGACCTCCGTCCGCAGCATTTCGGCATGGGCCGCGAACTGTTTGCTGGTTTCCGTAACCTGGTTGGCGTCGCCGACAAGGGTGCGAGTGTGTTCAACTGATCTTTGGGTCCGGACCGGAGTAGCGGGCGCGCGGCCGGATCAGCGCGCCTGTCTCTACCTGTTCCAGAGCGTGGGCAATCCAGCCCACGCTGCGGGCCAGGGCAAAAATCTGCAGCGGCGCGTCTGCCGGCAGGTCGAACGTTGTGGTCAGCGCGGCCAGTGCGAAATCGATATTGGGCTTTTCGCCGATCAGCCGCTCTCCGGTCGCGGCCAGTTCCGCAAACAGTATCGGCACGTTGAACGCCGCCATCAGCGAACCGGCGCGCACATCGCCATCGGGATAAAGCCGATGCCCGAAACAGGGCAGGGCACTTCCCTGCCGAAGATAGGTGCCCATGGTCTCGGCAGCGCCCAGTCTTCGCGCCTGTTCCACCAATCCCGCCATGCTCTGGCTGGCATTGCCGTGTAGGGGGCCGGACAGGGCTGCCAATCCCGCCAGCACCGCGGCTGAAACAGGCGCCCCGGTTGAAGCCGTGACCCTCGCGGCAAAGGTCGAGGCATTGAGTTCGTGCTCGGCCAGCAGCACCAAAGCGCGGCGGATGGCCTCTGCTGCGTCGGGCCGGTTCCATTGTTCGGCCAGGCGCAAATGCAGCGGTGCATCGCCGGGCGCGGCCACCGCGCTGGCAAGAAAAGTGACGGTCTGTGCAGCGTCCGCAATCAGCACCGTGCGAGTGCGCCCGGCGGTGGGCATGTCAGTCGCAGCCAGTTCTGCCATGACGCGATAGGCAGCTGGCAAGCCAGGCTCTCCCACCTGCGTCTTTCCGCCAAACTCGGGTGGCGCGGCGCTTTGCCAAAGGAGCCTCGCGACTTCTTCCAGCGTCGACGTTTCGGCCAGGACGATTGCATCCTGGCCGCGATACAGCAGTCGGCCATCCGCTACTGTGGCAATCGCTGTCTCCAGCACCGGCTCGCCCCAGGCGATAGTTTCCGCCGCAACGCTCCGCGCTGGTCGCCGACCCTTCTGCCGGGTGGCCAGCCGTTCGACATCCTCCTGCCGGTAGAGGCTGCGTCGCGGATCGGCGGGGTCGGGCCGCGCGCCAATCCGGCCGCGACTGACATTGGCATAAAGCGTTTGCGGCTTGGTTCCCAATTGCGCCAGGGCCTGCTCGGCGGTGATCCAACTCATATGGCCTCACATTGATCAATTGCATCAAGATTGACGTCAATCTTGATTAGCCTGATCTAGGGCGAAACAGCAAGGAGATGCAACATGTCCGGCCTCGATGATGTCATTGCCGCCGAAACTCGATTGTCCGAAGTAGATGGCCTCAATGGGCGCCTGGTGATCTGCGGCCACAGCCTGGAGGCGTTGGCGGGCCAACAATCCTACGAAGCGGTGCTCACGCTGCTGCTGCCCGATGTGCTTTCTGTCCGCGAAGAGACAGTGCGCGCCGAATTGGCGCAAGCAAGGCTGCTAGCCTTTCACGAGGTGGCAAGTCTCGATACCGATCTGGTCTCTTTATCGGTCACTGAAGCGCTCCGTGCCCTTATGGCGCGGCTTCCAGATGGAGAGGACAAGTCGGTGGCGATGTTGCAGATTGCAGCACCGGCCGTATTTGTCCCTGCTCTGATTCGAGCCAAGGCGGGACAGCAGCCGATACCACCCCATGCCGGTCGCGGCCATGCTTCAGACATGCTGGCCATGCTGACCGGGAACCAGCCGGGCGATGAGCAGATCAGGGCCCTCGACACCTACCTCGTGACCGTGTCCGATCACGGGCTCAATGCCTCGACCTTCACCGCCCGTGTCGTTGCCTCGACCCGGGCTGGCTATGCCTCGGCAGTGCTGGCAGCGCTTGGAGCCCTCAAGGGGCCGCTGCATGGCGGGGCCCCAGGCCCAGTGCTTGATATGCTCGACGCGGTTGGTGCGCCGGAACAGGCGGTGGACTGGGTTGCCGCTGAGCTGGGCAAAGGAGAGCGGCTCATGGGCTTCGGGCACCGCATTTACCGGGTGCGTGACCCCAGGGCCGATACGCTCAAATCCGCGCTCAACCGGCTCGGTGCTTCCGGTGGTATGGATGCCCATCGCCTTGCGCTGGCCGAATCCGTAGAGGATGCGGCGCTGACAGCATTGCGGGCAGCCAAGCCGGATCGTGTGCTGGAAACCAATGTAGAATTCTTCACTGCGCTTCTGCTCGAAGCGCTCGGTTTCCCGCGCGATGCCTTTACCGGCGTCTTTGCCGCCGGCCGGGTCGGCGGCTGGGTCGCCCATGCCCGTGAGCAGATCGAGACTGGTCGGCTGATCCGTCCGCAGTCGCGCTATGTCGGACCAAAGGCGGCGTGATCGAGCCATTCGGTGATGGCTGGTGCGTCGTCTGGCCCGAGCTCATGCCCGCCGGAGAGAATACGGGTGGTCACCGTCGCACCGGATTTTGCCAGCGCCTCCGCCAGCCTTTCGCCTGCCGGGCGGAAGGCGTCTTTCTCGCCCAGAAGGATGAGGGTGTTCGTGCCCGTCAGATCGGTATCCGGCTCGACGTCCAGCACCATGACCGGACGCACTAGGATGGCCCGCTGAACCATCCCCGGATGCAGCAGCAAGGACGCGCCGAGCAGGTTCGCGCCATTGGAATAGCCCAAAGCAACCAGCCGCTCCGGACCGAGTCCGTAAGCGCCACGTGTCTCCTCTAAAAACGCTTCCAGCGCGCCGGATTCGAACCGGACGTCCTTCTGGTCGAAGATCGCGGGCCCCAGGGTTCGGAACCAGCGCCGCGTCCCGTCCTCGGTGCTGCGCCCGCGCAACCCCAACAGCGTGGCGTTGGGTGCCGCATTATGCGCCAGGGGCATCAGGTCGGTTTCGTCGCCGCCCGTACCGTGCAGCAAAACCAGAATTGACCCGTCCGGCCGCTCTGGTGTGAAGAAGCGATGCTGGTAGATAAGATCGCGATAAGCAACGCGCTCTTCCCCCGGCAGACCGAATTGGGGCAGCATTACCTTCATCGCTTCGGGATCCGGCGTATCCGGCGGCAGGAACAGCGTCTGGCCAAGGGTCTCGATGGTTTCGTCCAACGTGAAGCCGGGTCCGTCGCTCGCCATCTCGATCAGCACGTTGCCCGGTTCGCGCACATAAAGCGAAGTGAAGTAATTGCGGTCATGCAGCGTGGTGAGGCTTGAATTGCGCTTGCGCAACTCGGCTTCGACTGCCTCGACCTCGGCAGCATCTGCAGCGCGCACCGCGACATGATCTGCGGTTCCCGCGCCCGGTGCACCTGGCCAGAAGCCCGCTGCATCGCGGATATCGATCACGTCGCCGATATCGGATACCATGCGCTGGATCGGACCTTCGCTGGCGCCCTTTGCAAAGCCGAAATAGCGGCCAAGGTAATCGACACTTTCCTCCTGCACATCCGAAAGCAGGGTCACCCCGCGAATGCGCTTGATCCGGTGCTCGATTGGAATATCGCGATCTGGCATCTCCAGCGCTGCGATGTCGGCGCTGACCAGCTTGATCAAGAACCCATCGGGGTCTCGCAGTCGCAGCACCGTTTCGCCGAATTCCTGCCCCGTGCCCTCGACCTTGACCTGATGCGTCAACGCCCGCTCCAGCCAATAGCCGATCGCGCCTTGAGGGATGGCAAGCGCGATTTCGCTAACCTGGCCGGCGCCGGCCTGTCCGGCCGAGCCGCCCTGCCAGACCAGAAAGGTCAGCAGTGAGCCCGGACTGGCGGCGAAATCGCCGTAGAACAGATGCAGCTGGCGGGCATCCTCATAGCCGCCGGTCTGCTTGACCAGCCGGAGGCCGAGAAAGCCGACATAAAAGTCGACATTGGTCTGCACGTCGGCGGTGATCAGGGTTACATGGTGGATGCCGCTGGTCATCGGCTTCTCCCGAACAGGCGTTCGATATCGCCCTTTTTCAGTTCCACATAAGTGGGGCGCCCATGGATGCACTGTCCCGAATGGGGCGTTGCTTCCATATCGCGGAGCAGGGCATTCATTTCATCGACCCGCAGGCGCCGACCGGAGCGGACCGACCCGTGACAGGCCATGCGTCCGATAATGCCCTCCATGCGCGCGGTGAGGGCGGCGGTGCTGTCCCATTCGGCAAGGCCGTCTGCCAGATCGCGGACTAGACCAGCAATATCGGCATTGCCGAGCAAGGCCGGGGTCTCGCGCACGGCGATGGCGCGGGGGCCGAAGCGGTCGAGATAGAGCCCGAACTTTTCCAGCTCCGGGGCTGCTTCCTCGAGCCGGGCACAGTCCTCTTCGGGCAGCTCGACGATGACCGGGATCAATTGCGCCTGGCTGGCGACGGGGCCGGAAGCGAGCTGGGCCTTGAAGCGTTCATAGACCAGCCGCTCATGGGCCGCGTGCTGATCGACCAGAAGCAGGCCAGCGCCATTCTGGGCGATGATGTAATTGTCGAACATTTGTGCCCGCGCCGTGCCGAGCGGAAAATCAACCGGTTCGGCAGCGGGTTCATGAGCCTCGACGCGGGCACTTGGCGCGGTGAAGCCGGCAAGCTGGCCGGGGCGCCGGTCGAGATTGAGCGGGTCCCGGTCGGACTGCCAGCCGAAGCGCTGCGGCTGGTAGGCGGATGATGCCGGAGCGACCGGGGCGGGGGCAGATGGCTCTGCCATTTCCGGGGCGCTGAAGGCCCCGAGTAGGTCTTCGGCAACGCTGGTCGAGGCCTTGAAGCCGGCGCTGGCCAGCGCCGTGCCAATGGCCTTGATGACCGCGCCGCGCACCGCGCCCTGATCGCGAAACCTGAGCTCCGCCTTGGCGGGATGGACATTGACGTCTACTTCGGCCGGGTCGATGGCCAGATACAGCGCCACCACCGGAAAGCGGTCGCGGAACACATAGTCGGCAAAGGCGGCCCGCACGGCGCCGACCAGCACCTTGTCGCGTACCGAGCGGCCATTGACGAAATAGAACTGTGACAGCGAATTGGCCCGCGTATAGGTGGGCAGACCTGCCATGCCGGCCACCACGATACCATGCCGGGCGGTGGCGAGGGTAACCGCGTTCTCGACGAAATCGGCGCCCATCACCTGGCCCAGCCGACCTCCGAGCGCACCTTCCCCGGTGACTGCGGGCCAGTTCGACGCGGTGCGGTCCGAGCCTTCGAGCACGAAATGCACCGCCGGATTGGCCATGGCCAGGCGCTTGACCACATCGGTAATGGCGGCGGTTTCCGAGCGGGCGCTCTTGAGAAATTTCCGCCGCGCCGGAATGTGGGCGAACAGGTCCTTGACCTCGATGACCGTGCCCCGGTTCATCGCCTGCGGCATGGGGCCGGTACGTCGGCCATTATCCACCACCAGCACGAGACCCGAGTCCGCGTCGGCAGTGCGGGAGGCGACCGAAAGCCGGGCGACCGAGCCGATGGAGGCCAGCGCCTCGCCGCGGAAGCCCAGGGTGCGGATATCGTCGAGATCATCGGCACGGAGCTTGGAGGTAGCGTGACGCTCCACCGAAAGCAGCAGATCGTCCCGATCCATGCCGTGGCCGTCATCGGCAATGCGGATCAGGTCCATACCGCCATTGGCGGTGGTGATAGTTATGCGCCGGGCCCCCGCATCAATGGAATTTTCCACCAGTTCCTTGACCACGCTCGATGGCCGCTCGACCACCTCGCCGGCGGCAATGCGATTGATCAGGTCTTCGGGTAGTTGGCGGATGGGCAAGGTCGATTCTCCTTGCCCCAATATAGGGCAGGGCCCGGCGCTTTCCGACCCGCCTGACACATTGTGCCCATGCCATTTCGCCGCCCTCTGGCGTGGTGGCATGGCGCATCGGATTTTACCCTCTCGCACTAACGGGCGCGCTGAAGCCCCGGCAGGCCTTTGCGGCTTCCGGTCGAAACCGGACCTATCCCGAAGTGCGTACGTCTCAGTAAAACTAGATAAATAGAGACGTCGCCGCCTCGGGACACCGGGTTTCTTCTGCGTGCCGTGGTCCCATTTGATCGCTCTTCGCAAGGCGCCCGGCCGGTTGGGTGCTGGAGCGACCCAGCACCCAACCGGCTCCCCCGCAAAAGTTCGCTGCAGTCCGTCCGCCGCGGGAGTGATAGGAAGAGGATAAGGGAGGTT
Source organism: Devosia sp. (assembly GCA_041939225.1). Lineage (GTDB taxonomy): Bacteria > Pseudomonadota > Alphaproteobacteria > Rhizobiales > Devosiaceae > Devosia. The sequence continues at coordinate 7,317 of JBGTUK010000033.1, forward strand.
CAGGGGCCGGAGATTATTTTATGGGTGCAGGTGAAGACCCCAAATAGGGACTAAAACCCGACCTCGCGGCGAAGGTAATTGGACGTTGATCCTTGGGAACAATTGAGTGGCGCTATCACGCTGCGGAGTCCGCTGCGCGGTAGCGCCCAATGGCCCAGCGATACGCGCCGACTGTCCGTCAAATGTCTTTCGATGCGCAGACGGAGCGGTCGCTTAAATTATGCGCTTATAGTTTACCTTTGACTGTTAACTTGCTCCATCTAACAGGTCGGGGTACGACAGTGCAGTTCTTCTGTAGATTTTGGCGGGACCAGAGTGGGGTCTTTGCGGTCGTCTTCGCCATTATGGCCATCCCAGTCCTTGCCCTAGCGGGAGCAACGGTGGATTACACCATGTGGTTGGCTGCCAGGGCCTCTGCGCAGGAGGCAGCTGATGCTGCCGCACTTGCGGCGGCCAGCTCGAAAGCCGTTTCAGACCGAGAAGTGCATGATATCGCCAGCAATGTGGTTGCGCCTCGTGTCCGGCAGTGGCCAGGCGTTGGTCTTGAAACCGCCGAATATGACGAAGCAACCCAAGAAGTAAAGGTCACGATTTCAGGCTCAATCCCTACCTACTTCGTCACGTTGGTGGGCGTGGATTCGTTGCAGATAAATGTAGCCTCGCAGGCAGTCCGAGCTGCAGATGGTTTTCTAGAAGTGGCGCTCGTTCTGGACAACACCTGGTCAATGTCGTCTGGAGACGGAAACGGTAGCAGCAAGATCCAATCACTGAAGAGCGCGGCGAACAACTTGCTGACGCTCCTTTTCCAAGGCGCTGTAGAAAACGTGCGCGTCGGCCTCGTTCCCTACGCGGAATACGTCAATGTCGGCCTGCACAATCGCAACCAGCCCTGGATGAATGTCCCTGCAGACACCTCATCGACCTCAACCCGCACCTGCGAGACGCGTACAACGCGCAGCACTTGTACTCGGGGAGAGCCGAGAACCTGCACCAGAACTGTAGATGGCGTAACGGAGACCTACGATTGTACGCCTTACACTTGTACCACCTATGAGGTGCCGCCATACGAAGTCTGCTCAGGCGGCGGCACGACCACGAGGACTTGGCATGGCTGTGTGTTATCGCGTACCCCGGGGACCCTAAGGCTCTCGGACCTTGAACCGCAAACTCCCTATGTCGGTATATCCAGTACAAGTCGGCAATGCATGACACAGATCGTGCCTCTCACCTCTGACGAGCAAGCGCTGAGATCGGCAATTAACGGCATGGTGGTCAATGTCGGCTCCTATCGGCCTCAGACGTATATTCCCGCCGGCATGATCTGGGGCGTCAACGTATTGTCGCCCACTGATCCCTTTTCCGAGGGAGAGGCTTATGATCCCGATAACGCCAAGCCGCGCAAGGCTATCGTGCTCATGACCGACGGTGACAACACCCTACGCTTTTACTCGCCCGATGGCAGGCATGTTAATCTCAGCAGCGATGCCGCGACTGCGAATAGTCAAAAGGCTCAGACCGACCAGGAGACCAACGTCATCTGCTCCTACGCCAAGGAGAATGCAATCGAAGTGTTCTCGGTTACCTTTGGAGATCTTTTACCAGACTCGGCGCGAATGCTCCTGTCTTGTGCCAGTTCTTCCGATCACTACTTCACCGCGAGAAATTCTGCGGAGCTGAATGAAGCATTTGAAGCTATCGCGGATCGGCTTAGCGTTGTTCGGGTCACGCGGTAACACTTATCCAACCTGTCTAGGTTTGTCGCACGCGGACCTGCGTTGGTGGGGTGGCGGTGTTCATATGGTCGAAGCTCCTAACGCCAGCCCACTCCCCGCCACAAGTCAGTCTGAGACCACCGCCTGACCGGCTCTCAGCAGCATTGACCTCGTCAGTCTTCCGGGTTCACTTAGGCGCCATGTCGAGTGCTGAATCCCGCCCGCCAAAGGATTGGGTCCAAAGGGCAAATACCCTTTGGGACGTGGTGGCCTATCATCTCTCGCCACCGGGCCTCTTGGTCGGTTCGATCTTCTTTGCGCTTTCGCTCACGCCCTCCCTTTTGCCACGCACGGAGACCGTGCAGGGCATTCTCTCCGGGTGCTGCTTTGCTATCGGCTATGGCTTTGGCAATCTGGCGCACTGGTGCTGGGGTTACCTCGGCCTCAAGGTGCCGCCGGGGCGCGTGACGCGTGCGCTTGGGCTCCTGGTCGGACTGGTCTGCCTGGGGCTGGTGCTGGTCGCGCTGTGGTATTCCAATACATGGCAGAACTCGGTGCGCGCGGTGATGAACATGCCGCCGGTGGAGGAAAACCAGCCCCTTCAGATAGCGACCTTTGCCATACCAATTGCCGCAACCATTCTGATTGTGGGCAAGCTGCTGGTGTCCGTCATCCGCTTGATCTGGCACTGGTTGCTGCCGCATATGCCGCGCCGTGCTGCCTTTGTGGTGGCAACCACGCTGGTGGCGCTGCTGATCAGTATCCTGGTTAACAATCTCTTCCTGCGCGCGGCGCTGCGGGCGGCCGACAATTTCTATGAACGGCTCGACGCGCTGGTGCAGACAGAGGCCGAGGCGCCGGCGCAATGGTTCCAGACCGGCAGCGCCGAATCCTTGATCGAATGGGAGACAATCGGACGGGACTCCCGCGTCTACGTTAAATCCGGTCCTGACGCCGCCGAGATCGAGGCCATGACCGGCAAGCCGGCGCTGCAGCCGCTGCGGACCTATGTCGGCCTGCGCTCGGCGCCGACGGTGATGGAACGCGCCCAACTCGCCCTGGCCGAATTGGTGCGTATTGGCGCCTTTGAGCGCTCGGTGCTGGTGCTGGCGATGCCGGTGGGCACCGGCTGGGTCGACCCAGCGGCCATCGACACGCTCGAATATCTCCATGGGGGCGATGTGGCGAGCGTGGCGGTGCAATACTCTTATCTGACCAGCGTGCTTTCGCTCTTCATCGAGCCCGAACTGGGCACCGAAACCGCCCAGGCGCTGTTCAACACGGTCTATGATTACTGGACGCAATTGCCGCGCGATGACCGGCCGCGACTCTATTTGCATGGATTGAGCTTGGGGGCGCTGGCCTCGCAGAATTCCACGACCGTCTATGATGTTTTGGCCGACCCTTTCGATGGAGCGCTCTGGGCCGGCCCGCCCTTTTCCAGCCCGATCTGGTCGCGCATGACCGAGAGCCGTGTGCCGGGATCGCCCGCCTGGCTGCCCCGTTTCGGCAATTCCTCGGCGGTGCGATTCATGAACCAGACGGGCGCGATGGGGTGGGAGGGCCTGGCCTGGGGGCCAATGCGCATTGTGTTTCTGCAATATGCCAGTGACCCGATCGTCTTCTTTTCGTTCGATGCCGACTGGCAGCGGCCCGACTGGTTCAACGCGCCGCGCGGCCCGGATGTCTCTCCTGCGCTCAATTGGTATCCGGTGATCACCTTTCTGCAACTGGCGCTCGATGCGGCACTGGCGCAAACCCCGCCGGTGGGGCATGGCCATGTCTACGCGCCCGCGGACTATATCGACGCCTGGGTAGCGGTAACGCAGCCCGAGGGTTGGACCGAGCGCGAACTGGTGGGCTTGAAGGCCGCGATTGATCCAGCGAAATACGCTCCGTTCTGAGCTTGGCGCGGGGATGTAAACACTCGTGGTCTGAGGTATGCGGAATGTGATGCGGCGCCGTGGCGCCACAAACCGAGGACGGAACGGATGTCGGGTGCGCCTTCGCCCATGGAACTAGCCCTGGCCCTGGCCGAAGAAGCCGCTGCCCAGGGTGAAGCCCCGGTGGGCGCGGTCATTGTCGAGGGCCAGACCGTGCTGGCTGCCGAGCGCAATCGCATGAGGGCGCTGGCCGATCCGACCGCCCATGCCGAGATGCTGGCCATCAGAACTGCGCTGGCGGCACGCGGCACCGGCCGGCTGGATGGCTGCGACCTTTATGTGACGCTTGAGCCCTGCGCCATGTGTGCCGGTGCCATTGCGCATACGCGGCTGCGGCGGATCTACTTCGCGGCAGAGGATGTCAAGGCTGGCGCGGTCGAGAACGGCATCCGATTGTTCGATCAGCCTACCTGCCACCATCGCCCCGAAGTAATCGGCGGACTGTCGGCCGGCCGCGCTGAAGCGATGCTGATCGCGTTCTTCAAAAGCCTCCGGGACTAGGCTCTGGCCAGCAGCTCTTCGAGCTTGTCGAAGGCCTGAGACCAGCCGCCTTCGCCCGCTGTGCCTTCCGGAACGCCCACATGCGTCATGGTCATCACCGTCTTATCGCCGGCTTCGGCAAGTTCGACGATGACCTCGGTGATGTCCGGGTGTCCCTCAGGCATGCCCATGGCCTCGGGCACGATCAACACCCCATCGGCGTCGCACAGGCTCTCGGTATAGACCAGGCGGCTGGGTTTGCTGACTTCCTTGTAAACGCCGGTGAACCACATCGCCATGGCGCGGTCCGGTGAGCGCATTTCCATGCAGATTTTCCTTGCGCCGCCAACCACCACATCCATCTGGGCGGTCGGGACGGTCATCCCCTTGGGGCCATACCATTTCTTGAACTGTTCCGGGTCGGTCCACATCTCCCAGACCAATTCGATTGGAGCATCGATTTCACGCGTGATCTTCACCCAGTCCGGCGTCTCGGTCATTCGTGGTCTCCCTTAAAATCTTCGATTGCCCTGTCCAGGGCATCAAACCTGGCATCCCAGATGTGGCGATATTGTTCAGTCCAGTGGACCACATCCTTCAGCCGCTCAGCATTCAGCCTGCAGGGACGAAATTGTGCGTCCTTGCCACGCGTAATCAGCTCTGCCTGTTCAAGTACCCTCAGGTGTTTCGAGATGGCCGGCAGGCTCATTGTAAACGGTTCCGCCAAGGTGTTCACAGTCGCCTCGCCCTCGGCGAGCCGCGAAAGGATGGCGCGCCGAGTGGGATTGGCCAGGGCCGCGAACACGGCATCGAGTGCTTCTACGTCTTCCATGAGCGAAGTATTTAACTAATGAGATAATTAAGCAAGTAGTTTATCTTGAGACGATCACCGTTCATGGCGAGTGTGTGAAATTTCAAACCCGATGTATAGTATAATGGACATAAGGTTCGAAATAAGCGATATAGAGCAAAGAATGTTTGGCATGGAGGTTGCGGATGTCGATGCGGGAAAAAGTAGCGTGGATCGCAGTGACCACTTCATTGGTGATTTTTGGCTGGTATTTCTGGAGCGTATGGGTCGATTTCTCCGCGCGGCAATTGGACGGGGACGCTCTGTTCTGGCGATTCCTTTGGTGCTTCGGGATTGCCGTGCTCATCATGTTGCCGGCGGCCATGATCGCGGCGCGCCTTGGAGGGCAGGACTTCGGCCCTCCGGCCGATGAGATGGAAGTGCGGATCGAGGCGATCTCCAACCGCTATGGGCTGGCGCTGCTCGAAATCCTGCTGGTCGCCACTGTCCTGGCGAGCAAGTGGGTCACCGACATTGCCCGCGCCGATTTTGCCCCCGATCCCGTGGGGGCTACGGCGATCATGCTGGTCAATCTGATCCTTTTCGTCACCGCCTTTGCGGCGGTGGTGCGCGAGATCATCATCATCATCCGGTACAGGATGTATGCCTGATGCCGGCGCCTCCCCCCATCACCAACACGATCCGTCGGCTGCGCTTCGACAACAACGAAATGACGCAGCAGCAATTGGCCGACGCTATTGGCATGACCCGACAGACTGTCGCGGCCATAGAGCAGAACAAGTATTCGCCTTCGCTCGAAGCCGCCTTCCGCATAGCCGAGGTCTTCGGCGTCGAGATTGGTGCGGTCTTCCAGTGGAAGGCTGGCGAGAAGCAGGACCGGTAGCGGTCCAAAGGAGTCCAGTATGAAAGCCTGGTTCGCCCGCCATTATGGCGGCCCTGAAATGCTGCGGCTCGAAGAGGTCGACAAGCCGGTCCCCAAGGCCGGAGAAATCCTGGTGAAAGTACATGCGACTACGATCAATTCGGCAGACCGACGCATTCGCGCCTGCGACTTTCCACCCGGCATGAAGACCCTTGGCCGGCTGGCGCTTGGCTGGAGCCGGCCGCGCCAGCCGATATTGGGAACGGAGCTCTCAGGTGTTGTCGAGGCGATAGGGCAGGGGGTGAGACAATATTCGCCCGGCGAAGCGGTTTATGCTTTTCCTGGCGGCAAGATGGGCGCGCATGCTGAGTATGTCATGTTTAAGGAAGCCGGACCGCTAGCTCATCTGCCAGAGGGTGTCAGCATGCAGACCGGTGCCGCGCTCTGTTTTGGCGGCACCACGGCGCTGACCTATTTGCGCCGCGCCGGGGTGCGGGCAGGGCAATCCATGCTGGTGCTCGGTGGGGCGGGCGCGGTGGGCTCGGCCATGGTGCAATTGGGCAAGCTGGCGGGGGCGCAGATTACTGCCACCGCCAGCGCGGGGAATCTCGACCTCGTCGCGGCATTTGGGGCCGGTAGGGTGATCGACTACCGCAACACCGTTGTAGCCCGGCTCGGCGAGCGCTTCGATGTCGTCGCCGACACTGTTGGGGCAATGGACTTCGCTACGGCGCAAAATCTGCTCAAGCCGACCGGACGCTATCTGGCCATTGCCGGGGCAATGAAGGAAATGCTCGGTAGCCTGCACAAGGGGCCTGACGGGAAACGGATGATCGCCGGGCCAGCCGATGAACGGCGCGAGGATGTCATTGAACTCGGCCGCCTGGCCGCGCGAGGGCAATATCGGCCCCATATCGATAAGGTTTATGCCTTCACCGATATGCCTGCCGCTCATGTCCATGCCGATACTGGGCATAAGCGGGGTAGCGTGGTGGTGCAGGTTGCCGAATAGCGTCAGACCCGGGGATTGCTGTCGATCGGCTCGATCCGGTCCTGGATATAGGCCTCGATCTTGTGCTCCAGCATGCGCTTGAAGCGGTCTTTTTCCGCATCGGCGTGGGCGATGATCTCGCGGACGCGCCAGAATTCCATCGCTCCGATATGGGCAACGCGGGGGCGGATATAAATGTCGGGGGGATAGGCCGCCATCATGTGTGCGGTCAGCGAATGCATCATGATCTGCGCCGAGCCGAACCAGATATCGAGGGCCTTGTGATCGGTCTTGGTGATGTTAGCGGAGGGATCGCCTGCCACATCGATGCCGATCAGGAAGTCGGTGCCGATATCGGCCTGATCGAGGGGCAGCGGATTGACCACGCCCCCATCGACCAGCAAGTGGTTGTTATAGACGACGGGCTTGAAAAAGCTCGGAATCGCCAGCGAACCGGCAATGGCGGGGCGCAGCAGGCCGGAATTGAACACCACCTGGTGCCAGGATTGGAAATCGGTCGCCACGACATAGAGCGGCACCTTGAGGTCCTTGAATTCGAGCGGAAAATTGTCCGGCAAGAACGCGTCCACCACGCTGGTGGCCTCGATCTGCATGGAGATGCCATTCTTGAGCATGCCGCCAAGACCCCGGATCTGCGTAGCCCAGAGGCGGCTGGCAATCGTGCGCAACGTACCCAGCACCTCGAAGGAATGTTCGCGCAACTCACGGCCAGTCATGCCCGAGGCCCAACCCGCGCCAATCAATGCGCCGATCGAGGTGCCGGATATAACCGTGGGTTTGAGGCCGAGTTCGTCCATCGCCTCGATATAGGGGATATGGGTGAGCCCACGAGCCGAGCCGCCGCCCAGGGCCACGCCGATCCTTGGTTCGCTGCTCGCTTTCATCCTGCCACGCTCCGCACCCTTCATGCGCAGCCGTTCCACCAGCGCCATGCCGCGCTGTTGCAGGGGCGTCAGCGGGCGTTGCTGCGGGGCCGCGTCAAAGACGGTTCGTAACAAGCTTAGCGTTTTAAGATTGAAGAATGGTTCAGCCTTCGCGGGCGATTTCCCGCCAGCCGATGTCGCGCCGGCAGAAGCCTTCTGGCCAATCAATTGCGTCCACGCCTCTGTAAGCACTTGCGCGTGCCTCTTTAACCGATGCCCCGAGCGCGGTGACATTCAGTACGCGCCCACCATTGGCTAGTAAACGGGTGCCATCCCGCTTCGTTCCGGCGTGGAAGACCGTCAGCGCATTATTGTCGAGGCCGTCGACCCCCTTGATCTCGCTGCCCTTGCCATAACTGGCGGGATAGCCCTCGGTGGCCATGATAACCGTTAGGGCAAACTCGTCCTTCCAGGCGACATCCTGGCCGGCTAGGGTGCCGGTGGCGACGGCGTGGAGCAGGGGCACGATATCGCTTTCCATGCGCATCATCATCACCTGGCACTCCGGATCACCGAAGCGCGCATTGTATTCCACCAGCTTGGGACCGTCCTCGGTCAGCATCAGCCCGGCATAAAGGACGCCCGCATAGGGCGTGCCGCGCTGGGCCATGCCGCGCACAGTAGGCTCAACGATGCGGGCCATTGTCTCGTCATAGAGCTCGCGGCTCATCACCGGGGCAGGGGAATAGGCGCCCATGCCGCCGGTATTGGGACCCGTATCGCCATCAAAGGCGCGCTTATGGTCCTGCGCCGTAGTAAGAGGCAGAATGGCGCTGCCATCGGTTAGCACGAAGAGGCTGACTTCCTCGCCCTCCATGAATTCCTCG
>JBGTUK010000034.1:0-15662 GCA_041939225.1 Devosia sp.
ACCAACCTGTAAGCTATGAGCTGACCAGCCGTGGTGGTAACCGAGCGCAATTCGCCGATATGGTACAGCGTTGTAAAGCCGCCGGCGTTGATATTTATGTTGATGCCGTAATTAATCATATGGATCACCGAGCCGTGGCGAGCCAGCATCGGATTGAGGCTGCCTGCCAGCTCCATGTCGCGTTCGAGAATCGCGCTGCGCAATTTTTCGTATCGTTGCTGCTCGCGAAGGGTCTCGAACTGATCGTGCAGGTTGAAGACCATTGTGGGGTAGGCAAAGCGTCGCGCCGGACGGCTGGCGCGTGGATGCAGGCCGACGACAAAAAACGCCTCATTGCCGAAGCTCAGCGAAAAATGCGGATCATCAGGGTCGGCGCTGACGCGGGGATCGGGAGGCTGGCCCCGCCAATTGTCCTTTTCCGTCAGGGACTGCACTCTTTGCCAGAGGCAGCTTTCAAAGTCGGCCTCATCGAGGTCGAGCGGCCCCTCGAAGATCACCGCATAGCTGGTGAACAGGGTGGGGTGCTGTTTATAGCCCCATGCAAATTGCATGAGCTGGTCCTGAATCTCGAGATCGTTCCAGGCGCTGTCGATGCTGCGGGCAACAAAGGTCTTCAATTGCCCTTTCCCCAGCGCCGACTTGGCGCCGACGCAGGGAAAATCCGGGCCGGAAATGAATTCAGCGAGGGCAGAACTGGGATCGGGGCGCATGATTGACTTGAAAGCTGACAAACCTGCCAGTCAAGCTCCAAGGCTGCCTGCCGTTCCATCACAATCGCCTTGGCCTGGGCTCACGCACGCCGGCCGAGGCCCGCTATTCGCCGCGCACTGCCGCTTCAATCCTGGCGACATCGAGCTTCTTCATCTCCATCATTGCCTCAAAGGCCCGCTTGCCCGCTTCGCCGCCCTGCGCCATTGCCTCGGACAGTGCGCGAGGGGTGATTTGCCAGCTTATGCCCCATTTATCCTTGCACCAGCCGCACATGCTTTCCTCCCCGCCATTGCCGACAATGGCGTTCCAATAACGGTCGGTTTCCTCCTGGTCCTCGGTGGTGATCTGCATGGAGAAGGCCTCCGTGTGCTTGAAGGCCGGGCCACCATTGAGCCCGAGGCAGGGGATGCCCATCACGGTGAATTCAACCGTGAGCACGGCGCCGGCCTTGGTCGAGGGATTGTCGCTCGGTGCACGGTGAACCCCGGTTACCCGGGTGTCGGGAAAGGTGGCTGCATAGAAATTAGCGGCCTCTTCGGCGCCCGTGTCGTACCAGATGCAAACGGTGTTCTTGGCCTTGGACATAAGTCTTCCTCCTGTTGCGTGTTCGCCGGACCGGCAGAACTCGGCAGTACGACGAATGCCACCGGGTCCATTAAACAGGGCGCGAGGTTTTTTGAGAATGGCAGCGTCTTTTGTTGCTCAAAATCCTCTGGCATGGTGCGCGGATCGAACCGGAGAGCACCCATGAGCGAAACCGTCGTCCTGCCAACCCAGCGCGGCCCACGACCACGCAATAATGGCTTCATCGTCCCGCTGCTGGTGCTGCCCTTCCTGATCTACAATGTTGTTGTGTTCCTCCTGTTTGGCGGCAATCCGACCAATTGGGGCGCGGGCCTGTTTTCCATCCCCATGCCATCGGGCATGCCTTGGGCGATCAGCGCCGGCGACTTCCTGCTGGTGATCGGGATCATCCTGTTGTTTTTCGAAGTGCTCAAGTCCACCAATACAGCGCGCGCCTCGATCATCGAGCACATGCTCTCGATGGTGGTTTTTGTCGGCTTCCTGGTCGAATTCCTGCTGGTCGGCGCGGCCTCGAGCTCTGTCTTTTTCCTGCTCATGGTGATGAGCCTGATCGATGTGGTGGCCGGCTTTACCGTGTCGATCACCTCGGCCAGCCGCGACGTGTCAATGAACTGAGCCGCTGGCCGATTTCAGGCGACCACGGTCTTGCGATAGCCCTGCGGCATGCGCCGCTGGGTAAGCCGGGCTGTTTGCCCATAGGCGCCCACCGCCCCCTCGCAGGTGCCATTGCGGCGGGCGCGCTGGCCGGGCAAATGGGCGCGCGCGGCGATCAATTGGCTGACAAAGGCGGCGGTCGGTGCAGAAAAGGCCAGCGAAGGACGCGCCGCGGCCGGGCTCGGTGCCACAGGCAGGGCGGTGGAAACTGTTTCGCTTTGTGCCAGATCGGACATCGACTGTACCATTGTGAGCCGCCCTGTGCCGGAATGGCACAGACCCTGCGGCGTTGTACCCTTAGAAGGGCAAGCGCCATGCCAGATGATAACAGTCTGTTAACGAATTCGATCCGTAGATGTGATCGGTACACAGCGATGTGCACACAAAAAAAAGGCCGCTCGCGGTGAGCGGCCTTGCAGCCTGGTGGGCTGATTGAGCGGTCAGAAATTATCCTTGCCCTTGCGAATGGCCGCGAAAACTTCGGCCGGATCAGCGCCTTCCAAACCGTAATATCTGGCCAGTTCAGGTGCATCGGCCCGCAGGAACGGATTGGCCTTTTTGTCCTCGCCCAGATTGAATGGAATGGTCGGCCGGCCGGCGGCGCGCAGGCTCTCGACCTCCGCGGCGCGGGCCTTGAGAGCGGCATTGTCCGGGTCGATGGAAAGGGCGAATTTAGCGTTGGACTGGGTATATTCGTGCCCGCAATAGACCAGCGTCTCGTCCGGCAGGTCGCGCAGACGCTTGAGCCCGGCCCACATCGGCCCCGGCGTGCCCTCGAACATGCGCCCCACACCAAGCGAGAACAGCGCATCGGCAGAGAACAGATGGCCGCCCGTCGCCTCGTAAAACACCACATGCCCCAGCGTGTGGCCCGGGGTCGCCATCACCGCAAAGCGGGTTTCGCCCAATTCAAGCGTATCGCCATCACCCACCAGTTCGTCGAGTCCTTCGATCTTGTCGGCCTCATCGCGCGGGCCCACCACGCGGGCGCCAAACGCCTGTTTGAGTTCGGCAATCGCCTCAACATGGTCGATATGGTGGTGGGTGATGAAAATGTCAGTCAGTGTCCAGCCACGCTGGCCCAGCGCCTCGCGAATCGGGCCGGCCTCGGGGGCGTCGATGGCGGCCGTCCGGCCCGAAGCCTGGTCATGCACCAGATAGCCGAAATTGTCGCTGCGGGCGGCGAATACGTCCACGATCAGGCCCATATTCTGTCTCCTTCGATTTGGAATCTGCCCGCAAGCTAGGGAGGCTGCTGCACAATGACAATGCCGCATTGGACAAGATCACGGCGCTTTGGCAAGTTCGCACGATGACCACTGATGTCGTCCGGCTCATCGACTATTACAAATCCCCGCTCGGGCGTCTGTCCCGCGCGCTGGTGCGCGAACAGGTGGTGGAGCTGGCAGGTGACGTGACTGGGCGGCGCATTCTGGGCCTGGGTTTTGCGACGCCCTATCTGCGCTTTACGCTCAAGCGCGCCGAGCGGGTGCTGGCATTCATGCCCGAGCGGCAGGGTGCCTCAGCCTGGCCGCGCGAGGGGCCATCGCACACTGTGTTGTGCGATCCGCTGGAAATGCCGCTGACCGACGCCGCCATCGACCTGACAGTGGCCATTCATGCGCTTGAGCACGTGGCAGATGCCGAAGAGCTGATGCGCGAGCTCTGGCGCGTAACGGCACCCAACGGGCATTTGCTGCTGGTGGTGCCTCGTCGCAGGGGGATTTGGGCGCAGCGCGACAACACGCCCTTTGGTCAGGGTAATCCCTATTCGGGGGGGCAGCTCGACAAGCTGCTGCGCGACCACAGCTTCATTCCCGAAGCCTGGCGCGATGCGCTGTTCCTGCCGCCGTTCCAGTCGCGTCTGGTGCTGAAATATCCCCGCTTTTTCGAGCGTTTCGGCCGCCTGCTGGGTCCGGCCATGAGCGGGGTCATCTGCATCCGCGCCCGCAAGGAAGCCTTCCCCGCCGTGCCCCGCCGCAAACGGGCGGCGCGCTATGTTCGCGTGCCAGGCATGAGTACGGCCACAGCCAGAAGTTCGTGACGCAACCAAATCGGCGACCTCCGGTTGATCGGCCAGTATCAGGAGGTGCACATGAGCGAGAAGTGGTCGCAAGATGTAACCGAGCACAGCGATGCGCTTGACCTCGAAGAGCACATTTTTGAAAGCGACGATCCCGCGGCGATCGCCCGATCGCTCAAGCGCTCGGCGGAACGCAGTAATCGGCGCAAGGCCGAGCCCTATCGTTCTGCCATGTCCATGCTGACCTTTTATATCAACAGGGCAGGCAAGAACCTGCCTGAGAAGCAGAAAAAGGTGTTGGAACAGGCCAAGGACGAACTGCGAAGCCTGTTTGGGCGGGATACCGATTAGCGCCTCTTGCTGCCCGGGCGGCGCAGGCGGTTGCTCGCGAGAAGGCTTTGCCTTTGCTTTTGGCTTTGCCTATGGTCCGCGCGGTTTCAATGCCTTGATGAACAGCGCCATGTCCGAACCGAAACGTCCCATTCCCCAGCCCGGCATTCTCGATATTGCGCCCTATCTGCCGGGCAAGTCTGGCGCGCCGGGCAGCCAGACCATCAAGCTTTCGGCCAATGAGTCCCCGCTTGGTGCCAGCCCCAAGGCGCTGGCCGCAATGCTCGAAGGCGCCGCCAGGCTTGAGGTCTATCCGGAAGGCTCGTCGCGCGTGCTGCGCGAGGCGTTGGGCGAGGTGCATGGCATCGATCCTAACGCCATTGTCTGCGGCAATGGCTCGGACGATCTGCTGCACCTCTTGGCCCAGACCTATCTGGGCATTGGCGACGAAGCGGTGATGAACCGGTTCGGCTTTTCGGTCTATCCAATCATTACCAAGGCTGCCGGTGCCGACATCGTCATGGTCGAGGAGACCGACTATCGGGCCGACGTTGACGCGCTGCTCGCCGCGGTGACCGCGCGGACCAAGGTGATCTGGCTGGCCAATCCGAACAATCCGACCGGAACCTATCTCAGTGCTGCCGAAGTCCAGCGGCTGCATGCTGGCCTCAGGCCCGATATCCTGTTGGTCATCGACAATGCCTATGCCGAATATGTCACCGCCGACGATTTCGAAACAGGGCTGGATCTGGCGCGGACCCAGGACAACGTCGTTATGGTGCGCACCTTCTCCAAGATGGGCCTAGCCGCCGCGCGCATTGGCTGGATGGTCGGACCCGACCATATCGTGGATGCCATTAATCGCATCCGCGGCCCGTTCAACGTCAATCTGCCGGCGCAGATGGCGGGGGCTGCCGCAACCCGCGATATCGAATTCAATGAAAAGCTCAAGGCGCATAATGCGCAATGGCGCGACTGGCTGAGCGCAGAGCTGGCGGGCAATCGCATGCGCGTCGTACCCAGCCAGGCCAATTTCGTCATGGTGCTGTTCGATAGACCCGAAACGGCCTCTGCCGCCTTCGTTGCCCTGGCCGAAGCCGGCTATATCGTGCGCGAAATCGGCGCCTCCTATGGCATCGATAACGGGCTGCGCATTTCCATTGGCTCCGAAACGGCCATGCGCGGCGTCGCCAAGGTGCTCAAATCCATGGACCAGACCCAATGAGCGTGCATTTCAAGAAACTGGCGCTGGTCGGCATTGGCCTGATCGGTTCCTCGATTGCCCTGGCCGCGCGGCGGCAGGGGCTGGTAGAGGTGATTTCTATCGCCACTCGCCGCCAGGAAACGCTGGATGAAGCCCGTGAGCTGGGGCTGGGGGATATCTATACGCTCGATGCCGCCGAAGCCGTGCGCGGCGCGGACCTCGTCATTCTTTGCGCCCCGGTTGGCGCCTATGGGGCGTTGGCCGAGGCTGTCGGGCCGCATCTGGAACCGGGCGCGATCCTCTCCGATGTCGGTTCAGTCAAGGAGCATGTGGTGCGCGTGGTCGGGCCGCGTGTGCCCGACGGCGTCAGCTTCATTCCCGGGCATCCCATTGCCGGCACGGAGCATTCCGGCCCCTCGGCGGGCTTTGCGGAATTGTTTGCGGGGCGCTGGTGTGTCCTCACGCCGACCGATGGTGTGCCGCAGGCCGATACCGACAAGCTCGTGCGCTTCTGGCAAGCCATGGGCTCGAAGGTGGAATGCATGGATGCGGCCCATCACGACATGGTGCTGGCCATCACCAGCCATATTCCGCATCTGGTGGCTTACAATATCGTGGGCACGGTGGCCGATCTCGAAGCGGCGACCCAGTCCGAAGTGATCAAGTTCTCGGCCTCGGGCTTTCGGGATTTCACCCGTATCGCCGCTTCCGACCCGGTGATGTGGCGCGACGTCTTTCTGACCAATAAGGATGCCGTGCTCGAAATGCTGGGGCGTTTCAGTGAGGATCTGTCGGTGCTGCAGCGCGCGGTGCGCAATGGCGATGGCGCGGCACTCGAGGCCATGTTTACCCGTACCCGTGCCATTCGTCGCTCGATCATTGATGCCGGTCAGGAAACCGCAGCCCCCGATTTCGGCCGTCCGCACGAAACCCCACCGAGCCCGAACGTGCCCTATTTGCGTGAACACGGCGGCGGCGACGATGCCTGAGGCTCTCCTTTCGGCCAGGGCTCTGTAGCGTGATCTGTCCGGCTGGCTCGTTCCCTAGAACAGGGGCGCCAGCGCTGCTATCGGCACCAGTCCGGAAGACATTCCCCCGGCGGCGAAATTGAGCTGGTTGCTGTGCCGGCCATCCAGGCCGGGCACCCCCAGCACCAGGGTGCGCCAGGGTTCATCGAGATAGGGGCCGATCCGTTCGGCAACGCCCTGAGAATCGATACTGATCGATCCGGTAGGGTAGCCTTGGGCATCGAGTGCCAGTTCGCCGGTGGCGTTGAGATCGGCACTGCCGTCACTGGCGCGGATGCCGACGATGCGCAATCTGCCGCCGGCCTGTTGCCAGTCGGATAGAAAGGGTACGGCACCCCAGTTGCGGATGTCATCGGGCAGGGCGGTCACTTCAAGCTCGATCTCGGCGTCAAGATTATCCATATCGATACCGGGCGCTGACACCGCTTCGGCCCGCAGATAGCCGGCGAGGGCGGCGCGACCGGCCTCTACGTCGTGCATCTCGGGCATGTCGAGCAGATGGGCCTCGACATGATTGGCTTCGGCGATCAGCGTGTCACCAAAAAGCTGGTCGGTCCAAGAGACGCCGTCGGCGACGATGGAGAGACGGGCGATGCGCCAATCTTCGAGCCGGAGGCTGGCTTCACTTCCGGTCCAGTTCACCTCCTGGCGGGTACCGGTAAACGCGTCGGAGATGGCTACGGGGCCGGTAGCTGCACCAAGTAAATGGTTGGGACGATAGGCCATGGCGCTGGCCCGCAAATAGGGGATTTCGATCAGCAGGTCGCCCGACACCACCGAGGCGGTGGCGCATTCGACATCGAAGCGGAAAGGGAAGCCGCCAATGTCGAGGTTGCCGCAGGTAAGTTGGGGGGCGGTCTCGCCGTCGGCCAGCGCCTGCAGCTCTATTTGCTGCCGCAGCTGCCCGGCGATGAACAACCAGGCCCCGCTCCAGGCCAGGACAACGAACAGGACAAGACTGCCCAGGATGATGATTCGCTTTTTCATGGCCTCTTCATAGCCTTGCTGCGGACTGGTCAGAAGCGGGTTTGCATGGCCCTCGTGGACGGCCACATGTTCCCGTGTGGTCAAACTGGTCCCGGATGTCCTTGCCCGGCTTGTTTGGTGTCGTTAGCCTAATGGGGAAAGTGGTTGCGCTATGGCAAATGGACGAGATTTTGAGGCGTCGGAACAGACGCATTGGGTTTTTGGCTATGGATCGCTGATCTGGAATCCCGGTTTTTCGTTTCTCGGCGCGCAATTGGGGCTATTGCGGGGCGCGCATCGCTCGCTCTCGATCATATCGCATCATCACCGGGGCACGCGGGATGTGCCCGGGCTGGTCTTTGGGCTGACCCGGGGCGGGTCATGCCGGGGGATGGTGTTCGAAGTGTGTGCCAGCGCCTGGGCGGAGGTGCGCGCCTATCTCGATGCACGTGAACTGGTGACAGCGGTGTACCGCGATGTCTGGCGGCCGGTGACACTCGCCGATGGCCGGCGCGTGCGGGCGCTGACCTATGTGGTTGATGAGAACCACGAACAGTTTGCCGGCCAGTTGAGCCTTGAGGAGCAGGTGGCGATGATTCGCGCGGGCGTGGGGATTTCCGGGCGCAATGTCGACTATGTCCTGAACACCGCTCATCATCTGACTCAGTTGGGCATTCATGATCGGGCCCTGATGCGCCTGGCAAGACAGCTGGAGGCTGAGGGTCTGCCCGGGGCGGGGTCGGATCAGGCGGCCTGAGCGACCGGGGTTGCGGCGGGTGCGGCCCGTTCGAGGTCCCAGATAGTGGCGAGACGATCTTCCGGCGCCGCCAGGCTGAAGACATTGGTGGCGCAATCAAGCGCCAGACGAAACCGCGAGCGGCTCACGGGATCGGCAACTAGATCCTGGGTCGAGCCGACCCAGAGTACGTGGCTGCCCTTGGCAATTAGGTAGAGCTCGGCTTCTTCCATGGCGAACTTGTCGATAGCCCGGGGTTGCAGACCATAGCGATGGCCAGAATGTCCTTGCCAATGCACCACATTGGTCCGGCCGCCACCCACGCCTTGCGTATTTCCCGAAGGCATCATCTGCCGTTCCTCCGCGTCCCCGAAGAAGAACAAAATTAGAACAAAATATATCTACCGTCAAGTCCGGCTCGGCGCTCACACCATATCTATGGTCGTGTTTGCCGCAGGCGCAATATCTAGTGTTTTTGGTCGGACCGTAGGGCGTCTGCGCGCTGCCACAGCTTCTCGTCTGGCGGACGGCCAATGCCTTGGTCGATCGCTTCAAGGGTCAACCGGGTTGATTCGGGCTCTATGGCCTCTTTCAGGCGCTGCAGGAAAACGTCCGGAGCCAGTCCAGGCTCGATCGGCGGCAGGAACCGTGCCCGCGCGGTTCCGGGCCAGATGACCAGACTATTGCGGCCCCAAAACAGTCCGGCATTGAGCGCCACAGGCACGACCGGCACGTTGAGGGCTGTGTACATGCGCACGATGCCCTGGCGGTAGTCGGGCGGTGCGAGTGCGGCCCTGCGGGTTCCTTCTGGATAGATGACGATGCGGCAGCCGCGGTCGATGGCGTCGCGCGCCTGGCTGATCATGGCCGGAATGGCCTGGGCACCTTTCTGGCGGTCAATTTCGATGCAGTCGAGAGAGCGCGCGGCCCAGCCGAAAAAGGGGATGCGCATCAGTTCCTTCTTGGCGACATAAGCAGGCCGTCCAGTATGGGGGAAAATCGCAAATATGTCCCAGTCGGACTGGTGCTTGGAGGCGATGATGCAGCCGCCGGGCGGGATGTTCTCATCGCCCTCGACATGGGTGCCCATGCCGGTCAGCACCCGCAGATATTGGATATTGGACCAGCACCAGAAGCGGGCGATAGCCCAGCCGAACCGGGTCCGGCCGGCCACGATGCCGATGCTGCCCGCGACAATGGCCAGGATAATCGTCTGGCCAATGAAAACCAGGTAGAAGATCGCGGTGCGGATCGCCTGAATTGCGCGCCTGATCGACATGAGTTCCCCTGCCTTGCCCATATCAGCCCGTCATAGCGGGACTACAGGCGCTTGGCGAGGGCACGAGGTCACGAGGCTTCGCTCAGATACCGGCGCACGGTCACGCGCGAGGTGATGGCAGTGAGCACGGCGATCACCGGCACGACGGCCAGAATAAAGGCCATGCCATCCCAGCCCAGCAGAAACCGCCCGAACAGCACGCCGACCTGCGCGTTGGCTTCGCTGGGCAGGACGCTGCCGGCCGCCATGCCGATCAGGAGGAAGAACAAGATGGCGAAAAGCGCGCCCAGGAACCCGCCCTGCAGGCCGATGGAGAGGAACCGCCCCTGGAATGCTCCGGCAATGAACTTGTTGGATGCGCCAATGAAGTGGAGCACATCGACGATTTCGCGATTGGTGGCCATGGCGCCGCGGGTGGCAAAGATGATCGCCAATACGGTAGCTACACCGATTAGTCCAAGCACCAGCAGGCCCGAGAGCACCACTGTGCCGGCCATGGTGTTGAGCTGCTGCCGCCAGGCGGCGTGTGTGTCAAGGCTGGCGCCGTTGATGGCACTGAGATTGCGCTGCAATTGCTCGATGTCAGCCTCAGCCGGATCGGCAAGCTGGACAACGACGAGACGCGGGATCTCAATGGCCGAAAGATCGAGGCCGGCACCCAGCCAGGGCTCGAGCAGGGACTGGCTTTCTTCGATGCTCAGCGCCCTCGCGCCGGCCACGCCCGGGGTCGACTGGGCCAGGGAAACGGCTGTGCGCAGATTGGATTCCATCACCTCGCCTTCGACGGGGCGAATCTGAATGGTCAGTTCACGGCCGACTTCGGCCGACCAGGCGATGGCCGACTTCTGCACCAGCACCACGCCGCCCAGGGTCACGGCCGAAAGAAAGGCCATGATGGTGACCAGCAGCAGCAGAGTGCGGCCGGCGACGCTTTTTTCCGGAACGATGGGGGCGGCGCCACCGCGGCGCGGCAGCAGGGCGAACAATTGCCTAATCATGGATGGTCAACTCCCCCTTGTTCAGCACCATGCGGGGATAGGGAAAGCGATCAAGCAGTGGCAATTCATGGGTGGCCAGAATGATGGTGGTCCCCAATGTGCGGTTGAGCTCGGCGAACAGATGCACGAGGCGGCTCGAGAGATCGGGGTCGACATTGCCGGTGGGCTCGTCAGCCAGCAGCACTTTGGGCCGGGCAATGACGGCACGGGCAATAGCGGCGCGCTGTTTTTCGCCGCCAGAAAGCAGGGTGGGCGAAGCGTGCATGCGTTCGCCCAGACCCACCCATTCGAGCAGTTCGATGACGTTGGGCCGGTATTCGCTTTCCGGTTGCCCCAGAACGCGCAGCGGCAGGGCCACGTTCTCGAACGTGGTCAGATGGTCGAGCAGGCGAAATTCCTGAAACACGATGCCGATATGGCGACGCATCTGCAGCAGCCGGTCCTGATCGAGATTGCCCACATCCTCGCCGAACATCGTCACCTTGCCGCGGCTGGGCTTGTTGGACAGCAACAGCAGACGCAACAGGCTGGTCTTTCCTGCGCCGGACGGACCGGTCAGAAAGTGGAACGAGCCTGGCTCGATCGAGAAGGTCAGGTCTCGGAGAATTTCAGGACCATTGCCATAGCGCAGGCCCACATCGGAAAATTCGATCAAGAAGCAGTGCTCCCGGGTCATCGGGCAATAAAAACGGTGCAAAAGCGAATCAGCTTTGGCTCATCATAGCAGCGCGGCCCCGTCGACGCGGCATGCGGACCTCATTGGCCGGGGGAAAGCGGCACAAATTTGGTGATTTGCGGGGTTTGAGGAGTTTTAACTCCGGCAGGGGTAGGGTCGCACACCCGACCGGAAACCCGCGCGCCTGATGATCATCACCTGCCCGCATTGCCAGACCAAATATCAAGTGACCTTCGAGGCCATTGGCTCGGCAGGCCGCAAGGTGCAGTGCGCGCAATGCCATCAGGCATGGAACCAGGGCGGTCAGTCCGAGGTGTCGGCCTCGCCGGCGGATACTGAGACCGACGCCCCGGTCGATGCCATGGCGGAAGATGCGCTGGACGAGGCAATGAGCGCCGAGGAGAAGGCGGTGGCGGTCAAACGGCCTGCCGCCAGTTCCCCGCTGCTCAATGGCCTGGCGGAGGGCATCGATCCGAAAGAACTGAAGAAGCGACAGCAGGAATTTTCTCGCCGCCAGGACGCTATGACCTCCCGCCTGCCACTGGCGCGATTGCGGCGCGGGGCGCGTATTGCGGGCGTGGTCCTGCTGGCCAGTATTGTTGGCGGCGCTTTTTTCGGGCGCATGCCGATTGTGGAGCACTATCCTAATCTGGCAGGGCTGTATGAAGCAATCGGCCTGGGGGTCAATGTGGTCGGCCTCGAGTTTGCCGATCTCGAAACGCTCAAGACGCTCTCGGGGGGCAACGATGTCCTCACGGTCTCGGCGCAGATCGTGGGGCGGTCCACCAGCCCTGTGCCTGTACCACCGGTCGTGGTCAGCCTGCTCGATGAGACGGGGCAGGCGGTCTATGAATGGAGTGTTGCACCGCGGGTGCGGGACCTGATGGCTGGGGAACGCGCAACCTTCAATACCAGACTGTCGTTGCCGCCCAGCGAAGCGGTCCGCGTGCGGCTGAGCTTTGCCGGGCGCGGCGCCAATGCAAGCGGGCGTAACCAGGCGCCACAACCGACCGGACAGGGCCAGGCGGCGCCTGTCTCCGAAACACCCGCGGCTACGGCCGCAGAGACACATGCGGTTCCGGCCGCCAGTGGCCAACACTAGGAGAGCAATCATGGCTCGCATCCTCGTTGCCGAAGACGATCCGTCTGTTCGTGCCTTTGTCGTCAGCGCCCTGACCATGAAAGGTCACGAGGTGGTGGCAGAAGACGATGGTGGGCTGGCCGCTGAAACCATGGAGGCAGAGGGAGGCCGGTTCGATCTGCTGCTGACAGACATCAAGATGCCGGTCATGGATGGAATTGCGCTCGCGCTGCAGGTGGGCGCGAGTTATCCCGAGGTCACCATTCTGATGATGACCGGCTTTGCCGATCAGCGCGAGCGGGCGCATGGGCTCGACGCCCTGATCTATGATGTCATCGCCAAACCGTTCACGCTGGTCGACCTGCTTGAAAAGGTCGATGATGCGCTCAACGGGCGCCCGGTGGAAGTCGTGCCTCTGGCGCGGCGGTCGCTGCAGTAGCCGCCCAGGTCCTCACACAGCAGATTTGAAAAGCTCAGACCCAGTCGGGCACGCTGTCGAGCGCGATCAGCTCCAGGAGCGATTTGCGCGGACGGATGACATGCCAGCGCGGTCCGTCAACCAGCACCTCGGGAATCAGCGGCCGCGAGTTGTAGGTCGAAGCCATGACGGCGCCATAGGCACCGGCGCTCATCACCGCGAGCAGATCGCCTTCTTCCACACCGGCGAGGGTGCGGTCCCTGGCCAGATAATCGCCGGTTTCGCAGACCGGGCCGACAATGTCACCGGTGATCGGCGGCAGGTTTGACGGGTTCACCGGCTGGATGTCGTGATGCGCCTCGTAGAGGGTGGGACGCAATAGATCGTTCATCGCCGCGTCGACGATCACGAAGTCCTGGTCGCCTTTCTTCACATATTCGACCCGGGTTACGAGAATTCCGGCATTGCCGACCAGCAGGCGTCCCGGTTCAATGACCAGCGCGCAATCCAACTGCCCGACCTTGTCGCGCACCACGGCGGCATAGGCTTCGGGGTGCGGTGGGGCTTGCTGATCATGATCATAGGGGATGCCAAGGCCTCCCCCGACATCGATATGCTCGATCTGGTGGCCGTCGGCACGCAGTTCGGTGACCAGTTCGGCCATCAGGCCAAAAGCATTGCCGAAGGGTTCGAGATCGGTGATCTGACTGCCGATATGCATGTCGACGCCGACCGCTTCGATATTGGGCAATTGCGCGATGCGACGGTAGACTTCGCGAGCGCGCTTGTAGGAAATGCCGAATTTGTTTTCGCTCTTGCCGGTGGAGATCTTGGCGTGAGTGCGCGCGTCGACATCGGGATTGATGCGGACGGACACCTTGGCCGTCAGCCCCATATCGGCAGCGACCATGGAGAGCCGTTCGAGCTCGGGCTCGCTCTCGACATTGAAGCACTTGATGCCGACTTGAAGGCCACGGCGCATTTCGGCAATGGTTTTGGCCACGCCGGAAAAGACGATTTTCTCCGGCGCAAAGCCAGCGGCCAGCACGCGTTCGAGTTCGCCTAGCGAGACGACGTCGGCGCCACAACCTTCGGAGGCCATGAGCTTGAGTACCGCCTGGTTGGAATTGGCCTTCATCGCATAGGCAATTAGCGTCGGGATGCCGTCAAAAGCGTTACGCACCACGCGAACATGCCGGCGCAGCGTGGCGCTGGAATAGACGTAGAACGGCGTGCCCACCTGGCCGGCGAGGTCGTTGATATTGACGTCTTCGGCGAAAAGCACGCCGTCACGATGATTGAAGTGATGAACCACACTATGCCCCGTTGGGTCGTTACAGCCACCATGCGATCACCGAAGGTGAACGGATCGCCGACGCTGTCCTTCGTTGCAGGCACCTCTAGTCCAGGCAGGATAAAAACGAAAGCCAGACTTATCGATCTGCCTCATAAGCGGCTTCGATGCGTTCGGCGACCAGGTGCTGCAGTCGCCATAGGTGCGGGTCGTGGATGCCCATCTGCTCGAGATGATCGACAGTGGCGTGCAGATATTCGGCCATAGAGCCGCGGGTGCCGGTGGCGCGGGCCAGTACATCGGCAATTTCGGCTTCGGAAAGACCAGAGACGTAGCGGCCGGAATTGCGGTCGATGCAGAAGGTCAGCGCCCGGATGACGCGTTCGCCGGTGCGGACCTTCACCCAGCGCGGTGGAAAAGCGGTCGGCACCCAGCCCATTTCGCGTTCGAAAAGCTTTATCAGGCATTCGTCGCGCCGGTCGGGCGGCAGGCGATAGAGCGCACCCTTGCACGAGCCTCCACGGTCTAGCGCCAGCATCAGACCGGGGTTTTCTTCGCTGCCGCGAAAGCGGGTATTCCACCCAAGGCAAAAGGCGCGATGCCAGCCATGCAGCAGGCCGGTGCGCATTTCGACGTAGTCGCAGGCTGGTTTCCAGATCAACGAACCATAGGCGAAAACCCAGATTTCATCGTGATGGTCGGGGCCGTCGAACAGGCGGGTGATGGTGGCCAGATGGTCTTCCGGAGTGGCCTCCCGCATGCCGGGCGGCGGGGCGGGGAGAGCTTCAAAGATCTCGTCCGGCTGGAGATAGGCCACGTGGCGTGCGCTCAGGCGCATCTGTCGCGGGATACGCGTCATTTCCGGCCCCTTACCCTCTCCCGCATGGGGAGAGGAGGAGAGTGGCGCAAGTGCCGGGCTTACTCAACCCCGCTGTCGCCGTGGCTGCGATGCTTTTTCGTCTTGAGAGGGCGCGGCTCATGGGTTTCGCCGGTCAGCGCGGTCTTCCAGCGGGCCGCCTGGGCCAGCACATTGGCCGGGGCGGTGCCGCCATAGGAGGCGCGGGCCGCCACCGAGGCTTCCACGGTGAGGACCTTGTGGATGCGGCTGTCGATGCGCTCATCGATCCGCTTGAAATCCTCGATGGTCAGGCCCTCGAGGCCACAGCCCTTCTGCTCGGCCATGGAGACAACCTGGCCGGTGATGTGATGGGCGATTACAGCTTTGATGTTTTGTTAAACGTGGGGCAGGTTTTGTTATTTGAAGATATGAGCCATTACACCATGGTCAAAACCACGACGTTTAATGGCACGAAATTACCCTCACTGGCTATCTGGAATTCCGAAACCGATGCGTTACGTGTGGTCAAAAATTTTGGCTACAGCGATTTTAAAGAGCGATTGTCATGAATACTGAATTAAACGAAGAATTTCCGATTTTCCTGGGATCTTGCGTGCGGCGAGGCGCGACATCGTTCCAATGCTCATCGCGGCGCCCTGCCCCTGCCGCCCCTCGACCTCGCCACGGTCCTGTTCGCGTTGATCCACGACCCGGACGCGGAGGTCAAGTCGATCGCGCGCGACAGCCTCGAGGGGCTGCCCGACAGCATTCTGGATCCGGTACTGAGCGGCCCCGCCCACCCGGCGCTGCTCTCGCACTTCGCCACCGCGTTCACGGACAA
>JBGTUK010000035.1:0-15594 GCA_041939225.1 Devosia sp.
TTTCAGGCGGCCAGCGGCAGCGCGTCGCCATGGGCCGCGCTATTGTGCGTGAGCCGGCCGCGTTTCTGTTCGACGAACCCCTATCCAACCTCGACGCCAAGCTGCGCGTGCAGATGCGGGTGGAAATCCGGCGGCTACAACGTCGCCTCAAGACCACCAGCCTCTATGTAACCCACGACCAGCTCGAAGCCATGACCCTGGCCGACCGGCTGGTGGTGATGAATGGTGGTCTGGTCGAGCAAATCGGCACGCCCACCGAAGTCTATGACCGTCCGGCAACGCTGTTCGTCGCGGGCTTTATTGGCTCACCGCCGATGAACCTGATCCCGGCAGCCTCCCTTTCGGGCGGCGAGAATGCGGGGGCGCTAAAGCTGGACGCGGACACCGACATTGTCGGGCTACGGCCGGACCAGCTCCATATCGAGCGGCCCGAGGGAAATGCCCTGTCGCTGGCAGGCACGGTGGAATTGCTTGAGCCGGTCGGCGGCGAGAGCCATCTGCATGTTCAAATCCCCGGCACGGAGCAGCCGATCATTCTGACGGTGCAGGGACGGCCGCAACTGGCGGAGGGCGAGACCATTACAGTCTATGCCCGCCCTGAGCATATCCACCCCTTTAACCAGCAAACAGGCCGGCGGACAGACGCCAGCTAGACGGCGCAAGCAGAGGTACACTTGGACACTCCGGCACGCATCAAGGCAATCCAGACCATGCACAGACCCACACCAGACCAGGTGCAGGCTCATCGCGGCGCCTCGGCCCTCGCACCGGAAAATACCATTGCGGCGTTCCGCAAGGCCGCCGAGCAGGGGGCCAAATGGGTTGAACTGGACGTCGCCCTGTTGGGCGACGGGACCCTGGTGGTGATCCATGATGTCACGATCGACCGCACAACGTCGGGAAGCGGCGCGCTCGGTGACATGGGGCGCGCGGATCTGGATGGGCTGGATGCGGGAAGCTGGTTCGACGACGCGTTTGCCGGGGAGCCGCTACCGACCCTTGATGCGGTCATTGTGGAACTGCGCGAACTGGGTCTCAACGCCAATGTCGAGATCAAGCAGCACGCCCATCACCGCTCGTTGGATCAATTGGTGCGGACGGTGCAGGCGGCCATCGGCCGGCGCGCGCCGCAGACCGAGATCATGATATCGAGCTTCGATCCGGAGGCCTTGCGGGCCATGCAAAAGTTGGAACCGGGGCTGGAAATGGCCATGCTTTGGGAACGTCCGCCGGAGGACTGGGAGGCGCAACTAGCGGCGATTCCGGCAAGTACCATTCACATGCACTATAAGGCGCTCAGCATTGGCCTGCTGGAAGAAACCAGCAAACGCGGCATCAAGGTGCGCGCCTGGACCTGCAACAATCCTGTGCAACTGATGTCATTCTGGGATGCCGGTCTGGCGGGCGTCATTACCGACGATCCCAGCCTGTTCCTCGCATAGCAAAGGGCGCCCCGGTCATGCTTTCGGACCGACAACGAGATATGTTGACGCTGATAGAGGCGGAAGGCACTCAGTATATCGAGCAACTCGCGGCGCGGTACGAGCTCACGACCCAGACGATCAGACGTGACATCAACGCGCTATGCGACCTGGGCTATGCACGTCGGTTTCACGGCGGGGTGGATGTTCCGGTCGGGGCCCGCAATATTTCGGTCAATGCCCGCGCAGCTCTCAACAGCGAGGCAAAGCAGCGCATCGCGCGCCGCGTCGCCGAGGCCATTCCGGCCGGCTCGACCGTGTTTCTCGGCATTGGCACCACGGTACAATTCGTGGCTACGGCCCTGCGTGACCATCAGAGCCTGAGGGTTGTCACCAATAATATGGATGTCGCCCTGACCCTGAGTGACGCGCCACAGATTGAGGTGCATATGACCGGGGGCGTCATGCGCCATAATGACCGCGACGTCGTGGGCGCCGATGTACTGCACTATTTCGACAAATTTTACGCCTCTCACGCTGTGATCGGTGCCGGCGCGCTGAATGCCGGCAAGGGCATATTGGATTACAGCTATTCCGAAGCGCAGGTGACCATGAAGCTGGTGGAGAATGCCCGCCTGCAGTTTCTTGTCGCGGATATGAGCAAATGGTCGCGGGACGCCTCCGTGCGGGTGGTCCCGTTCTCGGACGTTTCGCACATCTTTACCGACGCACTGCCCGATCAGGACCGGGTGCACAAAAGCCTCGAAGCGTCCGGTATCCGGGTTGAAATCTGCGGGGGCGATTTGTGAGTTTCCGAGGCCCGTCCCCGCAACCTGCCGAATTGCGTGGCGTGCGCTACCTGTTCACCGATGTCGACGACACGCTGACCACAGGCGGGCGCCTGCTCCCGCAGACCTTCCAGGCGCTCTGGGACCTGCACGATGCGGGGGTGTCGGTAATCCCGGTGACCGGCGGTTCGGCGGGCTGGTGCGAGCATATGGTGCGGGCCTGGCCGGTTGCAGCCGCAATCGGCGAAAGCGGCGCCTTCCTGATGACCAGCAAAGGCAACACGGCACAAATACAGTTCTGGGAGGACGAGGTGCTGCAGGCGCGGCGACAGCAGCACCATCTCGAGGCCGTGCGCCCGCTGCTGGGCGAGTTCCGGTTCGCCCATGACCAAAGGCTCAGGGTCGCCGATGTGGCTATAGACATCGTCGGCAAGGCACGATCGGAGGTCGAAGCGCTGGCACAGCAGATCCGGGAGATCGGCGGAACGGTTGCCATCAGTTCGGTGCACATCAACACCTGGATCGGCGCGTACAACAAGCAGACCATGAGCGAGCGCCTGCTAGCTCAATGGGGCATCATGGCCCAGCAGATTACCGACACGGTGAGCTTCGTCGGAGACTCACGCAATGACGCGCCCATGTTCGCGATGGTGACTAAGTCCTTTGGCGTTGCGAACATCGGCCCGGTGCTCGAGCACCTGCCGACGCCGCCACGCTGGATATCCACCGGTGAGGCGGGTATCGGCTTCGTCGAGATCGCGCAGGCGATAATCGCCGCGCGAACAGAAAGCACGCCGCTGTAGTGGCCTATGGGCCGCTCGACGTGGCCGCTTGTTCAATACCGACCGACGTGCCTGCGTCGGCAGGATGGGGATCGACGCAGGCGCAGAATGCACTACACTTCGTCCTAGAACTCACGGATGCCGTGGGCGAAATGAGGAGGGAGCAAAGCATGGATCACGAAGAAGACCCTGGGCTCGATTTCATCGAAGGTTTTTCGCTGCTTGCCGGTGCGATCTGGATTATCGGCGCGCTGCTGCTTGCCGCGATGGTGATGCTGGGCCTCGGGCGAGTCTAAGTTTCAGATGCGGAGCTGACGGCTCTGAAATCGTCGCTGCGCTCCAGACAGGCCGCATAGAATGTGCCTAGGCGCGCATCTACGGCCAAGGCGGCACGGCGGCAGGCATCAAGGCTAAGGGCCGGATCGTCGCCAGTTCTGAGGTGCGTGACCAAATCCTCATGAGCCGCTTTAAGCGTAGCGAAAGCGCCACTTTGACGCATTTTGGCATCACCGATCAGGATGTGGATTGGCTCGCGTCCGCTCATGCCCTTGAGCTCGACGGCGCCTGCGGGCAATAGGGCAAGGTCGGCGGCCGCCGCAGCCGTCGTTTCGGTGACCAGTATGTCATAGCCGACCGCGCGGCAGCTTCCTTCGATGCGGCTGGCAACATTGACCGTGTCGCCGATGCAGGAATAGTCGAAGCGCCGCTCAAAACCCATATTGCCGACCAGCGCGGGACCGGTCGCTATACCGATGCCGATGGCAATGGGCTCGTTGCCGGAGGCGTTGAGCTGTTCAAGGGCCTCGCGCATGGATAGCGCGGCCAGGCAGGCCCGCGTCGCATGGCGCTCGACATCGACCGGGGCGTTCCAGAAGGCCATGACAGCATCGCCCATGAACTTATCAATTGTGCCCTGTTCAGAAACGATGGCCTGGCCCAATGCGGCAAAAAGCCGATTGAGGATCGACACCAGCCCGGCCGGTGTGGTGCGCTCGGCGAGCGCGGAGAAATTGCGCACGTCGGAGAACATCACGGTCAGTTCGCGCAGATCCCCGCCGAGCTTGAGCAGCCGCGCATCGGCCTCGATGCGGGTCAGCAATGACGGTTCGACATAGTGGGCAAAGGCGCGGCGAATACGGCGGCGGTCCGCATCGGTAATGGCAAAGCGGAAGAAGGCCATGGCGGCATAGAGCAGCAGCGCCCCGAACAGGGCGAAGCTGGGGTCGATCAGCAGATGTGGCTGGGCAAAGGCCCACCAGCTTGCCGCCAGGAGCAGACCGGCAATCAATAGCGAAATGACAAGCCCGACAATCGGCCCTGTGATGATTACAGCCAGGACAATCAGCAGTCCGGCGATAGCGAAAACGACCATCTCCAGCCCGCCGACCCAATCGGCCCGATCAAGGAAAGTGCCGGTCAGCATCTGTTCGAGTGCCTGAGCATGGATGGACACCCCTGGCACGGCCGTCCCCAAGGCACTGGCGCGAATGTCGAGCAGCCCGCTGGCCGATGTGCCGATCAGCACGATGTGTCCGGCGATCTGCGGCGCGAGGTCACGATAGCCATCGGCCAGCAGTTCACGGGCCGGAACATAGATCTCGTCTGGCAGATGGCGATAATAGACCCAGATGTCACCGCTCGGTCCCGTAGGCACGACAAAATCGCCAATGCGAAGCTGTTCGACCGTTCCTGCCCCGGCGCTGTCCCCAATCACGACGAGTGTCGACACACCCAGCGCCACCCGGAGGGCTTCGGCGGAAAGCGATGGCAGCACCGCATCGCCACTGCGCCAGAGCATGGGAAGGCGGCGCGCCACCCCTGCCCCTTCTCGGTCCAGGCTGGCGACGCCCAGACCGCGCGCCGCTTGGGCCAAAACCGGCAAGGGCTGGGCCGCGCCGCCCAAGTGCGGCACCTTTGCCAGCGGATCGGCACCCGTCATTGCCAGCCCGGATTTAGGCTCCAGACCGGCAACGGCAGCGCGCCCACTTTGCGCAAGGGTGAGGACAGTCGGGCCGGCCGACAGCGCAGCGGCGAACATTGCATCATAGTCTTCTCTGCCATCGGCAAAGACCGAGGGCGACAGCCTATCCGGCTCGCTGAACAGGAGGTCGAAAACGACAGCGGCCGCGCCCAGTTCGGTCAGGCGGTCAGAAATGTCCGCCATGGCGGTTCTTGGCCAGGGCCACTGTCCCTGCTCGGCAAGGGAAGTCTCGTCGATATCGATGATGCGAACGGGCAGATCGGGTGGGGCCTCGCGCGGTCGCAATTGCTGGAACAGATCGAAAGTGGTCTCGCGGGCGACCTGCACCGGATACGGATCGGCGGCCCGCAATAGTGTCAATCCGGCAATGACCGTCAGGCCGAAAAGCAGTGCAAGCCAGCCGCGCCTGCCCATGCCCTAGTTGTACCGGCCGTCGGCCACGATGGGGCGCTCGCGCACCTCGCGGCGGAAATCACTGGGGGACATGCCCGATATCTTGCGGAAAGACTTGTTGAAGGCGCTGAGCGAGCCAAATCCGCTCTCCATGGCAACGGCGAGAACGCTGGTCTCATCACGCATCAGCAGCGCCTGGGCATAGGAGAGACGCATGAGGTTGATGTAATCATTCAGCGTCATGCCGGTGCATCGCTTGAATACCGTCATGGCGTATTTGGGGTGAATGTCGGCCGCCACCGCGATATCTACCGAATCGATCTCTTCGCGGAAATTGTCGGAGATGAAATCGCAGATGCGGACCACGATAGGGGACGTGTGCTGGTCGAGCCCGCCATTGTCGGATACCGGTCGGGTTTCGGGTAGAAGGCAATAGGGCGAGAAGCGTAGCCGCTCGATGCGCAACAGGAGTTCGTCGACGGCAAGGCTGGCTTTCATCGAATCGCCGGAGCGGGCGTAGTCCACCCAGCGCTCGAAATTGATTGGGTCGGCCGCGTCGGTCGCATTGGATACAAGGGTCGCCCCCTGCATCAAACGGGCCTGAACGTCTGCCGGCAGACGGAGGCGGAAGAAATGGACCAGTGGCAAGTGCCCGCCGGCATAGATTAGGTCCGCGGACGCATCATCGAGGCGATGGGGTTGCCCGCCCCAGAACAGGGCGAAATCCCCAGCCTCAAAACGCGCTTCATGCCCCGCCATATGGTAGTGCGCCCAGCCGCGAACGACATAGTTGACCTCGACCTGCGCGTGCCAATGATCCGCCCGCATCAGGCGTGGCGTGGTATGAAACATCTGCAGCGCCGTCGGCAGGCGTTCAACGCCATTGGGACGAGGCTCGTAAAAAAGGCCAGTATCCATCTTACTTTCCGCCCGGTCCGCATACCCGAAATCGGGGTATGCCACTTGCGGGCGCGCTAACTTAGAAATCACTTGGCGCAAGAGCAATTGAAAAGCTTGTCTTTGGACAGGCCGTTCGCGCCTGCCGGGCAACGAGCCGGCAAGAATTTTTGGATTGAGCATCGGGACCGTCCGAAAACGGCGTTCTAGCTGATGCTCTGGTGAGGAAGACTACATGACCGACAAGAAAATCCGCTGGGGCATCATTGGTCCGGGCAGCATTGCAAAGGCCTTTCGTGGCGGCCTGAACGACAGCCAGCACGGCGTGCTGGCGGCCATTGCGACGCGCAATCCGGACCGACCGGGCCTGCAGGAGACCTTCCCCGAAGCGCGCGTTGTGCATGGGTATGAGGCGCTGCTGGCGGACAAGGAGATCGACGCGGTCTATATTTCTGTGCCCCATACCGGCCACGCCGAATGGGCTATCAAGGCAGCCGAGGCGGGCAAGCACGTGCTGGTGGAGAAGCCGCTTGCGCTGTCCGCCCATGAGGCCGACGCGGTTTTCCATGCGCATCGCAAGGCTGGCACCTTCGCGGGCGAGGCGTTCATGTATCGCGTGCATCCGCAGGCGGCCAAGCTGATCGAACTGATCCAGTCCGGCGCCATCGGCGACGTTCGCATGATCCAGTCGAGCTTCGGCTTCTCCATGGGCAAATTTCAGCCCGAGCATCGGCTGTTTGCCTCTGCGCTGGCTGGCGGCGGCATCATGGATGTGGGCTGCTACCCCGTCTCGATGGCGCGGTTGATTGCGGGCGCGGCTATGGGCAAACCTTTTGCCGATCCGGCAAAGGTTTCAGGAGCCGCGACGCTCAATGCAGAAGGCACGGACGACTGGGCCACCGCCATGATGAGCTTCGAGAATGGCATTGTGGCGCAGGTCAGTTGCGCGGTGATGGCCAATCTCGACAATGTGCTGCGCATTCATGGCTCGGAGGGGCGCATCGAGGTTCCCGATTTCTGGTTCGCCAATGGCGATCGCGACCAGGGGCTGGGCCGCATCGACATTATCAAGGGCGGCCAGACCGAAACCATCAGCGTCGGGGCTGAACCGCATCTCTATTCATACGAGGCGGAAGCTGCATCGCTGGCCATTCTCGCGGGCAAGACGGAATTTGACGCGCCCGGGATGAGCTGGAACGACACGCTGGGCAATCTGCGGGTGCTCGACAAGTGGCGAGCCGATGCCGGTATAGAGTTCTCGGTCGAGAAATCGGTCAACCGCGTCAACACGCTGGACAATCGCCCGCTTGGCGCCAATCAGGGCATCATTCCGAAGCGCACCATTCCAGGCCTCGAAAAGCAGGCTTCGGCCGTGGCATTGGGCTTTGAGGACTTCAAGACCTTCTCGTCCGGCGCGATCCTGCTGGACGCCTTTTGGGAAAAGGGCGGCAATATTTTCGATACCGCCTTTATCTATGGCGGAGGCTATACCGAGAAGCTGTGGGGCGAGTGGCAGAAGCGCAGTGGCGTGCGCGAACAGGCCGTGCTGATCGGCAAGGGCGCCCATTCCCCGCTGGTCTATCCCGATGTGATTGCCAAGCAACTTACCCAATCCCTGGACAGGCTGCAGAGCGACTATCTCGACATCTATTTCATGCACCGCGACAATCTCGATGTGCCGGTAGGAGAGTTCGTTGATGCCATGGATGCCGAGGTGAAGGCCGGGCGCATTCGCGGGCCCTATGGCGGATCGAACTGGACTAAGGAGCGGATGGACGAGGCGATTGCCTATGCCAATGCCAATGGCAAGACCGCCCCACAGGCCCTGAGCAACAACTTCGCCTTGGCCGAAATGATCAGCCCCATCTGGGCTGGTTGCGTCACCTCCTCAACGCCTGATTTCAAACAGTGGCTGATCGACCGGCAGGTAACCAATTTCTCCTGGTCCAGCCAAGCGCGCGGCTTCTTCACCGACTTTGCCGGTCGGGACAAGCGGGACAATGAGGAACTGGTGCGCTGCTGGTACAACGACCAGAATTTCGGTCGTCGCGATCGCGCCATCGAGTTGGGCAATGAACTCGGCCACTCGCCGATCCACATCGCGCTGGCCTACGTGCTGGCACAACCCTTCCCCAGCGTACCGCTGATCGGGCCGCGCCGGCTGGTGGAACTGGAAGACAGCCTCAAGGCCTTTGAGATCAAGCTGACACCCGAGCAGGTGCGCTGGCTGGAACAGGGCTGACGATCGAGAAATGCCCCGGAGCGATCCGGGGCCTTTTTTTTCAGCCTTCGGCGAATTGAGCGATGGGTGTGGTTTTGGCGAGGTGAACCATGCGCATTGCCGCCAGCCAGGCCAATACGGCAAAACTCACCGCCATGAAGAACAACGGAACGATGGCGACCAGGATTTCGGCTTCGCCACTAGCCTGGGCATAGCCGGCCGCGTTGGCGGCGACGCCGGCCAGTGCAGCACCCAGCGCATTGCCTGCGGACTGTGTGGTCGGCAAAAGCGCCGACGTGCGGTCGCGCTCTGCGTCGGTACTGGCCTCCATGATGGTGAGCATGATGTAGCCATTGGAAATGCCAAATCCCATGCCGCTGGCAAACTGACCCACGATCAGCACCGGTAACTGGCTGGTTTCCAATGCAAGCAGAACGGCTAGCAGGCCGAGCGCCAGCAGTATTGGACCGGTGCGGATCAGGACGCGCCGGGTGGCACGCTTGCGCACATTGGCGACGGTGACTGACGAGCAGCTCCAGCCAACCGCCATGACCGCGCCAAGCGCCGCGGCTTGGGTCGGGCCATAGCCCCAGAGCTGCTGTAACAGCAGAACCAGATAGACCGCTGTGGCCGCTCCGGCGATTGGCATGAGCAGGAAAAGCCACAGACCCGAACCAACAGCGGTCTTGAGCGAAAACGCATCCGGCGGCATCAGGCGCTCTGCGCTGCGCCGGTCCATCCAGACGGCGGCCACCAGGGCAATTGCCGCCCCCATCAACAACACTGCCGCTGATCCCGGCGGAGCAATGGCCGCCAGCGCCACCAGCATGGTGCCAACTCCAATCGCAGTCAGGCGCAAGCCGGGAAAACCGGATGACCCGGCGATCTTTTGATTGGCCGGTACCACCAGAAGCACCATGACCCCGAAGATCACGACCAGCGGCACGTTTATGAGAAAGGCAGCGCGCCAGGAAATCAACTCCGTAAGAGCCCCTGCCCCGGCGGGGCCGCCAAAGGCTGCAACGGCCCAGACAATGGCCTGCATGCCGAAGACCTTGGGCACCAGACGGCTGGGGAAGAGTTCGGGAATGAGCGCGAAGCAGAGGGCAGCGACGACACCTTCGCCAAGACCCTGCACGGCGCGGCCGACCAGCACCTGAGGCATCGCCCCGGCGCTTGCGGCGATTAGCGTGCCCAGCAGGAAGACACTGGCCAGGCCAATCAGCGCGAACCTGGAGCCAAGTCGCCGCTTGATCAACGCCGCGGCTGCCCCGCCTACAATGGCAAAAACCAGATAGAGCGTGGTGGCCCAGGAAATTACGTCGATGCCGCCCAGTTCCTGGACCGCCGATGGCAATGCGGTGGCAGACAGGAAGACGTTGAAGGCAAAGAGCGAGACCCCCAGCGCCAGGATCGTGGTGACCGAAAGATAGCGGGGCCCAAAAATCTCGGCCCACCGACCAT
Source organism: Devosia sp. (assembly GCA_041939225.1). Lineage (GTDB taxonomy): Bacteria > Pseudomonadota > Alphaproteobacteria > Rhizobiales > Devosiaceae > Devosia. Next base: position 9,948 of record JBGTUK010000035.1, read on the forward strand.
CGACTGTGTCGGACATGACTGAATTCCAATTAAACAAGACATCACTTGTTTAATTGGATCTGCGGTGGTTGCCAATAGAAATTGTTCTTCACTTCGGTCGGGCGAGCTGGCGCGCGCGCCCTTGCGGGGGCGTCAACGCTGGTCCACCGCCCCACCCCTGTCGGAAAGCAAGCGGAGAGGGAAGAATTACGGGGCGGACGGTGCGTCGCCGGTTCTGTTTGAGGAGAGATTCTTCCTGTCGTTCGTGCCCCTCTCACAGTTACACCCTTGTGCTTACTTGCACCCGGCGCGCCCTTGCCCTAGATGTCGCAGTGCAGGTTCACCTGCATTGTTCTCAGGGCGGGGTGTAATTCCCCACCGGCGGTAAAGGCAGAAATGCCAAGCCCGCGAGCGCTCCCAGAGGTCGGGAGGTCAGCAGATCCGGTGTAATTCCGGAGCCGACGGTCATAGTCCGGATGAAAGAGAACGGGATCAAACGCCCTTGCCGGCGTGCGTGGCCGTTTGGCCGCGCGCAATTCTGGCATGTCGTCTCCCGTAACCCTGAGGAAACTGGTTACGGAAAGGACGACAGATGAGCCAGATTTCCTCTACTTCCCACAACGCCGCAACTTCGGGCGCTCTTTTTATGCTGGTGGCGAGTATCGCCTTCGCCGGCACCAATACGCTGCAATCCATATTGCCCACGCCCGCCGAGTATGGTGGCTTCGGCATGAGTTCGACCGGTATGGCCTTCTGGCAGTATCTGATTGCCTCGGTTCTGGCATTGCCGTTGATCTTGAGGATCGGACTCTCCAACCTCAAGACCCGTCACCCGCTTGCCCATGAAGTACGTGCCTTTGTTTCCGCGTTGGGCGTGCATGTGTTTGTTTATGGCTTTGCCTCGGGCGTGCCGATCTGGCAGATGGTGACACTGCTGGCGACCGGGCCGCTTTTCATTGTCCTGGGTTCCACGCTGTTTCTTGGTGAGCGCGCATCGACAGCTCGGATCGTGGCGGCTCTAGCCGGATTCGTCGGCGCCATTATCGTTTCGGGCGTTGGAACCGAAAGCCTTGGCTGGCAGGCCTTGATCCCGATCACCGCTGCAGCGCTTTGGGCCGCCACCGACGTTTTGACAAAATTCCTGACGCGCAAGGGCGAGAGCCCGGAAACCTTGACAGTTTCCCTTCTGGTGCTGATGACACCCAACCATCTGGCGATCCTGTTGGTGGCCAATGCGCTCTCCGGCGTGCTGCCGACGGCCTTGGCGCCCGGCTTCCCCTTCGCTTTACCCGATATGACCGGCATTTGGCTGTTGCTGCTGCTCGGCGCTCTCACTGCAGCGGCGCAATATCTGCTGGCCTTTGCCTATAGGGCTGCCGATGCGGTCTATCTGCAGCCGTTTGGCGATCTCAAAGTGCCATTGAGCGGCCTGGTCGGTTGGGTTGCCCTTGGTCAGGTGCCTTCGATCTGGTTCTGGCCCGGCGCCGCCCTGATCGTGGGGGCTTCGGTGTTCATCTACTGGATCGAGAACCGCGAGGAGCCCGCCTCGCTGCAACCAGCTTAGGTGCTCCTTCCATGATCCCCCAGGGGGCAGGACGTTCCACCGTCCTGCCCCCTTTTTGTTGCGGGGGGCGGCATTTTGTTCCAAAAATAGAATGAGCATTCCATGAGGATCAGATGACCGGCCAACTCCCGCCACGCGATTTCGATAGCCTGCGTGCCGCCATAGTCGAGATGCGCGCAACGTTGCCCAAGCGGCTGATGCAAGTGGCCAGCTATGCCCTTGAACGCCCCGACGACATGGCCTTCGGGACAACGGCCAGCATAGCTCAGGCCGCAGAGGTCCAGCCTTCAACTCTGGTTCGATTCGCACAGCACTTCGGATTTGACGGCTTTTCGGGTCTGCAGCAATTGTTCCGGGAGCGGCTGAAAGAGCGCAATGGCAGCTATGAAGACCGATTGCGCCATCTCGAATCGGGTGGCACAGCAGAAACTGAAGGCGTCGCCATCCTCAACGGCTTTCTGGCAGCCGGTCATGACAGCCTTAGCACACTGGCAAACACGATCGATGCCGACGCGCTCGAACGGGCCATCACTATTCTGGCGCGCGCGCAAACCATCTACCTGATTGCTCGGCGCCGCAGTTTTCCGATCGTCACCTATATGGCGTACGCCTTTGGCAAGCTGAAAGTGCCCTGCCGGGTGGTCAGCACGGCCATTGGCAATGAAGATGATTTGCTCGCTCAAGCCACTGCAGCCGACGCCGCATTTGCCGTCAGTTTTTCGCCCTATGCCGCCGAAAGCGCGGCGCAGGCACAGGCATTGAGTGAACGGGGCGTCGCTGTAGTTGGCTTGACCGACTCGGCTCTCTCACCCCTAGCAGCCAGCACGGCAGTCTGGTTCGAACTGGTGGAGGCCGACCATGCTGGCTTTCGCTCGCTTTCCGCCAGCATGGCCTTTGCCATGGCATTGACCGTAGGCGTTGCGGAGCGGCGGCGGCAAGCCTGACGCGCCCGCGCCGATACTGCCGCTATGGAACAAACATTCTATCTTGAGAAGTCGCGGAACTTGTGTTTCACTGCGTTCGTGACTGCAACGGAGTTCTCACCTTGTCCCTCGCCGCTGACCAGATCCCGGATCGCCCTCTTGATGTTATTACCATTGGGCGCGCATCGGTGGACCTGTATGGCCAACAGATAGGGACACGGCTCGAAGACATAGGTAGCTTTGCCAAATCGGTTGGTGGCTGCCCCACGAACATCGCTGTGGGCACGGCCCGGCTCGGTCTCAAATCTGCGCTGATTACCCGGGTTGGCGATGAACAGATGGGGCGCTTTATTCGCGAGCAGCTCACCCGTGAGGGGGTAGACACAAACGGGATCGTGACGGATTCGGAGCGCCTCACCGCGCTGGTCCTGCTCTCTGTGGAGAACGACAAGTCATTTCCGCTGATCTTCTACCGCGACAATTGTGCCGACGCGGCCCTCGAAGAAAGCGACATTGATCCTGACTTCATATGCTCGGCGCAAGCGGTGCTGGTGACGGGCACCCATTTTGCTCAGCCGCACAGCGACGCCGCGCAGCGCAAGGCCATGCGCATTGCGCGGGAAAGCGGCGCCAAGGTCATTTTTGATATCGATTATAGGCCAAACCTCTGGGGTCTGGCCGGGCATGATGCGGGGGACAGTCGCTACATCGCCTCCGATACGGTGTCGGCCCATCTCAAGACTGTGCTGCCCGAATGCGATTTGATCGTGGGTACTGAAGAAGAGGTTCTCATCGCTTCCGGCGCCAGCGATCTTGAAACTGCGCTCAGGACAATCCGGACCCTGTCCTCCGCCGTGATCGTTCTGAAGCGCGGCCCCATGGGATGTATCGTTTATGATGAAGCCATTCCTGACGATCTCGAGGACGGGATCGTGGGCGAGGGATTTCCCATCGAGGTCTATAATGTGCTCGGCGCTGGCGACGCCTTCATGAGCGGTTTCTTGCGCGGGTGGCTGCGGGGCGAGAGCCACCAGACCAGTGCAACCTGGGCCAACGCCTGCGGCGCCTTTGCTGTCAGCCGCCTGCTCTGTGCTCCAGAAATTCCGACCTGGGACGAATTGCAGTTCTTTTTGGAGAAGGGCAGCCCGGAAAAGGCGCTGCGCAAGGATGAAGCGATCAACCATGTGCATTGGGCTACGACCCGGCGGCGCGACATCCCCAAGTTGATGGCGCTCGCCATTGACCACCGCAGCCAGCTCGAGGACATGGCAGGAGGCGACGCGCAGAAGCTGGCGCGGCTGCCGGATTTGAAGGTTCTGGCCGTCAAGGCTGCGGCACAGGTGGCTAAAGGGCGCGAAGGCTTCGGCATGTTGCTCGACGATAAGTATGGTCGTGACGCGCTTTACGCTGCGAGCGCCCTGCCCAATTTCTGGATCGCCAGGCCCATCGAGTTGCCGGGCTCGCGGCCACTACAGTTCGAATTCACGCAGGACCTTGGATCGCGACTGGTTGACTGGCCGGTTGACCATTGCATCAAGGTGCTTTGCTTTTTCCATCCGGATGATGGTCAGGACCTGCGAGATCAACAGATCGGCAAGTTGCGTGCGGCTTTCGATGCGGCGCGCAAGATCGGTCGTGAATTGCTGGTTGAAGTCATCGCGTCAAAGCACGGACGATCCGATGATGACACGCTGGCTCGAGCACTGACCGAGATTTACGACGCCGGAATCAAGCCGGACTGGTGGAAGCTTGAGCCACAAAAAAGCGCGGCGGCCTGGGCGGCCATTGATGGTGTCATCGAAACGCGCGACCCTTATTGTCGCGGCGTTGTTATGCTGGGACTCGATGCGCCGCAGGATGAACTAGCTGCCGGTTTCGCCTCTGCAAAGAAGACGCGGACCGTGAAGGGCTTTGCCGTGGGGCGGACGATCTTCGGTGAAACCGCGCGCGATTGGCTGGACAACAAGATGAGCGACGAAGAAGCCGTAGCCGAGATGGCGAAACGGTTCGGCGCACTGGTAGAGATTTGGGAGCGGCCATGAGCCAGAACACAATCCGATTGACGATGGCGCAGGCCGTCGCGCGCTTCCTGAGCGCGCAGAAGACGGTGATCGATGGCGAAACGGTGCCGATCCTTGGCGGTGTCTGGGCCATTTTCGGGCATGGCAATGTGGCCGGGGTCGGGGAAGCGTTGCATGGCATCAAGGATGCGTTGCCGACCTATCGCGGACAAAACGAACAAAGCATGGCGCACGCCGCCATCGCCTATGCCAAGGCCAATTTTCGCCGCCGCTTCATGGCCTGCACTTCATCGATCGGCCCGGGTGCGCTCAACATGGTGACAGCAGCCGCGCTGGCCCATGTCAATCGCATCCCCTTGTTGCTGCTGCCCGGCGACGTGTTCGCCAATCGCCTGCCGGACCCGGTCTTGCAGCAGGTGGAGGATTTTGGCGACGGCACAGTGTCGGCAAACGACTGCTTCAAGCCGGTCAGTCGCTATTTCGACCGTATCACGCGCCCCGAGCAGATCATGCCGGCGCTGCGGCGGGCCATGCAGGTTCTGACGGACCCGGCAGAATGCGGACCGGTGACATTGAGCCTTTGTCAGGACGTGCAAGCGGAAGCTTATGACTATCCGGAGAGTTTCTTTGCCGAGAAGGTCTGGACACCGCGCCGGATCATGCCGGATGCCGATGAATTCGCGACCGCTGCTGCAGCTCTGAAGCTGGCTAGGAAGCCAGTGATCATCGCCGGCGGCGGTGTGCTTTACTCGGAGGCCAGCGAGAGCCTGGCGACCTTTGCCGAGGAGCACGGCATTCCCGTAATGGAAACTCAGGCCGGCAAGAGTGCCCTGCCCCATGACCACGAACTCAATATGGGCAGCGTTGGCGTGACCGGCACATCGGCGGCCAATGCGCTGGCAGAAGAGGCTGACGTCGTGCTGGCCGTTGGCACGCGGCTGCAGGATTTCACTACCGGCTCCTGGGCGCTGTTCAAGAACGAGGACCTCAAGATCGTCGGCCTAAACGTCCAGGTGTTCGACGCCATGAAACACAATGCGCTGCCAATGGTAGCTGACGCGCGTGTGGGTCTGGAAGCTTTGGATGCAGCCCTAATGGGTTGGCAGGTTGATTCCGCCTGGACCAGCAAGGCCTTGCGGGAAAAGGAAAATTGGCTAGGC
>JBGTUK010000036.1:0-15392 GCA_041939225.1 Devosia sp.
CAGGACGACACCTTCATCAAGATCAAGCCCACCATCACCAACACGCTGTTTGCGTCGGTCCTGCTGGGCGGGCTTTTGTTCAGGCAATCGCTGCTCAAATATGTCTTCGGTGATGTCTATAAGCTCAAGCCCGAGGGCTGGTGGAAGCTGACCCTCAATTGGGGTCTGTTCTTCATCGTGCTCGCCGTGCTCAATGAAGTGGTCTGGCGCAGCTTTTCGACCGACTTCTGGGTGGCGTTCAAGGTCTGGGGCATCATGCCGCTGACCGTCATTTTCTCGATGAGCCAGCTTCCGCTGCTCAACAAATATGCACCCCCGGCGGAACCGGCAAAGGTCCCGCCAGTGGTGGTGGAAAGCTGAAATCTAGCCGAACAGGCCCAGCACCAGCCCCTGCACCAGCAGGGCTGCCAGAATATAACCACTATCGATGACGGTCAGCCACCAGGGCCGGCCCTGGTAGCGATGATTGAGGATCATCGAGGTCAGCACAAAGCCCAGCCACATCAGGAAGGCGATCTGCAGTCCATGGCCGACGGTCATGGCGCCGGCCAGCGGCGGCGTCAGCACAGCCAGGAAATAGGCCATGACCAGTTGCACGATCACCGACCAGACATAGGGCATGAAATCCTTGGGATCGATGTCCTCTCTGGTCCGGCCCGACGCAGCCAGCCATTGGGTGGACAAAACCCCGTACCATGCCGCACCCAACGCCATGCTGGCCACGGTCGCCAGCACGATGGCCAGCCAGTTGACAGCTAGAAAGTCCATTCCATTTCCCCCTCACATTACTTGCGCCCGCAAAGCTTAACTTGCGTACGCTCTATGGGATAGAGGTCTAGGAATATTGATAGCGGTCTCGGCGATCGCTCTTATGCGGGCGATTCAGCCTGCGCATCGGCGCTCTTGACCGAGCGATGATCGTCTTCGACCAGGCCACGCTTCCAATAGCTTGATATATAGAGCTGGTCCGTCCCCAAATTGCGCTCTGCGCGCAGGTAAGCGCGTAGATTGCGCATGGCTTCAAATTCGGTGGCCACCCAGGCGTAGGTGAGGGTTTCGGGCCACGCCAGCGCGCGCACGGCATCGGCTAGCAGCTCCGTCCGGCTTCCGGGTTCGGGGTTTACCAGCCAGTGCAGCCTGACCTTATTCGGTACAGCCAGTTTCTGGATGTCCTCCTCGTGCTGGATTTCGAGGAAAACATCGCCACTGACGTCCGGCCCCAGCGCTTCGAGATTGACCGAAATGGCCGGCAGCGCCGTCATGTCGCCCGCGATGATATAGTGGCCATTCGCCGCTGCCGGCAGCGGCTTGGGTTGGCCCGGGCCACCTGCCTCCAGGCTCATGCCCGGCCGCGCATCGAGCGCCCAGCGCGTCGCCAATCCGGCGGCATCCTTGTCGCCATGCAAGGCAAAATCGACATCAATGACGTTCTTGTCCTGATGACGGATCGTATAGGTGCGCACCGCTACCGCATCGCCCTCAAGCGGAATGCGCAGCTTGAGATAGCCACCGGCAAAGCCTTCGGGAAACGTCGTGACCTCTGGACAGCCGAAGCGCACGCGAAACATGTTGGGCGTGACATGACCTGTCTCGACCACTTCGAATCTACGTATCTGCTTGACCATGACCGTCTCCATCTCATTGAAGGACGACTTGCCATTTTATTGTTGATTAGACAAGTCAGCTTATGGGCAGCCATCGGGGCGATTTGCCCTGCGGGACGGCGGCCCGCCCTACAAGTATAGCTCCCTGGGCCTTGTAGCCTTAAATCGCTTCACTGAAGCGATTTGCCCTGCGGGACGGCTACAAGCCACCCATTTTGCAGATCAGTTTCCATTCCGCTTCGCTGACCTTGGACACTGACAGGCGCGAGAGTCGCACCAGTTCGACTTCGGCCAGTTCGGGCGTCGCCTTGATTTCAGCCAGGCTCACGGGACGTGGGAAGGGCTTGACCGATTGCACATCGACGCATTCCCACACCACTTCACCCTTGGCGTTGAGTTCAGCCGTGCTGTCGGGGTGGGCTGGCTCCACGATCTTCATGATGCCCACAATTTCCTTACCGATATTGGAGTGATAGAAGAAGGCTTCGTCGCCTTTCTTCATCTCACGCATATTGTTGCGCGCCGCATAGTTGCGCACCCCACTCCATTCCTCGGTTTCGCCCTTGGCCGTCTTGGCAACCAGATCGTCAAAGGAGAAGACATCTGGTTCGGACTTCATCAGCCAATAGGCCATCAGACTACAACTCCACGCCGGTGGTATTGATGGCAATGCGCCAACGCTTGACTTCATAGCTGGAGAACACCCCTGCGGGAACGAACGGGTCTGCCGCCGCCAGCGCTTCGGCCTCGGCCAGATCGGCGGCTTCGAATACCACGATCGAGCCTTCTGGCTGTTCCTCGGCATTAAGCAGCGCGCCGGCAAAGACCAGTTTCTTGCCCAGTGAATTGAGATGATCCAGATGCGCCGGGCGTGTATCGAGCCGCGTCTGCAATGCGCCGGGCGCATCCTTGGCGATCATGGCAAACAGCATGTCAAATTTCCCTTTTGAGTGGGCGGGACATCAGGCCCGCAACGATGGTGGCGATATCGGCCTTGCCGGCCACAACTGCATCGACCGCGTCGATCAACGGCGTATCAATTTGAAGACTTTTGGCCAGTGCGGCTGCAACCGGCGCCGTCGCCACGCCTTCGGCCAACTTCGCCCCGGAAGCAATGATTTCTTCCGTCGAACGACCGGCCCCCAACGCCATGCCGAACTGGTAATTGCGCGATTGCACCGAGGTGCAGGTTAGGGTCAAATCACCCAGCCCGGCCAGCCCGGTCAGCGTATGCGCCGAACCGCCCATGGCCGTCACGACCCGCGCCATTTCGGCATAGCCACGCGCAATCAGCGCCGCTCGCGCCGAGGCGCCGAGACTGGCACCATCCACCGCGCCACAAGCCAGGGCATAGACATTCTTGAGCGCTCCGGCGATTTCCACCCCGATCCGGTCATCAGCCGCATAGGGCCGGAAGCTGGGCCCGGCCAGTGCCGCCGCCAGATCCGAGGTATCGCTGGCATCGTCCCCGGCCAAAGTCACCGCAGTTGGGCGTCCCGCTGCCAGATCCGCCGCAAAGCTGGGGCCGGAGAGCACATGGGGCACAGCCTCGGGCGCCATATCGAGCAAGATTTCGCTCTGCCGCGCCAGCGTGCCGGTTTCCAGCCCCTTGGCCGAAAGCACCACCGGGCGCCCGGCCAGCAAATCTGGTTCCAGCCCGGACAACAGCGTCCGCGTCGATTGCGCCGGCACCGCCAGGATCACGATATCAGCCCGCTCCAAGCGGTCGGTTGCCACAATACCTGGCAGCAAAGTCTGGTCCGGCAGCGCGGTCGCATTGACGTGAACCCGGTTGATCACCTCGGCCTGTTCGGCTGTCCGCACCACGAGCCGGACCACTCGGCCCGCCATGGCAGCCGCCTGCGCCAGGGCCGTACCCCAGGCGCCACCGCCGATCACCGCCACGGTTTCAAGCGGCATGATCATCTACCTTCATGCCCGGTGTGTCGAGCGGCCAGCGCGGTCGCGCCTCGACCGCCAACCCATCGGTTGCGCCCAAGGCAAACCGTTCCGCCCCGGCCCAGGCCACCATGGCGCCATTGTCGGTGCAAAGCGCAATCGGCGGCACGACCAGGCGCGCGCCCATTTCCCGGGTGACCGTTTCGAGCGCTGCCGCAATGGCCCGATTGGCCGCGACGCCGCCAGCTACCACCAGTTGCGGCTCGGCCTCGGGCAATTCGGCACGAAACCGTTCCAGTGCCTGACGCGAGCGCTTGGCGACGATCTCCGTCACCGCCGCCTGAAAGCCCGCCGCAATGTCGGCCACATCCTGCTCGGTGAGTGGCGCCAGCGCCTCGGCTTGTAACCGTACCGCTGTCTTAAGCCCGGAAAACGAAAAATCCAGCCGCTGCTCGCGCAGCAGGGGACGCGGGAACTTGAACCTGACCGGATCACCCTTGGCGGCGATCTTTTCCACCGCAGGCCCGCCGGGGTGCCCCAGGCTTAGCAGCTTGGCCACCTTGTCGAAGGCCTCTCCCAGCGCATCGTCGATCGTACCGCCCCAGCGTTCATACGCGCCAACCCCGCGCACCAGCACGAACTGGCTATGCCCGCCTGAGACCAGCAGCATCAGATAGGGGAATTGTACCCCATCGGTCAGCCGGGCGGTCAGCGCATGCCCTTCGAGATGATTGACCGCAATCAATGGTTTGCCCAGCGATGCCGCAAGCGCCTTGCCGGTGGTCAGACCCACCAATACGCCACCAATCAGCCCCGGCCCGGCAGTGGCGGCAATGGCGTCGACATCCATTAGCGCGATGCCCGCCTCATCCACCGCCTGGGCGATGATGTGATCGAGCCATTCGACATGGGCCCGAGCTGCCAGTTCGGGCACAACCCCACCAAAGGCGGCATGTTCGTCAAGTTGGGAGCGCACCACATTGGAACTTATCGTGCCCTGGCCCGATTGATCTCGCACGACTATGGCGGCGGCGGTTTCGTCGCAGCTTGTTTCAATACCCAGAATGATGGCTTGCGCTTGCCCGGTCACGACGAACTGGTCTACTCCAAATGAGCCTATCGCGTACACTAGGACCGCCTGATTATGCAATCGCCCACCCCCTTCGCCCGGATCGGAACGCGCGGCAGCCCCTTGGCTCTCGCCCAGGCCAAACTGGTGCGCGATCTGCTTTCGGAACACCACGGCATTGCCCAGGACACCATTGAGATTGAGGTGTTTTCGACCGGGGGCGACCGCAGCCAGAAGGAAAATACCACCCTTTCCGACATTGGCGGCAAAGGCGTTTTCACCAAGGAAATCGACGAAGCCCTGCTCAGCGACCGTATCGATATCGGTGTGCATTCGAGCAAGGACGTCGCCACGGGCTTGCCCGCGGGTATCCGTCTGGCCGCATTTCTGGAGCGCGAAGATGCCCGGGACGCCTTCATTTCGGTATCCGTGAAAGGCATCGACAACCTGCCCGAAGGGGCGCGATTTGGCACCTCGTCCATCCGCCGCGCCGCACAGGCCCTGCGCCTGCGACCGGATCTGCGCATCGTGCCTTTTCGCGGCAACGTACATACCCGTCTGCAAAAGCTGCTCGACGGCGTAGCGGACGCCACCTTGCTCGCCATGGCCGGCCTCAATCGGCTGGACGAGGGCCATCGCGCCACCACCATTCTTGATCCAGAAGACTTCATGCCCGCGCCCGCCCAAGGCGCCATTGGCCTGGCCATCCGGGAAGGTGACGACCGCATGGCCGACCTCATCGCGCCGCTCGACCATGCGCCCACGCACACTGCCATCACCGCCGAACGCACCATGCTCACGGTCCTCGATGGATCCTGCCGCACTCCGGTCGGCGCGTTGACGTTGAACCAGAACGGCCTGCTCACCCTCAAGGGCGAGATTCTCAGCCTTGACGGGCAGACCAGTTTCCGCGCCACCGCAGAAGGCCGGGATCCTGTGGTCCTGGGCGAAACCGTCGGCCGCGACCTGCTCAGTCAGGCAGGACCGGACTGGCTCAGCCAATGGTCAAACTGATGCGCATGCTCATCACCCGACCCGAGCCAGACGCCCAGGCCACCCAGGAACGGCTGGCGGCGCTGGAAATTGCGGCAGATACCGTGCCGCTGATGACGCGCCAGACGCTGCACGCCCATTTGCCGCCGGCTGAGGGCTTTTCGGCTCTGGCACTCACCAGCTCCAACGCGCTGCGCGCCCTGTCCGAGCTCAATGCAACCGCTGAATTGCGCAACAAACCCGTCTATGCCGTGGGCGACCGCACCGCCCATGAAGCGCGCCAACTCGGATTCGAGCAGGTTGTCGCCGCCGATGGCACGCTTGATTCGCTGGTCACCACCATTGCCCTGGCCCGGCTCGACGGTCCGGTCTTCTACCCTGCCGGCAGGCATTTGAGCGGCGACCTCGCCCACGCGCTCGCCCCGCATGGGCTGATGGTCGTCACCACGCCGGTTTATGAGATGGTGGCCGAAACCACCCTGCCCGCGGCCATCGCCGGCCAATTGGCCGCAGGCGCCTTTGACGCAATCCTGTTCTATTCACGCCGCACCGCTGAAATCTTCTGCACCCTGGGCGCTTCGGCCATTCCCGAACCTGCCCGGCGCAAGCTGCCCGTCATCTGCCTGTCAGAAAATGTCGCCGCGCCGCTGATCGAACATCACTTCAGCCGCGTTCTATTGGCAGACCACCCCAGCGAAGAGGCAATGATGGCGCTCGCATTGGCTTTTGCCCGCGAGCAAACTGGGCCATGATCGGACGGAACGAGAGGAAGGGCCATGGCTGAGACCACCGGCAAGCAAACGCCAGACACCGCCCCCAAGGCAACTGACAAGCCCGCGGATAAAACCGCCGACAAGTCCGGACCGGTCAGGCCGCCCGTATTGGAAGGCACGGCCAAACCGACCGGCGGCACTTCGTCCGCCGAGGCGACCAAGGCCACATCTGGCTCCACCAAGCCGAACAAGCCGGCGCCGGCCTCTAGTGCAAAAACCAAGAGTGAGCCTGCGCCAGCCTCGGGCGGCAGCGGCGGCATCTGGCTGGCTGGCCTGGTCGGCGGCGCCCTCGGCCTGGGCGCGGCTTATGGTCTGGCCTGGTATGGCCTGTGGCCGACCCCGGAACAGGCCGCCCCACCTGCAGATCCGCGCCTTGCCCAGTTTGCCAGTGCCATTCCTGAACTGGAAACGGTGACCGGCACGCTACAGGACGAACTTTCGACCCTGACGGGACGAGTCGGCGCAGTTGAATCCAGCTTGGCAGATCAACCGTCCAGCGCGATCGACACCAGCAATCTGGTCACAACCGACGATCTTGCCGCGCTTTCTGCTCGGCTGGACGAACTGTCCGCCGGCGCCACGAGCGACACTGCCGCCCCGGAGAACCTGAGTGCGATCGAAGCCGAACTCTCGGCCCTGCGCGCCAGCGCCGAGCAAACCACGGCCCAATTGGCCCAGGCGCGGGACGAACTGGCCGCGCTGACCCAGAGCACGCGCGAAGATGCCGGCAATGGCGTTGCCGCCGCACGCCTGCCATTGATTTTCTCGTCGCTGGAAAGCGCCTTTGACGCCGGCCGGCCCTATGAAACCGAACTGGCCGCTTTGCGTCAGGCCCAGCCTGACTATCTGGTGCCTGAGGCCATTGCCGGGCGCGCCGCGACGGGCCTGCCACAACCCGGCACCATTGCCCGCCAGCTCGACGCGGTGCTGCCGGACATGCTGGCCGGGCGTCCGGCTGGAACCGACGCAAATTGGCAGGATGCCGGCCTTGACTGGTTCCGCGGCCTCGTCGCCATGCGGCCCACCGGGCCAGTCGAGGGGGACGGCCCCGACGCCATCATAGCGCGGCTTGAAGCTGCCATCGCCGCCCGCGATTTTTCCGCCGCACAATCCGAGATGGAAGCCCTGCCCGCCTCCATGCGCGCGGCCGCCGGCGATCTTGTCGACGACATCGCCCACCTCGCGGCGGCAGATGAATTCCTCGCCCAATTGCGCGAAAGCGCCCTCACCGGGGAGATTGGTGCATGATCCGTCTTGCTTCCTGGATCATCGGCAGCCTGATCATTGCCGGCATTGCAGCCTGGGTAATCGCCCTGCCCGGCACGCTGACGCTGGAGCTGGCTGGCTACCGCTTGCAACCGCGCCTCGGGACCGCCGTGGTCATCCTGCTGGTGGCCGCCGCCCTCGTCATCGCGATCTGGGCCATTACGCGGCGCATTATCGGGGCACCCCGAGCCATGGCAAAACGTCGCGCCGCCCGCCGCCGCGAACAGGGCGTCGACGCGCTCTCGGACGCCGTCATTGCCCTGCAGGCCGGAGATCCGGCCCGCGCCCGCCTGCTGGCCCGCGAGGCCCAGGCGCGCCTGCCCGACAATGGCGCTGCCAAACTGCTCGAAGCCCGCGCCGATCTCGCCCTTGGGGACATGCCGGCCGCGCGCGAGCATTATCGCGCTCTGATCGCCAGCGAAAAGACCGCTGTTGCGGCCCTCACCGGCCTGTACGATCAGGCCCGCGCCCAGGACCGGCCGGACGCGGCCCTGACCTTTGCGCGCAAAACCCTAACACTGGCGCCGGAGACCGATTGGGCCAGCCAGGCCGTGTTCAACGATCTGGCCCGGCGCGGCCAGTGGGCCGAAGCGGTCGGCATGGTCAATGCCGAGCCTGCCGGAACGCGCGAGGAAAAAGCCAGAAAGCGCCGCCGCCAGGCCGTGATCGAAACCGCCCGCGCCCGCGAAAGCGAGTTGAGCGAGCCCAATAGTGCGCTCGAACATGCGCTGACCGCACTCAAGCTGGTGCCCGATTTTGTGCCTGCCGCACTGATCGCCGCCCGCATCTATTCCAACCGCAATGAAGCCCGCCGGGCCCAGAGCCTGTTGCGCCGCATCTGGCGTGCCACCGGCCATCCCGATGTCGCAGCGCTCTATGCTCATTCCCAACCCGGCGCCTCGGCGGTGGATCGGCTCAAGCGCCTGGGCGAGATCATCGAAATGCCGCCCCCGCATCACGCCGCCGGCATGGCCATGGCCCGCGCCGCCATTGATGCTTATGACTGGGCCCGTGCACGCGAGGCCCTGGCGCCCTTCGCCGATGCCGAGGCGACCCAGGGAGTCGCCAGCCTGATGGCCGAAATCGAGGAAGGCCAGAATGGCGACCAGGGCAAGGCCCGCGAATGGCTGGCCCGCGCCGTGCGCGCACCGCGCGACCCGGCCTGGACCGCCGATGGCATTGTCAGCGACGAATGGGAGCCGGTTTCTCCGGTCACCGGCCGGTTGGATGCGTTCGAATGGAAGGTGCCAGTGGCCAGCAATGCACGCCCGCAAGTGACGTCCTCTTCCCCAGCAGCGGCGACGCCGACCTTGTTGCCGGCCGAACAATCCTAGCCCCTTGCGCACACCGAAAACGCCCAGTAAAAGACCCGCCATCCACTTGGGACCACGCCCCATTGGAGCGCCGCCTTAGCTCAGTTGGTAGAGCACATCATTCGTAATGATGGGGTCACGTGTTCGAGTCACGTAGGCGGCACCACTTCCCGCAGCGCCAGAGCATAGCCGCTCCTGTCACGGCAGACTGGTCGACATCCGCATAATTGATGGTCGCTAAGGAGCCTGCAGCTCTGTTTCGAGCGCGCGCTTGGCGGTTTCCAGCGCCTGGCGGGCGGACGCACCAACGCGGCGATTGCCGTTCGCCCGAACCGATTGCGAGAACAGCAGTTGGCGCTCTTCTGCAGTCGAAATAAAGAATGGGAACCGTCGGGCCACGCGTGAGCGGATAGATTCGACCGTGGCCCCGAACAGGGCCACCGAGAAATAGAGGCCCGGATAGGTTCTGGCGTCCGCGAGTGGCAAAGATCCAAATACCCGTTTGTAGAAGGCGCCGTGCTCTGGCCGTACGATCGCCAGACACTGGTCCGCACCGAAATACACCGAGGCCATAGCTGCAATCCGCAACGTCAGGAATGGCATGGAAGGATAGGCCAGAGACGCTTCATGATCGGCGGTGAAGCGACTGGGATCGATAAAGGTCATGCCCTTGTCGAGCATAGGGCCGAGCACATCGGGGAACACCTTCATGCTAGGCGACTGTCGGTGCTCGGGGGTCAAGAGATGCAGGCGGATCGAACTGACAAGTTCGGAATTGATGTAGACGCCGAAGCTCATTCCGTTCGGCGCGTCATCGAGATCGTCAATGCATATCTCTTCAGGATTATGGTCCATGAAGCCTTCGCGCATATAGGCGCGGTAACGCAGCTTATAGATCGGATCATCGATTACCCCTGGGTCAACCCGGGCGTAACTGACCTGATCCAGCACATCCATCAACGTGTCCGAAAACCGTGACGGTGTGCCTGCCTGCACGGCCGCTGCACTGTCCGAGTCGACCATCTTGTTCCGCCGCCTAGAGAAAACCCTCAAAACGACGTTAACAAATGCTTAACAAATCCCCTAACGATTGCATAAGGGATAGTTAACGGCAGCGCGTTGCGCGGCTCGCCGTGAACATTAGGTAGGCGGTTGATTTCAGGATTTGGCGGCGATGCGCGAGGATTGAACCATTGACCGCGACGGCCGGTGAGACGTCAGTAGCCGCGCGATCGCCTCCTGGCTGAGTGGCGGCCCATAAAGGAAACCCTGCACGAGATCGACACCCGTCTGCTCCGAAATCAGAGCCAGCTGTTCGTCGGTTTCAATGCCCTCGGCCGTGGTGCGCAGGTTCAGGTCCTGACCAAGTCGCGCAACATTGGCCACCAACTTGAGGGCCTGCGGATCGGTGGTGATATCGGCTACGAAGCTGCGGTCAATCTTGAGTTTGGTGAACGGCATGGACCGCAGGTAGCTCAACGACGAATAGCCGGTGCCAAAGTCATCCAGGGCGATGCCTACGCCGCGATCATAGAGTGATTGAAGCGCTATCCTGGCCGCTTCCGGTTCCTTGATCACGGCGGTTTCGGTGACTTCGATTTCCAATCGCGAAGCTGGCAGACCTGTCTTGTCCAGTATGCCCAGAACCATGGTTTCGACCGCACAGGCACGGAAATCCCGAGCCGAAATATTCACGGCCACCGAGATATCCTCCGGCCAGCTCAGACAATCACGCGTCGCCATGAACAGGACAAGCCGGGTGAGATCGGTGATCATCCCGGTCTCCTCCGCAATCGGAATGAACTCCGCCGGAGAAATCGGCCCCAGCGTGGGATGTGTCCAGCGCGCCAGTGCCTCGCAACCGACAATGTGGTTTTGCCGGGGGTCGATCAAGGGTTGGTAAACGAGCCGCAGTTCCTGCCGATCGATGGCCTTGCGCAAATCGGTCTTCAACTGCTGACGTAACTGATATTCGGTATCCATACGGTCATGGAAGAACACCACCTCGCCTTTTCCGCCGGACTTGGCTTCGTACAAGGCAAGGTCGGCCTTGATCATCAAGTCCTCTAGATCGAGCACTGACTGGCGGGACGCGACAGCGCCGATACTGACACCGATATCCACCTGGCGGTCCGGCAGCTTGTAGCTGGAGGCCATGCTGGCCAGCACGCGTTCTGCAAAGGCCTGAGTGTGCTCCACGCTTTCGGCGTCGGGAAGGAAGGCAACAAACTCATCGCCACCCAAGCGTGCGCAGATCGCGGTGGATCCAAGTGTCACGCGGAGGCGACCACTGATGGCCACCAGCAGATTGTCGCCGGACACATGCCCCATGGTGTCGTTGACGTGCTTGAAGTCGTCCAGGTCAAGAACGAACAGGGCCGCATATGTGTCCTTGCCGATCCTTTCACGCTCCGTCAGCGTGGCGCGGACCTGGTCCACGAAATAGGCGCGGTTCGGCAGATCGGTGAGCGCATCGTACCTTGCCATATAATTGATGCGCTCTTCGGCGACGACTCGATCAGTTATGTCCTCGAACAACAGCACAACCTTGTCATCCCGCGAGGACACCGACACTTCGTAGTAGTGATCCGGCTTCCGGATGAGCGTAATCTTGTCGGTCGCGCCTGCCTCAACCAAGGCGTTCAGGCTATCGTATCCCTCTTGTGACATCTGCCCCGATTGTACCAGCTCATCGCACAGCGACCTGAACGGGCGATTGAGCCAGGCATCGGGATCATGGCGATCAAAGGCAGCGAGTGCGCGGGCATTGACCACCTCGATGACACCCTCGCGGTCCACCATCAGCAAACCGTGATCCAGCGTATCAAGTGCCGCATCAAGCTGGTTGGCCAGGGCCGCCGCTTCCAGGCGGCCATGCACAGCATGGAGCAGCACGCGGCGCGAGTTCGCGGCAATGGTCCGCAGACTGACAAAGAATGGCAGCAGCAACAGGGTCAGAAGGGCATAATAGGGATTGCCCACCAGCAGCAGGCCAAGCACTAACGGACCCGCGATCAGCAAAACCTGCGTCGTCATCAGCCGATCAATGGCAAAATTTCGCTGGGCAGGTCCCACTAGGACGGACACGGAAACGCAGGCGGCGGTCAACTCAGCAAAGGCGTCGTCGACAATCCAGAAGCTGATCATGCACCACGCGCCATAGAGCAAGGCGATCGCCGCCGCTCCAACGGTGGCCCTGGTTTCCCAGGCGTGGGCGGTTTTCACATCAGTGTCGGTCAGTGCCACCTGGTCGAAGGCGCGCATATCAAGATAGCGGACGCTCCCAACCAGAACGAACAGACCTGCGACAATGCCTAGAATGGGCGCTTCTGCTTCCAGGGCAGCGACGGCAGCGGCAAGGGCGGATCCAAAAGCGCCGAGCAACATGGTCCGGCGATCCGCGTAGAGGGATCGGATCATGGACACATAATCGACAGGCGGCAGTATCTTGTACGCGTCCTCAAACATGTTGGTGTCTCCGCAGCACTATGGCGGTCACCAGGGCACGGACCGGTCGGGGTGGCCAGTCAGTCCGATTTCTGCCGTAATGGATCGCATGGGACATGGTTGCGTTGTCTTGCTGGAGCAGGCGTTTGGTCAGCAGACCCTTGGGCAGTTAAGATGGTGTTGCGTCTCATTCCTACGCATTACTTATTGGCGAATTTCCGCATGTGACGGTGAATCTGACCTTAATATCGTAGAATTCAGGGGGTTTGCAGAATGGAAAAGTTGAACGTGGCGACGCGCGACGCCGCACTCGCGGCTTTGCAGGCTTGGTCGTACGATCCGTCCGGAGACGCCATAGAGCGCGCATTCAGGTTCAAGGACTTCTCCGAGGCCTTCGCCTTTGTAACGCGCGTTGCCCTACTGGCGGAAAAGGCCGGGCACCATCCCGAGTGGTCCAATGTCTACAACAAGGTGACCATCCGTCTTTCTACCCACGATGTTGGTGGGTTGAGCCCGAAGGATATCGATCTCGCCCAGGGTATCGACGCACTCGAGGCCTAAGCTGAATCAATGGAAATTGCGCCCGCCTGGCAGGGCCGAATAGGCTCTGCGGCGTGCCATCTCCTCTTCCCGGTTTACCTGCCGGTCGCGGCTCTGGCTGCCCGGCGGGCCGGATTTTCCTTCATCGGCGCGGGCGACCACGGCATCGCCTATATCCTTGCCATGGGACAGATCGAGCAGGTGCGGGGTCAGATCCTCCATGTCCTGGGCGATCACATGAATAACCCCCTGCTCGGCCTGCACCTTGCCGCGCACCGCAAGCATGCGGCTTGAGAGCAGCACCTTGCGCAGCCGCTCATCCTCGAACAGCTTGGGCCAGACCACGATATTGGCCACCCCCGTTTCGTCCTCGAGCGTGGCAAAGATCACCCCGCTGGCCGTGCCGGGCCGCTGGCGTACCAGCACCAGCCCGGCCACCTCCACCACGACATCATTGGCGACATGGGCGAGATTTTCCGCCCGCGTGGTGCCGCGCGCCTGCAATATGGGCCGGAGGAACTGTACCGGGTGGCCCTTGAGCGAAAGCGAAAGCGTCGCATAGTCGTGGATCACCTCTTCGCCCGGGGCCATCAGCGGCAGCCCGGCCGGCTCTTCCTGGGCTGGCGCCACCGCCGGCTCGGCTGCAAACAGCGGCAGTGTTTCGGCTCCATACGTCCCCACCAGCCCCTTGACCGCCCACAATGCTTCGCGCCGGTTGAGCCCGAGTGACGCGAAAGCATCGGCTCGCGCCAGTTTTTCCAGACTGGCCACCGGCACCCCGGTGCGCAGCCAGAGATCGCGGATCGAGCTATAGCCGCCCTGGCGCTGTTCCACGATGCGCATGGCATCTTTTTCCGCCAGGCCCTCGACCTGCCGCAGACCCAACCGCAGGGCTTTTTGCGTCCAGATATGGCCACGCATTGGCGCATGCCGCGGCCACAGATGCGCATCAACATCCCAGCCGCCGTCCTCGAGCGTGCTGTCATAGGTCGAGCAATTGACATCGGGCGGGCGGGTCTCCACGCCATGTTCGGTCGCATCGCGCACCAATTGGCTGGGCGCATAAAATCCCATGGGCTGCGAATTGAGGAGGGCGCAGGCAAACACATCGGGATAATGGCATTTCAGCCAGCATGAGGCATAGACCAACAGGGCAAAACTGGCCGCATGGCTTTCAGGAAAACCGTATTCGGCAAAGCCCTGGATCTGGGCAAAGCTCTGCCTGGCAAATTCCGGCGTATAGCCCTTGCCGATCATGCCACCGATGAAGTCATCGGCAAATTGAGCCAGCTTGCCGGTGCGCTGCCAGGCCGCCATGGCCCGACGCAACTGGTCGGCCTTGCCGGGCGAAAAACCGGCTCCCACAATGGCAATCTGCATCGCCTGTTCCTGAAACAGCGGGATACCAAGCGTGCGATACAGCACCGCTTCGAGTTCGGGGCTGGGATATTCGACCTTGTCGATGCCTTGGCGGCGCCGGAGATAGGGGTGCACCATATTGCCCTGGATCGGTCCGGGCCGGACAATGGCCACCTCGATCACCAAATCGTAAAAGACCACGGGCCTGAGGCGCGGCAGCATGGTCATCTGCGCCCGACTTTCAATCTGGAACACCCCGACCGTGTCGGCGCGATGGGTCATCTCATAGACCGGCTTCGCCCGCTCGGGGAACTCGAACTCCTCGTTCTGCAACTCGGCCAGCTGCACCTTGTGCCCGTAATGGGTGTTTATCAAATCGAATGCCCGTCTGAGGCAGGTCAGCATGCCCAGGGCCAGGATATCGACCTTGAGAATCTTGAGCGCATCGATATCGTCCTTGTTCCACTCGATGATGGTGCGGCTGTCCATCGCCGTCTTGCCGATCGGCACCAGGGTTTCAAGGCTGTCCCGGGTGATCACAAACCCACCCACGTGCTGGGAGAGGTGGCGCGGAAAGCCCCGCAAAACCTTGACAACCTCGAACATCTGCGCCAGTGCCGGATCGTCTGGATTGAGCCCCAGCCCCGCAACGCTTTTCAGATCCACCCCCGATCCCCAACCCCAGTGAAGCCGGTTGAAGGCACTGATCGTATCCTCGGAAACACCGAACACCTTGGCGGTTTGCGGTGCGAGGTAGAGCTTGCCCTGGCCGCCTTCGACTTTCGGCATGGCCCCAAGGGCCTGATCGACGGCATCCTGAACCTGGCGCAAACGGCCGCCCGCGGCCTGGATGAGATTGCCGGCCAAGCCGGTCTCATCATCCAGCAGAGCCTTCAGGATGTGTTCGGGCGCAAATTGCTGGTGGCTGGATTTGAGGGCCAGCCCCTGTGCGGCCTGGATTATGGACCGGGCCCGGTCCGTGTAGTTTTCAAAGTCCATGTCTATCTCCCGTTAGAGGCGAGATGGGTGCGAAGGACCGCCCTCATCAGGCACGGTAAATTCGCGTTTCGTATGGCATGTAGGTGTGGCACAACCGTCACACAAGAGGGGGTGTCGCGACATTCTGCCC
>JBGTUK010000037.1:0-15304 GCA_041939225.1 Devosia sp.
GGCTACTTCACCCGCATCCTCGCCCGGGCGGTGGGGCCGCAGGGCAAGGTCTACGCCGCCCAGCCGCCGGCCGCCGACCCGGCCAAGCCGCCGCCGATCGTCGCGGTGGCCGAGCAGTACGACAATGTCACCGTCATTCCCGCCCGCGTCGGCGCGCTGGCGGTGGCTGAGCCGGTGGATGTGATCTGGACGGCGCAGAACTATCACGACTTCCACCTCGCCCGGCTCAACCTCGACGTGGCGGCGGTGAACCGGAACCTGTTCGAGACCCTGAAGCCGGGCGGGACCCTGCTGGTCATCGACCATGCGGCCGCGGCCGGCGCGCCGCTGGAGGCCGCCGACAGCCTGCACCGCATCGACCCCGCCAAGGCCCGCGCCGAAATCGAGGCCGCCGGCTTCGAGTTCGTGGCCGAAAGCGACGCCCTGCGGAATCCGGAAGACACCCGCACGGTCGGCGTGTTCGATCCGGCGATCCGCGGCAAGACCGACCAGTTCGTGTTCAAGTTCCGCAAGCCCGAGTAAGCCTATGTCGAGCATCGCCTTTGTCGGCCTTGGCAATATGGGGGGCGGCATGGCCGCGGTCCTGGCCGGGGCGGGGCGCGAGGTCTTCGCTTTCGACCTCGACGCCGCGGCTCTCGACCGGGCCTGCGACGCCGGCTGCCTGAGGTCGCGTTCGGCGGCCGAGGCGGCGGGCCGGGCCGATGTCGTCATCACCATGCTGCCCGCCGGTCAGCACGTCCGGGCCGTCTATGAGGAGGCGGTGCTGCCGAATGCGAAGGCCGGCGCCCTGCTGATCGACTGTTCGACGATTGATGTGGAGAGCGCCCGCGCCGTGGCGGAAGAGGCGCGCCAGGCCGGATTCCGCGCCGCCGACGCGCCGGTGTCCGGCGGAGTCGCTGCGGCGAAGACGGGGAGCCTCGCCTTCATGGTCGGATGTCCGGAGCCTGAATTCCCCGAGATCGAGGCCGTGCTGCAACCGATGGCCAAGGCCGTCTTCCGGGCGGGCGAGGCGGGGGCCGGGCAGGCGGCGAAGATCTGCAACAACCTGCTGCTCGGCGTGTCGATGATCGGCGTCTGCGAGGCCCTGGCCCTGGCGGAACGGCTGGGGCTCGAGCCGGAGCGCTTCTTCGAGATCGCGTCGAACGCCTCGGGCCAGTGCTGGTCCCTGACCAGCTATTGTCCCTGGCCGGGGCCCGTCGCGGCCGCGCCTTCGAACCGCGGCTACGAGGGCGGCTTCGCCACGGCCATGATGCTGAAGGACCTGAAGCTCGCCCAGACCGCCGCCGCCGCCGCCGGCGCCAGCACGCCGCTCGCCGCCCAGGCCGAGGCGCTCTATGCCCTGTTCGACCGCCTTGGCTATGGCGAAAAGGACTTTTCGGCCCTAATTCAGCTCTTGCGGGGTCGGCTCGAGGAACTGGGCTGACGTTCGCGAAGAACGTGTGGCCGTTGACGCACATCAAGCCGGCGCGACATGGCGCCGTGTAGACATGCTCCGAACCCGGTGCGAAAAGCCGGGCGGAATCTAGGAGGGACCGGCTGCGGCGGGAGATCGTCGAACCTGCGGCCGGCGTTCGTATCGATGGATTACAGGACCGTTTTCCAGTCCGCGCTCGAGCGGGTTCATGCCGAGGGACGCTACCGGGTCTTCGCCGACCTGAAGCGCCATCGCGGGGACTTTCCCCGGGCGACCTGGACGCGGCCGGACGGCTCGCGCGCGAACTCGCTCTCGCGCGCGGCGCGGGCATCGACCTGCTGATCGCCGGCCCGGAACTCGTCCGTGATGCGGCGACCACACACCGCGAATTCATTGGAGGAGAAACGCTCGCTCCGACGATGGCCGTGGAGGAGCACGTGACGGAAGGCACCTTCGAGCATGTGCGGGAAGTCGATCTCGACGGTACGCCGGCCACGATCGCGCTCCAGTCGGTCTCCGCTTGATGCCGCGCCCCTAGGCCATGGAAGGAACCACGCACAAGCTCATCGTGCCCGAGGGAGAAGTCGGTCGCCTCGACGCCTTCGTGGCGGCGCAGCTCGCGCTCTCCCGGACCCGCGCTCAGAAGCTGGTCGCGTCCGGGATGGTGCTGTTGGATGGTCGCGCGGCCAAGAAATCCGAGCCCGTTTCCGCCGGTGCGGTCGTGGAGGTCCGGGTCCCGCCGGCGGAGTCGGTCGAGATCGAGGCGGAAGACCTTCCGCTGGACATCGTCTACGAGGACGAGGCGCTCTTGGTAGTGAACAAGGCCGCGGGCATGGTCGTGCAGCCATCTGCTTGGAGCGGGAAATCATATCCTTGAGCGTCTTGTTCAGCGCGTGGCCGATATGAATGTTGCCATTGGCGTAGGGGGGGCCGTCATGGAGGGTGAAAAGGGGACGCTCCTTAGCCTGCTCGCGCTGCAGGGCATAAATATCCATGTCTTCCCAGCGCTTGAGCCATTCGGGCTCGCGCTTGGGCAGACCAGCGCGCATCGGGAATTCGGTTTCCGGCAGGAAGAGCGTGGCCGAATAGTCTTTTTCGGTCGCGCTGGGTGCGGTGTCGTTCATGGATCGGCAATCGGTTTGGAAGAATTGCGCGCCTTTTAGCAAGGCATAGCGCATGGGGCAAAGACTGATTTTTCTCGACCCGATGCAGCCACCATAACGCGATCCCAGAACAGTGGCGTGATATCACCGAGAGGACAAAAATTTGGGTTGGCCAATGGGGAAAAGCGGTGGTCAGCGGCGGGACGAAGGACAACGCTTCAACCTTCCTCCCAGCAGCTTTAACCGTCAGTTGACCGCATTGCACTGACGCGTCCCACTATGTGCTATAGTTCGAAACCGTTCTACGATGTGGAACCCGATCAGCAGGTGCGCGCATGGACTTACATGAGCGACTACGCGAGGATTTGCAGGCGACGGCGGCGTCGAAAGCGGCATGGCCAGCTTTCCTGCTGAAGCTCTCCGACCTGTTGGGCGCCAGCGAAGCGGTGCTGGGCGGGGGAAGGCCCGGGAGCACCGACGAGTTCTTTGCACCACGCTCCGAACCGGACTTCATCACCCGTTATCGCGATATCTACCATCAGAACAACATCATCATGCAGGCCGTCGCCCGGCAGAGCGTGGGGGCAATCACGCTGACCGATGCACTGCCCGAGATCGACGAGTTCCGGCGGAGCGAATTCTACAATTTGTGCTGCGTGCCGAACAAACTGATCCACGGGCTCGCACTCAACCTTGCCAGCAGCACTGGGTGGTTTGGAACGCTGGTGATCAATACAAGCAGTGAAATCACCGGGACCCAGATCGAGTAACTGCGTGCAATTGCCCCCGACGTGCAGCGTGCGGTGGAGCGGTGGAAATGGCTCGAGCAGCTGCAATTGGCCAATCGCATGACGCTCGACACGCTAGACATGGCCGGTCAGGGCGCTGTGTTGCTCGACCAGACCGGAGCGGTATTGGATTGCAATGAGAGGGCCCAGGCCATGCTGGCTGACGGAAGATTGTTGCTCCGTGATGGGCGGGTCGGTTGCGCAGACATGGCAAGCCAAGGGGCCCTGGCGCGGCTGATCGCGCAGTGTTTAGCGCAGACAGGCAAGGTGGCGGGCGATTGCAGGTGGCCGGACAAGACGGGGATCTGATCGTCCAGTGCGCCCCGTGTTCTGCCGAGATGCACTACGCCGCGCCCCAGCGCCCCTGCGCGATATTAATGGCTACAGACCCCAAGGACCGGATGCGCCAGCGCATGCGTGAGCTGACCCAGCGCTTCGGCCTGACCCGGGCCGAAATCGAACTGGCACTGGCCGTGGTGGAAACCGGCAGCCGCAAGGCGGCGGCTGAAATGCGCGGCGTGTCGGACAAGACGGCGCGCTCCCAGCTGACCAGCATATTCGACAAGACGGGGGTGCGCCGGCAAACCGAACTGGTGCGCCTTTTGATGCATGATGGCTAGGCGAAGAAGCCAAGCATAGCGTCGACCGCGCTGATCGGCGTGGCATTGGCGAGCAGGTTGCGCGCCTTGGCGGCATCGCGATCCATGGCCGCTACCAACTCGTCGAGACCGGAGAAAACCTCCTGGCCGCGAATGTGCCCGACCAAGGCGACAGCGAGGGTCTGCCCGTATATATCCTCGTCGAAATCGAACAGATGCGTCTCGAAGGGCGGCAACTGATTGCCGAACATGGGTTTGCCATAGGCCGCCACGCCATCAAGCAGGCGGTCGCCAAGGCGCGCCCGGACGGCATAGACCCCCTGAGCAAGCTGGAACCCGGTCGGGGTCATGGTGTTGGCCGTAGGGAAGCCGAGCTCCCTGCCCCGCTGGTCGCCCTTGACCACGCAGCCTTCAAAAAACCAGTGATAGCCCAAAAGCCGGTTGGCGGCGGTCACTGCGCCTTCGGACAGGGCGGCGCGGATACGCGAGGACGAAATGGGTTCATCGCTCTCATCCATCAGGTCCAATATTTCAACATCAAAGCCCAAGCGCTCGCCGGCCGACCGCAGAAAAGCAGGAGTGCCACGACGCTGACGGCCGAAATGGAAATCGGCGCCGACAATCACACCGCGGACGCCGAGTTGTTCCACCAGCATGGTTTCAACAAACACTTCCGCTTCGTTCTGCGAAAACGCCTTGTCAAAAGGCAGGATGATGATGCCATCAAGCCCCATTGCCTGGGCCAGACGCGCCTTGGCGTCCCCCTGTGTCAGGCGGAACATGAAGGGCGACGGAGCGAAAACATCGCGTGGGTGCGGCTCAAAGGTCAGCATCAGGGCCGGGGCGCCGGCGGCTTCGGCGCGGGCCCGCAAGGCTGCTACGATGGATTGATGGCCACGATGCAGCCCATCGAAATTGCCAATCGCCACGCAGGCGCCGCGCAGGTCCCGGGGGATATCGGCGAGGCTGGAAAGGCGGGTGAAGCCGGTCACTTCAGGTCTCACCACGCCAGACGCGGCAGATAACCGGCGACGCGGGCGCGACTCGGTGCGATCAGATCGGCGATGGCCTGCGGGTCGGGCTTACCGAAGGCGTCGAGCTCTGCGGCATGGATGGACCCGGTAACGAACAGCAGATCGATGTCGAACTGGGCTGCGCCGGCCGCATCGGTGCGCACGCTGTCACCAATGGCAAGCACGCGGGACTTGTCCAATGTGCCGCCGGCGGCCGTTTCAGCCAGCGCAAAGGCCTGTTCGTAGATCGGCGGATAGGGTTTGCCGGCCATATGCACCATGCCGCCCATGGCCGAATAGAGGTCGCCCAGGGCGCCGCCGCAATAGATAATTTTGTCGCCATGTTCGACCACGCGATCTGGATTGGCGCAGATCATGGGCAGTCTGCGATTGAGCCAGAGCTTGGCCCGCTCGCGATACATTTCGGGGGTGTCGTCATCGGTGTCGAGATCGGTCACCACGACAACCTCGGCCTCCTCCGCATCGGTGCGACGCAGGTCCAGCCCCTCATAGAGGGCATCGTCCTCGGTCGGCGGACCAACATGGTGGATAGCCTTGCCGCGATATTTCTCAATCATGGCGCGGGTCGCGTCGCCCGAGGACACGATTGCGTCATAGGCGTCGCGTGGCACACCGAGACGATCAAGCATGGCGACGATCGGCGCGGAGGGGCGTGGCGCGTTGGTGATCAACACCGCCCTGCCCCCGGCCCGGCGGAACGCCCGCAGCGCCTCGACGGCCTCGGGAAAGGCCGAGACCCCATTGTGGATCACCCCCCAGACATCACTGAGCACGGCGTCATAGCGGCCGGATAGTTCGGAGAGGCCGGAAATGGTTGGCAGGGGCTGAGTCATGGGTTGCCTTGGCTGGTGTGGCACATTGGGTCCTATGTGGCAGTTTGCGGCGCAGGATCAAGCAAAAAGCAGATATCGCCGCCCTGTGACACACGCAGACTCGCTTCGTTAACCACTGATTTCCTATGATCTGCCCACGATCTGGGCGCGGAAGGGGGCTGCGAACGGACAAGGTTATTCGGTGCACGCTAGAAGCAGGTACAACCCTTCGATGTTCAGCAAAATGAAACTCTCTCTTCGCCTGCCGATCCTGGTCATCGGCATCGCGGTGGCTACTGGCGCTGGCCTGGGCATTGCAGCCTATTTCAGTGGCGATGCCATCGTCACAAGCCAGGCTCAGCAACGCCTCAATTCGGCGGCGGACAACGCCACGGCGGCGCTTGATGCCTATCTGTCCGAAGTGCGGCAGGACCTGATGCTGTTCGCCGGCCGCAAGGATGTGGCCGCGGCGATCTATTCGTTCACCGGGGCCGTGCATTCGCTCAAGAGCCAGGGAGAACCTGCCGATCTGCTGCAAAACGCCTATGTGGCGAACAATCCGCACCCCGAGGGGGAGCGCCTGTTGCTCGACACTTCGGAAAAACTTTCGGTCTATGACCAGATCCACCGCGCCCAGCACAATGAATTTCGGAACCTGCTGCAGACGCGCGGCTACTACGATGTTTTCCTGTTCGACCTGAATGGCAACAACGTCTACTCCGTGCAGAAGGAAGCCGATTTCGGTACGAGCTTCGCCGAGAATGGCGGACTCTGGGCTGACTCGGATCTGGGCCAGGTGGTGCGCGCCGCAATGGTAGGCAATCCTGGCGATGTATTCCTTACCGATTTTGCCCCTTATGGCCCAAGCAATGATGCGCCGGCGAGCTTTATTGCCGCGCCCGTCTATGATCAGGGCCTGCAGGCGGGCGTGCTGGCCTATCAGATGCCGCTGGGACGGATCAGCGAGGTGCTGGCCCGTACCAAGGGGCTAGGCGAGAGCGGGCATGTCTTTCTGGTGGGTCAGGACGGACTGGTGCGCAATAACCCACCGGAAACGGAAGCGAACGAAGCACTAACCTTGTCATTAAACGGCCCGGTGGTTGCGGCTGCACTCAAGGGCACGCCGGGTATTGGTGTGCTGGCTGACTTCGACGGTGGTTCACATGTGGCGGCGGCCCGCCCGCTCTCTTTTGGCGGCTCAAACTGGGCTGTGGTGGCGGTGGAGAATACTGCGGAAATTCTTGCCCCTTCTGCAGGCCTGCGCAACACCATGATCGTGATTGGTGCGGTGCTCTTGGCCCTTTCAGCGCTCTGCAGCGTATTGATTGCGCGGACCATTACCCGCCCGGTCGCCAGGCTGACCAATACGATGAGCGAGATCGCCGGCAACCAGTTCGAAACCGATGTGCCGGGCCTTGAGCGTGCCGACGAGTTGGGCGACATGGCCAAGGCGGTGGAAGTGTTCCGCCAGAACGGCTTGAGGATCGCCGAGTTGCGGGCCAGCGAAGATAGTCTGAACGAGGAGCGCGCCGACCAGGCACTGCGCATGCAGGAGCTGCAAGCCGATATCGACCGTGTGGTCGGCGCCGCCATTGAGGGCGATTTCACGCTTCGCGCCAATACTGAAATGGCCGACCCCGACCTCAAGCGGCTGGCGAGCAATGTCAACGAGCTGCTCTCAACGGTCGATCGTGGCATCGGCGAAACCGGCGAGGTGCTGGCGGCGCTGGCCAAGGCTGATCTCAGCCTGCGGGTGACCGGCACCTATAAAGGCGCCTTCGACAAGCTCAAGACAGACACCAATGGGGTGGCCGAGCAATTGGGGGAGATTATCAGCCAATTGCGCGACACTTCAGGCGCTCTCAAGACCGCCACCGGCGAAATTCTATCGGGCGCCAACGATCTGAGCGAACGCACGACGCGACAGGCCGCCACGATCGAGGAAACCTCAGCCACCATGGAGCAATTGCGCGATACCGTGGCGCAGAACGCCGTGGAAGCGGCCAATGCCAGCGAGCAAGCTCGTTCCGTGTCCACGGAAGCCGAAGCCAGCGGCGCGGTGATGGGTGAAGCCAATACCGCGATGGCGCGCATTACCCAGTCCTCTGCTAAGATCTCCAACATCATCGGTCTGATCGACGACATTGCCTTCCAGACCAATCTGCTGGCGTTGAACGCTTCGGTGGAGGCTGCGCGTGCCGGCGAGGCAGGCAAGGGTTTCGCCGTGGTGGCTGTCGAAGTGCGACGTCTGGCCCAGAGCGCCGCCCAGGCCTCCTCGGAGGTCAAGGTGTTGATCGAACAGAGCGCCAACGAGGTGCAGGGTGGTTCCAAGCTGGTAGCCGAAGCAGCAGAGCGGCTGCTGGCAGTGCAGAGCGGCATCAGCGCCAATGCCAGCCTGCTTGAAGGCATGGCGCGCGCCAGTCGCGAGCAGGCCTCGGCCATAGAAGAAGTCAATGTCGCGGTTCGTCAACTCGACGAGATGACCCAGCACAATGCGGCTTTGGTAGAAGAAACCAATGCCGCGATCGAACAGACCGAAGTGCAGGCGGGAGAACTAGACCGGGTGATCGGCATTTTCACGCTCGGACGCGGCGGGGACAGCGAAACGGCTGCCACCGCGGAGCCCGAGCAAAGCGGCGCACGCCGGCTGCTGGGTGGGCTCAAGCGGGCGGTTGGCGGTTTGGGCCGCTAGCAAAATTACTGAGAGTTACAGCTCCGCCCGGCGCAATGGCTGGGCGGACGCTCGGGCCGGTTCGAGAACCAGATCGCTGCGAACCGGGCCGGCGGCTGCGATATGGTCGCCCTGAACCTGCAGGATATCATTGTCGAGCAGCTCGACGATCTGCCGTTCACTGGTGATACCGGTCGCCAGCAGCGAGACTTCGAAGCGCGCCATGTAGTTGGCGATATCGGAAATGTGGAAGTCGGTGAACCGGTCCGGACTTTCGATGAAGCTGGCCGCGTCGACACGCAGGGACCGCACGCCAAGTGCAGCGGCATCGGCCAAATCGATACGCAGCGACTTCATGCGGGCAAGGGAGAACCCGGCGCCCTTGCGCGCAATCTGTTCAACCACGGCACGCTCGCGCGTGGTCAGCTCCAGCCACTCGCTCTCACTGACCAGAAACGTCAGGGCGTCGGCAATGGCGCGATTGGCATCGAGCGTGGCCAGCAATTGCTCGGCTGAGGCCTCGTTGCCGAGGCTGGCCCGCGATAGTGGGATATGCAGAACGGCCGGTCGACCGCCGGTGCGCGAGCGGCGGGCAATCGCGACGGCCTCAACCAACCCGGTCCCCTCGACAAGCCGGATGATGTCCTTGCCGCCGCGACGCGGCATGAAATCGGGCGCATCGGCCAATTCGCCATCTTCGAGCATCAGCCTAGGCACCAAGTCATAGCCAATGGCGCGGCGCTGCGGCAGGCGCACAATGGGCCGAATGTGGTGGACGAGACGGTTTTCCTCGATGGCCTGGCGCAAAACTTCGAGCGGAATAACCGGTTCGGGGTCTGGCACGACAATTGGGGTAGCAGGCGCAGGCGGTGGCGCCGAAATCATACGCGCATCGGATGGGCGGGTATCGGCCGGACGCGTGGCATTGGCCTTGGCCAGCTTATCCTCAACCTCGGCGACGGCCTCGGCGACCTGGCGGATGACCGTGCCGAGCACGGAAATGTCGGCCTCCACCGTTTCTAGCCGCTGGCCCGGATTGAGATCGGCAATCGCGTTTATGCGCTGCCCCAGGACGGCGCCGGCCTGGGCATCAGTCGAGAGCAGCCTGGACAAGTCTTCTATGGCTCGTTCGAGGCGGTTTTCGGCGCGCTGGCGCAGCACACGCTCCATCAGCACGACACAGGCGCAGCCGAACACCACAGCGACAAGAATCGCATTGGCCGGGGTGAAGGTCAGGCCAAAATAGGCCAATGCCCCCAATCCGGCAGCGGATAGCGCAATGAACGAATACACAAGTGCCTGCACGGCGGACCTGAAACCCCTTGTCATTCGCCGGGATTCGGCCTGTTTTACTTAGCACCCCCGACAAGTGGGAAAAAGCACCGCAAATGCGCTTCCCCCGGCCTATTTCTCCTGAGCGGGGTCAAACAACTCCCAGGCGCGTGAAAAATGCCGCCGGAACAACAGCAATTGGGCCGCTCCCAGCGCAACGGCCGAAGGCCCACCCAAGCCCGTGGTCAGTCGTGGCCGATGGGCGAGCAATACAGGAAACCGGGCAAGATGGGCGTTGGTGGACTCAACGAGGCGCGACAGGATCGATTCGGGCAGATCGCCGTTGAGCGCGACAACATCCACCTCGGTCATGGCAGTGGTACTCAGAATGGCCTGCGCAAGCGCGTGGCCGGCATCATCGAGCCATTGCGTCACCACCGGCGCGAGCTCAGCCCAGTCCCATTTGCGCGGCGACCCCACAGGCGCAGCATAACCCGCATCGATGGCTTTCAAGACAAGGGCATGAAGCGAGGCCGCCAAATGCAGGTACGCTGGTTTGCCTGCCCTATCGTGAACGACAATCGCGCCCAGGTCGGCACCATTGCCGTACGGTCCTTCTACCAGCGCCCCCTCGGACACAACACCGCCGCCGACGAAGGTCCCGACAAAAAAGCTGGCCAGGCCCTTGGGCCGCGGCGCCGGGTGGGCGGTGATCTCGCGCCAGGCCGCCGCACTGCCATCATTGACCCAGAGCGCGGGCAAGCCGGTCTCCTGTGTCAGGCGTGGTCCCACATCAATTTTGGCCCATGCATCGATGGTGCACGGGGGCGCTCCCACATGGGCAAGTAAGGGGCCGAAATTTCCCGGCGAGGTCACCCCCACCCCTGCGACTCGGCCGCGCTGGTCATCGGGGAGACTTGAGACCAGCGCTTCGACGTCGGCGGCGATTTCGGTGAAGACTGTCTCGGGATTGGGATAGTCGTGGAAGCGCCGCGTGGTCGCGATGGGTTGGCCGGCAATATTTTGCAGAAGAATTTCGACGTGCTGCCAGCCGATCTCCACGCCCAGAGAATAACCACCTTGCGGGTTGAGCTGGTAGGGGGTCGCGGGTTGGCCACGTCGCCCGCGCAACACTTCACCGCGCGTGATGAGGTGACGCGTTTCGAGATCGGCAAGTATGCGCGCTGTGGTTTGGGGCCCCAGACCAGAGCGGCGGGCAATGTCTGCGTTGGAAACGCCGGGAATGCCTGCGATCAGGGTCAGAACCGCGCGTTCATTGGCCAGCCGCACCCCCGATTGGGTGATGCCGCGCACGATTGGTTCGAACACATCCTGATCGGGTAGGTCACGCATGGCGCAAAGATAAACGCTGTTTGGTTGGCAGGTGCAAGAACGGAATATTTACCCTAATCGACAACACTTCGATGAACGACAAGAACGGTCCGGTTGCGGACGGAATAAGGTATATAGCGGCATGACGAAGACGAGCGGAAGCGACAATGTGCTGTGCGGCCGGCTTCTGCTGATCGACCACGATGCCGCATGCGCCCATCAGACCTGCGCCGAATTGTCAGAAGCCCTGCTGGTTGCCCCTCAGATTACCCATGCCCGAACCGGCCGCGAGGGAGCGGACCACCTGCGCAAACTGCGCTATGACGTCATTATCTGCGAACTAGCCAGCCTGGGCGATCTTGCAGCCAATGTAGAAGATGCCGTGAGCCGCTTGGTGCGCCTGGCCGATGGCGCGCTGATCCTGGCCGTGGCCGATAGCGGCTCGGTGAGTGCCGCGCTAGCCGCCATGCGCGCCGGCGCGCATGATTATCTCGCCAAACCTGCCGGTGGCAGCGCGCTGGCCGGACGCCTGGCGGAACTCGCCCAGCGGCATGGGCGGCCGCGCTCGCTGGGGATCGAAGTGACCCCCGAGCCTGAGGTGTCCGATTTTGCCGGATTTGTCGGCGCGTCCAGCGCTATGCAGTTTCTCTACGAGCAGATCGGACGGGTGGCCGCCTCGGCGGCGCCGGTCTTCATCACCGGGGAAAGCGGCACTGGCAAGGATGTCTGTGCCGAGGCCCTGCATGGCCGCGGGCCGCGTGCGGCCAGTCGGTTTGTGGCGATCAATTGTGCGGCCATTCCGCGCGACCTGATGGAAAGCGAATTATTCGGGGTGGTGCGTGGCGCCTTTACCGGCGCGCATGAAGACCGCAAGGGCGCGGCCGAACTGGCCGATGGCGGCACATTGTTTCTCGACGAGGTCGGCGAGCTTGACCTGTCGCTGCAATCCAAGCTGTTGCGGTTTTTGCAGACCGGCTGCCTGTCGCGCGTTGGCGAGACCGCGGCCCGGAAGGTGGATGTGCGCGTCATATGCGCCACCAATCGCAATCCCATGCAGATGATCGCCGACAGGCAGTTTCGCGAAGATCTGTTCTATCGCCTGCATGTGCTGCCCATTCACCTGCCCCCGCTCCGGCAGCGCCCAAGCGACATCATGCTGCTGACCCGGCATTTTCTCTCACGCTATGCCCAGGAAGAGCACAAGAGCTTCCAGGGCGTCACCCCGGAAGCAGCGCAGCGGCTGACGGCGGCGGATTGGCCGGGCAATGTGCGCCAATTGCAGAATTTGGTGCGCCGGCTGGTTGTCATGTTCGATGGTGGCCAGATCACCACTGATATGATTGAAGCGGCCGATATCGAGTCGCGGGTCCCAACGCCTGCACGGGTCGAAGCACCGCGCTCCGAAAAACGCACCGTGCTGCCGATGTGGCAGCAGGAACAGCGCATTATCGAGGATGCCATTGCCACCTTTGGTGGCAATATCTCCATGGCCGCGGCGGCGCTGGAGATTAGTCCGTCGACAATCTATCGCAAGCGTCAGAATTGGGCGGAACTAGCCGCGGCCGGCTAGGAGAGCGCCACAATAAGGGTCAGCACGAGCAACACCGAAACTAGCGGCGTCATGGTGAGGCGTTCCGGCAGGCTGCGTGAAATCGCGTTCATCACCACTCCAAGTGCCATGTAGGCAAGGATGACCCAGCTGGCGAACTTGATCCAGCTCGTATCCGGCCACGGCGCCAGCAAGCCGGCTCGCATCATCAGGACAAGCGCAAACAGCCCGTAAAGCACGATGGCCATTGCACTGCCTATGCGCAAGCGACTTGGCAGGATGCGATGCTGACCGCCCCAGGCAAAGTGTCCCAAGGGCGCGCCCGCGATGAGAAAGCCCTGAAAGATCGCCAGGACGCCCATCAGGGCTACGAAAAGTATCGCTGCCGCTTGTGCCATGCTGCTCCAGTGTAACGTGATCAAGTCCGATGCAACCCGCCGCAGCAAAGGCGCATTGTTCACCTGAAAAGAGAGGTGAATTCAAGTGCTTACCATCGCCCAAAAACGCAGGAGAGCCAAGAGGCTCAAGACAGGCGTAGCGGCAGCTTTCGCAATCGTCGTGCTCACGCCAAAGCTGGACAACGTCCAGTGGCCCGAAATCGGCTTCCCATTGGTTGCGACGGCGGTAGCGGCACCATCTGACTAACGCGACGATATCGAAGCGCTTTAGGGCGTGTTGGCTTGGCGCGACTTGGCGCGATCAAGGCCCAGATGGCGCTCACGCAAGATGACGGCAATGCCCGACGCGACAATGATCAGGGCGCCGATAAGCATGGCTGCTGTCGGTACATCGGCGAAAATGACAAAGCCGATGATGATGGTCAGGAGCAGCGAGACGTACTCAAAAGGCGCAATGACCGACATGTCGGCATAGCGGTAGCACGACGTCAGAAGAAGCTGGCCAATACCGCCGAAGAACCCTGCCCCAACCAGCAATGCAGCCTGTTCAGGCGTCGGCCAGACCCAGCCCAGGGGGATAGTGCACAGGCTGATGGTGCTGGCGCTGATAAAGAAATAGGTGACGATCGCCTCGGTCCGCTCGGTCTGGACGAGCGTTCGCACCTGCAACATGGCAAACGCCGACAGGATAGCGGCGCAAAGCGCCGCGATGGCACCGACGGATTGAGCATCACCCATCGGTGTTTCGCCAGAGAAGACGGTCAGTCGCGGCCAAAGAATGACCATCACGCCGGCCAACCCGACCAGAACCGTAGTCCAACGGAAGGCATGCACCCGCTCGCGCAACAAGACAGCAGAAAGTATCACTATGATCAACGGGGCCGCATAGCCGATGGCCGTTGCTTCGGGCAGTGGCAAGCGCGTGAGGGCGAAAAAGCCCAGGCTCATGGATGAGACACCGATCAGGCCGCGCAGTACGTGGCCCAGCGGTCTCTTAGTCCTGAAGGCGTGCGCCAGATTGCCCTTCCAGGCCAGATATCCCAATACGGGCAGAAGGGCGAAAAAGGAGCGGAAGAACACCATCTGCCCTGAAGGGACAGTGAGGGTCGCCTTGAGCATGGTGGCCATGACCACGAAGCAGCAAACCGATGCGATCTTAAGCGCGATCCCCCGCAGTGGGCCGCCCACGTCACGTCTGGCGGTCGCGTCAGCAGGCTCGGCAGATGGCGCTGTCAATTCTGTCCTGTCCGGGGCCTATTTGCCCGCAGCTTCCAGCTTTTCCTTGGCGATGCGGGCCGTGGCAAAGGCCTTGTGCTCAGGGCCGACTGCACTGCCGGTCTTGATGACCGCGCCAGAGGCATCCTGGACCTCCCAATGCCAATTGGTGTTGGCCCCGACGCCGCCCGTGCGGCGCAGCTTAATCTGTAAAGAGGTTTGTTCGCTCATGGCTGTGCTTATGGCCCAGAGTGCTATCGGGGGAAAGGGGGAATATGCAGCGCTGTACTGTCAAACTTGGGATACGCGGACCGAAATCCGGTTGCCGCCGAATGTCAACATGTCGCGGATCGGCGCGTATTCGCCTTCGGCATAGGGATAGTACCAAGCCTCATCAGCGCCATTGGCGGTCAGGGTTTTGATTGTATAGAAATGTGCCTCCCCTGGGCCTGCATCTGTGCGCTTGGTATCGGATGCCTCAAGGATACCGGGATGCACATCATTAAGCGGCACGAAGATCTGCGAGTCCATGCCGCCCCGTTCTAGCCGCTGGGCCTTGGTGGAGCTGGCGATCTCGGCATCGTCGAATGATATGTGCACCCTCCCCTCGACCGGGACTATTTTGGGTGTTGTTTGGGTCGTCTGGACCATATGAACCACCTTGTGCTGGACGATGTCTCGAATATGTCGTGCTGGCTTGCTAACGCATGAGTGAAAACTTCGGTTCACCCGCCTTGACTCTGGACCGGCTCGATCCCTATATCCTCGGCAGCCTGTTAGCACTCACCCAAAGCGAGTGCTAACAGGTCCGAAATTGCATTCAGAAATGATGCCAAGAGGAACAAAACATGGGCTTCCGTCCCCTGCATGACCGCGTGGTCGTCCGTCGCGTCGACAGTGAAGAAAAGACCAAAGGCGGGATCATCATTCCCGACACCGCCAAGGAAAAGCCCTCCGAGGGCGTGATCGTATCCGTGGGCCCCGGCGCCCGCGACGAGAGCGGCAAGGTTGTCGCCCTCGACGTCAAGGCCGGTGATCGTGTGCTGTTCGGCAAGTGGAGCGGCACCGAGGTCAAGCTCAATGGCGAAGACCTGATCATCATGAAGGAAAGCGACAT